>DATIER010000001.1:0-10313 GCA_035455605.1 Gaiellaceae bacterium
GAGGTGGAGGCTGTAAATGCCGACGCGCGTTCACTTCACCGGAGGGCCATTGATCCTCGTCGAGGAGGACTTTGGACCGAGGCCCGCTTCACAGCATCTACCTCAGCAGGTGACTCGGCGGTCGCTCGCCCTGGTACGCCGCCTGATCCCCAGAGGCCTAGGCGCCTTGCATGTTCTCAATGCGCTCGGCGAGCAGGTGAAACGAACGTTGCGCCGCGTTTGCAAGACCCATGAGCAATTCGTTCATCTCATCGACTGGCGGGGCAACTCCGGAACCACTCGCCGACTGCGCCTTCGCGTAAGCGGGGAGAGATTTCACCTCGCGTCTAAAGACCTCGTCGACTTCGTCCCCGAGTGACATGTGCCATCTCCTATTTGGTTTGCGGCAAGAGTAGAGCAGACGTCGAGAGGGGCCGGGCGGCGCCAAGGAAGTAAGCTGGTCGGGCTGGCCCTACTGCCAGGACCCCGGCCGAAAGCCCGAAGGCCGCCAATGTGCGTCGACGCGCGAGGCGAAGAGCCTAGGCGAACAGGATTCGACTGTAGGGCCAGCACCCGTTGGGCAGGCCAGGCGGCCGTCGCTGAGGCGTCTGCTGAGGATTTCGTGTGCTTGTTCGTGTTCGACCTCGATCATCACTCCAGCGCCGGGAAGATCGAGTTGGTCGTGGTCGGAAAGTGGAACGAGGAGAAGGGTGTCCGGCTTGAGCACATCGGGGCGGGCGCGTTCACATTCGGGCGGTGGCGCTTCATTCGAATCGAGTATCGACAGCGGGACGGGCGACATGAGTCGGCGGCCGCCGGATACAGCTCGCTGCGCTGGGCGAGCGTCCTTGTCCCCTGACCGCTCGCATGCCCGAATGCTGGTCCCGAGGTATGCACCGGGGTCTGCACGCGATGCACTTTCCCGGCACGCCTGTCACAAATGACCCGCTCAACCAAGCCAAAACGGCGGGACTTTGTGACACGAAAAGGCGCATACGGGATTCGAACCCGTGCCGCCGCCGTGAGAGGGCGGTGTCCTAGGCCACTAGACGAATGCGCCCGGCGGAGGCGTAGTGTAGCGACGATCGGGCAGAACACGACCATGCTCGGACGATGGTTCAGGCGCGGCGAGAAGCACCGCGCGGACAAGCAGCAGGGCGATCCGCACGCGCTCGACGTCGAGGGCGACCCGCGCGGCGGCGTGCAGAGCGACGACTACCGCCACGCCGATCCGCGCGACCTCGTCGAGGAGGACGGCGTGGTGATGAGCGGCCCGGGCGGGGCGCCCCAGGAAGACCTCTCGCCGGAAGAGCGACGCGTGCGCGACCGCGGCTGAGCCGACGAGAAAGCCCCGCTCAGGCGGGGCTTCGCGCGAGGCTGCGGGGCTAGGATTCGAACCTAGACTACTCGGTCCAGAGCCGAGCGTCCTACCGTTAGACGACCCCGCAACGTGCCGTTGCGGCGGCCCTCAGTGTAGCCGCGCTCAGGCGGCGGTGGCACTGAACGCGGCGCCGCTGCGGCGGAGCTGCCAGCCGGGATCCTCCAGCGTCTCCGCCCGCTGCATCGTCCGCCAGGTGCCGTTCGCGCCCGCGAGCTGCAGGCCGGCGAAGCGGTACGCGTAGCGGTTGCACCGGTGCGTCTCGGCGTAGCTCTCGGCGGTCGCGACCGGCGCCCACGCACGGTGGCTGGCCGGGAGGTAGAACGGGCCCGACATCCCGCCGGGCGAGATGACGACCCACCGGTCACGCGCGTAGGGCAGCTCCATCACGGCCACGCGCACCCGGATGCCGGGGACGATCCCGGAGGCCAGCTCCTGGTACTGCGGCGGCGCGCCCGGCCGGGCGAGCTCGTAGTAGAGCCGCCCGTCGCCCGAGCCGCCGAACGTCGCGAGCCCGACCTGCAGCCACTCGTCGGCGCCCTCAGGGCCGAGCCCGGGGCCGCCGACGCCGACCCACCCGGCGACGTGGCTCGTCCGGCCGAACGCCGCCGGCGCGGCGAGCAGGCTGATGGTCGCGGCGATGCCCGAGGCCCGCGAGGGGCTGTAGAGGCCGGCGTACGAGTAGCCCTTCGGGCACGCGAGCGCCCCGGGCGCGAGGACCGCCGCGGCGCACAACGCGGGCAGGACGAGGCGGGCGCGAATCACCGACCCGAGGATCGGGCCGCCGCGACGGCGCTGCGATCCCTCGTCTCAGGGACGAGTCGCGGTCGTCACGAAGTCGCGCGGGCTCAGGCGACGTCGGCGGCCCAGTCGCCGTAGAGCGACGTGTAGAGGCCGCGCTGTGCCATCAGCTCGTCGTGCGTGCCCTGCTCGACGACGCGCCCGTGCTCGAGCACGACGATCAGGTCGGCGTCGCGGATCGTCGAGAGCCGGTGCGCGATCACGAAGGCGGTGCGGCCGGCGAGGAGCGTCCGCAGCGCCTGCTCGATCTTGCGCTCGGTGCCGATGTCGACCGACGACGTCGCCTCGTCGAGGATCAGGATCCTTGGATCTGCGAGCAGCGCGCGGGCGAGCGCGACGAGCTGGCGCTGTCCGAGCGAGAGGCGCGTGCCGCGCTCCTGTAGCTGCGTCTCGTAGCCGTCCTCGAGCCGGAGGATGAAGTCGTTGGCGCCGACCGTCTCGGCCGCGCTCACGACTTCGTGCGGCGTCGCGTCGGGACGGCCGAAAGCGATGTTCTCCGTCACGGTGCCGGCGAACAGGAACCCCTCCTGCGGCACGATCCCGAGCTGCCGTCGCAGTGACGCCTGCGTCACGTCGCGCAGGTCGTGGCCGTCGATCGTCAGCGCCCCGTGCCGCGGGTCGTAGAAGCGCGCGAGCAGCTTCGCGATCGTCGACTTGCCGGCGCCGGTGTGGCCGACGAGCGCGACCGTCGTGCCGGCGGGGACGTCGAGCTCGAGCCCGTGCAGGACCTCGGGGCCGTCGCCGTAGCCGAAGCGGACGTCCTCGAAGCGCACGTGGCCCTCGACCCGCGGCAGCTCGATGGCGCCCGGCCGGTCGAGCACCTCGGGCTCCTGGTCGAGCACGTCCATGATCTTGTCGAGCGCGGCCGTCGCCGAGAGGAACGTCCCGTAGAGCTGCGAGAGCTGCTGCACCGGGTCGAAGAAGTTCTGCACGTAGAGCATGAAGGCGAACAGCGTTCCGAGCGTGACGGCGTCCTGGAAGTAGAGGTGCCCGCCGAAGCCGAGCACGATCACGAGCGCGGCCGTCGAGAGCAGGTCGACGAACGGGAAGTAGAGGCCGTTCAGGACGACGGTCTCCATGTTCGCGTCGCGGTAGCGCTCCGTGACCTGCTCGAAGTTGCGGATGTTCGTCCGCTCGCGCGTGAACGCCTGCACGACCCGCATGCCGGCGATGTCCTCAGCGAGCGTCGCCGTGACGAGGCCGAGCCGCTCGCGCACGGCCGAGTACGCGCGCGCGGAGCGGGTGCGGAAGATCGCCGTCGCGACGCTCATGAAGGGGACGACGATCAGCGTCGCGAGCGCCAGCCGCCAGTCGAGCACGAACAGCAGGATCGCCGTCCCGACCAGGGTCAACGTGTTTTGCACGAGGCTGGTGACGCCGTCGGTGACGAGCTGGTCGATCGCCTCGACGTCGTTCGTCAGCCGGCTGATGATCACGCCGGCGCGGTTGCGCTCGTAGAAGCCGAGCGAGAGCCGCTGCAGGTGGTCGAAGAGCCGGTTCCGCAGATCGGCCAGGATCCGCTCGCCGACCCAGCCGGTCAGGTACGTCTGCGCGTAGCTCATGCCCCAGTTGAGGAGGCCGGCGATCAGGAAGGCGCCGACGATCCACCACAGCGCCGACAGGTTCTGGTTCTTGATCCCGTCGTCGACGGCGTACTTCGAGAGGTACGGCGGCGCCAGCGCGGTCGCCGTCGCGAGCAGCAGCGAGAAGAGCGAGAGGATCGTCCGCCGGCGGTACGGCTTCGTCAGGCGGACGAGCGTCCCGATCCGGCGGCGCGTGCTGCGCCACGACCAGTCCTCGACCTGCGCGCCGCGCTGCTGCGTCAGGTGGCCGCCCGGCTGCCAGACCCTCACGACGCCGCCTCCAGCGCTTCCTCCTCACCGGCGCGCGCCTCCACGGCGTCGGCGAACTGGCGCTCCAGCAGGCCGTGCTCGTAGATGTCGCGGTAGACGGGGCTCGTGTCGAGCAGCTCGTCGTGCGTCCCGCGCGCCGCGATCCGGCCGTCGTCGAGCACGACGATCTCGTCCGCGAGCGCGATCGTCGAGAGGCGGTGCGCGATGATCAGCGTCGTGCGGTTCCGCATCGCCTCGCGCAGGCCGACGCGGATGCGGGCCTCCGTGGTCGCGTCGACCGAGGCGGTGGCGTCGTCGAGGATCAGGATCCGCGGGTCGACCGCGAGCGCCCGGGCGATCGCGAGGCGCTGGCGCTGGCCGCCCGAGAGCGTGATCCCGCGCTCGCCGATGATCGTCTCGTAGCCGTCGGGCAGCCGCTCGACGAACTCGTGCGCCTGGGCGAGGCGGGCGATCCGCTCGACCTCCGCGTCGTCGAGGTCGGGCGCGCCGAAGGTGATGTTCTCGCGCACGCTCGCGGAGAACAGGAACGGATCCTGCGAGATGACGCCGACCGCGTGGCGCAGCGAGGCGAGCTTGACGTCGCGGACGTCGACGCCGTCCACGAGCACGCGGCCGGCGGTGACGTCGTAGAAGCGCGGCACGAGCGAGGTCAGCGTCGTCTTCCCCGACCCGGTCTGGCCGATCAGCGCAATCGTCTGCCCGGCCGACACGTCGAGCGTGACGCCCTCGAGCACGGGATGCCCCTCGAGGTACTCGAAGCCGACGTTCTCGAAGCGGACCTCGCCGCGCCCGAGCGGCAGGTCGACGGCGTCCGCGTCGTCGGCGATCTCCTCCGGCTCGTCCATCACCTGGAAGATCCGCTCGCCGGAGGCGGTGGCGCGCTGCGACTGGCCGATCCACATGCCGAGCGAGCGCAGTGGCATCACGAGCATGCCGAGGTAGAGGTTGAAGGCGACGAAGCCGCCGACCGACAGCTCGCCGCTCGTCACCATCCGCGCGCCGACGAGGAGCACGGCGCCCTGCGCGAGCAGCGGCACCCACGCGATGAACGGGACGTAGAGCGCGCGCTGGCGGTTCGCCGTCAGCGTCTGCCGGAAGACGTCCTCGGAGCGCGCGTGGAACTTCGCCGACTCCTGCGGCTCCTGCGCGAACGCCTTCACCACGTGGACGCCGACGATGTTTTCCTCGGCGACCGTGGCGACGTCGGCGAGCTTCTGCTGCACCTCGCGCAGCGTCGGGTGCGCGAGGTGGCTGTAGCGGTAGGCGAGCACGACCAGCACCGGCACGATCGCCAGCGCGATCAGGGCGAGCTTCCACTGGAAGAAGAAGAGGACGACGGTGACGGAGGCCACCGTGATCACGTTCTGGAAGAAGAAGATGAGGCCGTAGCCGAGGAAGAAGCGGACGCCCTGCAGGTCGACCGTGGCGCGCGACATCAGCTGCCCGGTCTGATGCCGGTCGTAGAAGCCGAACGAGAGCCGCACGAGGTGTGAGTACAGCCCCTGCCGCATGTCCATCTCGACGGCCAGCGCCTGCTTGCCCGAGATCAGGCGGCGTGCGGCCATGAAGGCGGCGCGCAGGATCCCGCACAGGGCGACGGCGCCGACGTAGAGCCAGAGCTGCTGCTTGTCGCGCTGCGCGAGCGGCCCGTCGATCACGTGCTTCGTCAGCCAGATGAGCGAGATCGCGGCGCCCTGCGAGAGCGCCGCCAGGACGATCGAGACGATCAGCGAGCGGCGGTAGGGGCGGAGGAACCCGAGCAGGCGGGCGAACGTCTGGCGATAGCGCGGAACCTCGGACAACCTTCGAAATCTAGCTCTCGATCTCGGTCTGGCGGATTCGCGCCAGTTCCACCCGGATCAGGTCGACGGCGGCCTGCACGCGCTCACGGTTGGCCGGGTCGTTCAGCCAGCTGCTCGCGCCGGAGGGGTGGGGCAGCGGGATCGCGACGGCGCCGTCGTGCTCGAAGCGGCGGCCGACGCACACGGTCACGCGCGCGATCCCGAGCAGGCGGCGCGCGGCGAGCCCGCCGACCGGGACGATCAAGCGCGGCCGGATCAGGCGCAGCTCCCACGCGCGCCAGAAGGAGCACAGCTCCTGCTCGGGGGGCGTCGGCGTCCGGTCGCCCCGTCCGCCCGGCGACTTGCCCGGGTAGCAGCGGGTGACCGAGGCGCAATAGAACGTCGCGTAGAACTCGTCCTCGTCGAGCTCGAGCCAGCGGCGGAGCGTGCGCCCGGCGCGCCCGCGCCACGGCAGCCGTTGCTCGCCCTCGACCGCGCCGGGCGCCTGGCCGAAGACGTACGCGCGCTGGCCGCGGTACGGCTGGACGATCGGCAGCGACTCGAGCGGGAACCCCGCCTCGACGCAGGCACGACAGACCCAGTTGTCGCGCTGGAGCGAGCGGATCGACCGGTAGCGCGAGCGGCGCCGCGTCAAGAGCGGACGGCGACGAACCAGCGGCCGGCGAAGAGGGTCTCGCCGCCGCCGAGCTCCGCCGCGAGCGCGGCCGGCTCGAAGTAGCGCTTGTAGACCTCCCAGCGCGAGCCGTCGTTCAGGATCCGCTCCTGCCGCTCCTCGGGGTCGACGTCCTCGCGCAGCGCGGAGTCGACGACGACGAGCTCGGGGGCCAGGCGTCGCGCCTCGGCGAGGAACCGCCCGCGGTCGCCGCCGTCGAGGTGCCCGTAGAAGTGGCCGGTGAAGACGCGGCCGAAGCTGCCGTCCTCGAACGGGAGCTCGAGCGCGTCGCCCTGGACGAACTCGGCGTGCGGCGCCTGCCGGCGCGCTTCCTCGAGCATCGACTCGCTCTGGTCGAGTCCGACCACTTCGCCCGGTAGATGCCGCGTGAGGAAGCCGGTGCCGCAGGCGACGTCGAGCGTGCGCGCCGGCGGAAGCTCGCCCAGCGCGCGCGTCAGGGCCTCCACCTCGTCCTGCCAGCCGGCCCGCTCGCGGTCTGCGAACCGACCTGCGCCCCGGTACCACTCGTCGTACTCGGGAGCGCGGCGGTCGTAGTAGGCCTTCACGCTTCCTAGACTACGCGCGTGCCGCGGCCGCTCGAGTCCGTCCCGAACTTCTCCGAGGGACGCGACCCGGCCACGATCGACGCGCTGGCCGCCGCCGTCGCTTCCGGCGGCGCGCGGCTGCTCGACGTGCACGCGGACGCGGATCACAACCGCTCGGTGTTCACGCTCGTCGGGTCGGCCGAGGAGCTGGTCGCGTCGCTCTTCGCGGCGATCGCGTGCGCGGCCGAGCGCATCGACCTGCGCCGGCATGTCGGGGCGCACCCGAGGATCGGCGCGGCCGACGTCGTGCCGCTCGTCCCGCTCGCCGCCGACGACGAGTCGCGCGCGCGGGAGGCGGCTCTGGAGTTGGCGCGGCGCGTGGGCGAGGAGCTCGCGCTGCCGGTGTTCCTCTACGGCGCGCTCGGCGAGGACCGCGGTCCTGCCTTCTTCCGGCAGGGCGGGCCGGAGGAGTTGCAGCGCCGGGTCGACGCGGGCGAGGTCGCGCCGGGCTTCGGGCCGACGCGGCTGTCGGAGCGCGCCGGCGGGGTGCTGGTCGGCGTGCGACGGCCGCTGATCGCGTTCAACGTCAACCTGCGCGGGCCGCTGGCCGCGGCGCGGGAGGTCGCGGCGGTCGTCCGTGAGCGCGGCGGCGGCTTTCCCGGCGTGCGCGCTCTCGGGCTCGACCTGCCGAGCGCCGGCCTCGTCCAGGTGAGCATGAACGTCGAAGACTGGGAGGCGGCCGCGTTGCACGAGATCGTGGCGCGGGTCGAGCAGGAGGCGGCGACGCGCGGGGCGGAGGTCGTCGGCTCGGAGCTCGTCGGCCTGATGCCGGCGGGAGCCGCCGCGGCGGCGGCCGGCTCGGCGCTGCGGATCGACGGCTTCGACCCCTCGCGCGTGCTCGAGCTGCGGCTTCTGGACGCCTGAGCCGGGACGCGGCCGAAGTCGCGAATCCGTCACGTTCCGTGACAGACACGCGCGCAACTCCCGCTTATGATCGCCTAGGGGAGGAGGCCGGGCGAACCGTACTCAGGGACCAAGGCGCCCCGAAGGTGGCCCGGCAGGGGCGGGATACACTCGCCGCATGATCGAGAGCAGGGCGCTGACGGGCGACGATCTCGCGCTCGCCGACGTCTGGGAGGTCGCCGTCCACGGCCGGCCGGTCGCGCTTGCCGGCTCCGCACGCGAGCGCATGGCCGCCGCCCGCGAGATCGTCGAGCAGGCCGCGCACGGCCGCGAGGAGCACACCTACGGCGTCAACACCGGCTTCGGCCGCTTCGTCTCCCGCTCGATCCCCGAGGAGCTGACCGAGGAGCTGCAGCTGCGCCTGCTGCGCAGCCACGCGTGCGGCGTCGGCGAGCCGTACCCGGACGAGATCGTCCGCGCGGCGATGCTCCTCCGCGCGAACGCGCTCGCCAAGGGCTACTCCGGCGCCCGTGCCGTGACGGTCGAGCTGCTCGCCGAGTGCCTGAACCGCGGCGTCCTGCCGCACGTGCCGAGCCGCGGCTCGGTCGGCGCCAGCGGCGATCTCGCTCCGCTGGCGCACCTCGCGCTGCCGCTGATCGGCGAGGGCGAGGCGACCGTCGACGGGCGGCGGCTGCCGGGCGCCGAGGCGCTGGCGGCGGTCGGCCTCGAGCCCGTGCGCCTGCAGGCGAAGGAAGGGCTCTCGCTCGTCAACGGCACGCAGTTCATGGCGGCCTTCGGCGCGCTCGGCGCCGTGCGCGCCGAGCGGCTGGTGAAGACCGCCGACATCGCCTGCGCCCTCTCGCTCGAGGCGCTGCAGGGCTCGCGGACGAGCTTCCTGCCGCAGATCCACGAGCTCCGTCCGCTGACCGGCCAGGGCGACTCGGCCGCGAACGTGCTCCAGCTGCTCGAGGATTCTGCGATCAACGAGTCGCACCGCTGGTGCGACAAGGTGCAGGACGCCTACTCGCTCCGCTGCGCGCCACAGGTGCACGGCGCCTCGCGCGACCTGCTCGACTACGCGCGCCGGACGGTCGAGGTCGAGCTGAACGCGGCGACGGACAACCCGCTCGTGCTGGTCGAGGACGGGATGCTCGTCTCGAACGGCAACTTCCACGGCCAGCCGCTCGCCTTCGCGCTCGACGCCCTCGCGATGGCGATCTCGGAGCTGGCGAACATCTCGGAGCGGCGCGTGGAGCGGCTGGTGAACCCGAGCCTCTCCGGCGGGCTGCCGGCGTTCCTGACCGGCGACGGCGGGCTCAACTCCGGCTTCATGATCCCCCAGTACGTCGCCGCCTCGCTCGTGAGCGAGAACAAGGTGCTCGCGCACCCGGCGGCCGTCGACTCGATCCCCACGAGCGCGGGCCAGGAGGATCACGTCTCGATGGGGAACGCGTCGGGGCTGAAGGCCTGGCAGGTGCTGGCGAACGCCGAGCGGGTGCTCGCGATCGAGCTGCTCGCCGGCGCGCAGGGAGTCGAGTTCCTCGCGCCGCTGCAGCCGGGCACCGGCGTCCGCGCGGCTCGGGAGCACGTGCGCTCGCTCTCGCCGCGGCTGCGCGACGACCGCACGCTCGCCGGCGACATCGAGGCGGTGGCGACGTCGATCCGGGACGGATCGCTCGTGGAGGCGGTCGAGGCGGAGGCCGGGGAGCTGCGGTGAGCAGCGGCAACGGGAGGAACCCGCAGCGGCGCCGCTCGCAGAGGCCGTACCGGGACGCGGCCCTCGCGTACAGCGGGCTCGGCGTGCTGGTGATCGTGATCGCCTACGCGACCGGCAGCAGCCTCTTGCGCTCGCTCCTCGGCGGCGTCGTCGCGGCGGTGCTGGCGATCGGCTGGACGTGGTGGCGCCTGCGGCAGCGGGAGCGCGCGGCGGAGCGGAAGCCCGAGTGAGCACGACCGGCTCGCTCGACGCGACCGTCGAGGCGCTCTGCGGCGACCTCTCGGCCATCCGCGCCCCGCGCGGCGTCGAGCTGCACGCGCGCTCCTGGTCGACGGAGGCGCCGCTGCGGATGCTGCTTAACAACCTCGACCCCGAGGTGGCCGAGCGGCCGGAGGAGCTCGTCGTCTACGGCGGCTCCGGCAAGGCCGCACGCAACCCGGAGGCGCTGCGGGCGCTCGTGCGCTCGCTGCTGACGCTGGCCGACGACGAGACGCTGCTCGTGCAGAGCGGCAAGCCGGTCGGTGTCTTCCGCACGACGCCCTCGGCACCGCGCGTGCTGATCGCGAACTCGCTGCTCGTGCCGCGCTGGGCGACCTGGGACGAGTTCCGGCGGCTCGAGGCGCTGGGCCTGACGATGTTCGGGCAGATGACGGCCGGCAGCTGGATCTACATCGGCAGCCAGG
>DATIER010000002.1:0-2035 GCA_035455605.1 Gaiellaceae bacterium
ACCGGCTGCGCTGGCGCCGCTCGCTGGGCGCGAAGATCACGTCGAGCGCGGCGCTCGGCGGCGCGACGCTCTTCATCGGCGACTACGGCGGACGGCTCTGGGCGCTCCGGGCGGCGAGCGGCGCGACGCGCTGGGTCGGCGGCGTGAACGGGCGGATCTACGGGACGCCCGCGGTCGCGGCCGGCCGCGTCTTCGTCCCGTCGTCGACCGGCGGGTCGCTCACGGCGTTCACCACGGGCGGCCGCTACCTCTGGCGCGTCTCGACCGGCGCGTACGTCTACTCGTCGCCGGCGACGTGGGCCGGCCGCGTCTTCTTCGGGTCGTACAACGGCGTCTTCTACGCAGTGTCGGCAGCGAGCGGCCGGACGCTCTGGGAGGTCGGCGCCGGCGGCGCGATCTCCGGAGCCGCGGCCGTCGTCGACGGCGTCGCCTACGCCGGCAGCTTCGCGCACCAGGTCGTCGGCGTCGACGCGCGCACGGGGCGCGTCCTGCTCCGCTACGCGCACGGCTACTACGTCCCGGTTTCGGGCAACGGGATGCGTCTGCTCTTCCACGGCTACTCGCGGCTGTACGCGGTCGAGCCGCGGGCGATCGTCAGGCACTAGATGTCCTGCCTCGGGAGGTTGTGGACGCGGCTGATTGGTGGTTGGCCGCCGAGTGAGCTGTGTGGCCTGCGCTCGTTGTAGTAGCGCAGCCAGTGTGACAGGGCTCGGCCGCGGTGGTCGCTGGAGCGGTAGACGCGGCCGAGTCCCCATTCGCGTTTGAGCGTCTGTTGGTAGCGCTCAACCTTTCCGTTGGTCTGTGGCCGGCGCGGCCGGATGAAGCGGTGTTCGATCCCTTGCGCCTGCAGAAGCTCGCGGAGCGAGCGGTTGTGTCGATAGACGAAGGCGTTGTCGGAGAGCAGGCGCTTGGGTTCGATCTCGAGCTCGGCCAGGTGCGCGAGTGCGCGCTCGACGAAGGCGGTGACGGTGTCGGCCCGCTCGTCTGGGTGCAGCTCGCTGTAGGCGTAGCGGGAGTGGTCGTCGACGATCGAGTGCACCCACTCGTAGCCGATCCGCATCCGCTTCTCGCGACCGGTGCGGTGACGGTCGCCGGTGACGGCGTGGCCGGGCCGGCTGAAGCGGACGAAGCGTTTGCTGTCGATGTGCAGCAGATCACCGGGGCACGGCCACTCGTAGAGGCGGGGCGCCTCGCGCTGCTCCCTCGGTGGCCGCGAGATCCCGGCCCGCTTGAGCGTCCGCCAGACGGTCGCGTGCGGGTGACCGGTCTCGCCGGCGATCAGCCGCGGACCCCAGCCAGAGCGGCGCCTGGCCGCACAGATCCGCCGCTGCTCGACCGTCGACAACCGTCGCGGCGAGCGATGCGGCCTCGACGAACGGTCCTCAAGGCAGGTGAGCGATCTCCGCTGCGGGAGCGTCGCCTCCGACCAGCGCCGCCACCACTTACAGGCAGTCGTCGGCGAGACGCCATGGCGTCTCGCCGCGCAACGACACGACAACCCCGACTCCACGTCGGCGACAAGCGCGCGACGGCCAGCGAGTCCGAGACGAGCGTTACGGTGAAGCCCCATCCGGGTCCTCCTTCAGGGCGTGAGCCTTCGCAGACCCACAGCCTCAAAGGAGGCCCGGATGACCTACTCAGCCCTCCACAACGTGTCGAGGCGCGTCAGCTAGAGCCGGGCTCTCAGTACCGTTCGGCGCCGTGCGCCGCCTGCTGAAAGCGCTCGCCGTGCTCGTCGTGCTGCTCGCGGGCGCGGTGACGGCGATCGTCATCCATCGGCTGCAGCAGGAGCACGACATCCGCGGCTCCTCGACGATCGAGTACCACCCGCAGCCCAAGCCGAAGCCGCCGCCCCCGCACGAGACGATCGTGTGGCCGCAGTACGGGCTCGACGCGACGCGGTCGCGCGATGTCGACATCCCGCTGCGGCCTCCTTTCCGCCGCGTCTGGACGTACCACGCCGGCAGCCTCGTCGAGTTCCCGCCCGCGATCGGCTACGGGCGGCTCTTCTTCTCGACGAACAGCGGCAAGTTCG
>DATIER010000003.1:0-2408 GCA_035455605.1 Gaiellaceae bacterium
GCGACGGCCTTCTAAGCCGTTGGTCGGAGGTTCGAATCCTCCCAGGCGCATCCGGCACCAGTCGAGCGATCGGGAGGAGCGCCGATGCCACTGTTGCGTCGCGGGCGGGATGACGGCGGGACGAAGTACCGGATGCGCGAGCAGCTGTTCGCGATCGGCGACGACTACTGGATCGAGAACGAGGAGGGCGAGCGCGCCTTCAAGGTCGACGGCAAGGCGCTGCGCATGCGCAAGACGCTCCTGCTCGAAGATGCCTCCGGCACGGAGCTGTTCAAGGTGCAGGAAAAGAAGCTGCACATCCGCAACACGATGGACATCGAGCGCGGCGGCGAGACCGTCGCCCGGGTCGAGAAAGCGCTGATCACGCCGCTCCGCGACCGCTTCTCGGTCGATGTGGAGGGCGGCGAGGACATGGAGGCGAAGGGGAACATCGTCGACCACGAGTACAAGATCGAGCGCGGCGGCGTCAAGGTCGCGGAGATCTCCAAGCGCTGGTTCCGGATCAGAGACACCTACGGGATCGAGATCGCGCCCGGCCAGGATGACGCGCTCATCCTCGCGGTCACCGTCTGCATCGACCAGATGACCCGCGGGCCCGAATAGGCGGTTGGAACTCGGCGGCCGCGGGTACCAACGCCGCCATGGGAATCGTTATCAGCCTGATCCTGATCGCCTTCGGAGCGATCCTCACCTGGGCCGTCAACACGAGCGGCGGCACCGTCGACCCGCAGGTGGTCGGAGTGATCCTGATGGTCGTCGGGATCGTCGTCTTCGTGATCTCGCTCGTGCTCTGGCGCAGCTGGTGGGGCCCAGGGTTCTTCCAGGGCTGGGGCCCACCTGGGTACGGCGACCCCGGCGCTCCCGACGGCGTCGTGCGGCGGCGCGTTTATCGGCCCGCCGTGCGGCGTACGACGTACGTGGAGGAAGACCCGCCTCCGCCGGCGGCACCTCCCGCTCCGTAGGCACCACCCGACCAAGCGAAAGGGGTTTTCATCGTGGCCAACGAGCTGCAGGGCAAGCGCGTGGCGTTTCTCGCCACCGACATGGTCGAGCAGGTCGAGCTGACCGAGCCGTGGCAGGCGGTCGAGGAGGCCGGCGCCACGCCGGAGCTCGTCTCGCTCGAGGAAGGCCGGATCCAGGGCTTCAACCACTACGACAAGGGCGACACGTTCAAGGTCGACCGCACCGTCGAGGAGGCGCACGCCGACGACTACGACGCGCTCGTCGTCCCGGGCGGCGTCGGCAACCCGGACACGATGCGGGCCGACGAGAACGCCGTCCAGTTCGTGCGCGAGTTCTTCGAGCAGAACAAGCCCGTCGGCGTGATCTGCCACGGCCCGTGGATGCTGGTGGAGGCCGGCGTCGTCCGCGGCCGCCGCGTCACGTCGTGGCCGAGCCTGCAGACGGACATCCGCAACGCGGGCGGCGAGTGGGTCGACGAGCAGGTCGTCGTCGACCACGGGCTCGTCACCAGCCGCAAGCCGGACGACCTGCCGGCGTTCAACGCGAAGATCGTCGAGGAGTTCGCCGAGGGCGAGCACTCCGAGCGGAGCCGGTCGGTGCAGGCGGACGCCACGCCGTCCTAGTGCCGCGTGCGGCGCTGCTCGACGTCGACGGCACGCTGATCGACGCGAACTACCACCACGCGCTCGCGTGGTACCGGGCCTTCCGCCGGAGCGGGATCACGCTCCCGCTCTGGCGGATCCACCGGCACGTCGGCATGGGCGGCGACCAGCTCGTGCCCGCGCTCGTCGGCGAGGCGGCGGAGCGCCGTGTCGGCGACGCCGTGCGCGCCGCCCGCGGAGAGGAGTACGAGCGCCTGATCGACGAGGTCGCCCCGCTCGTGGGCGCGCGGGAGCTGATGCTCGATCTCCGCGAGCGCGGGTCGACGGTCGTGCTCGCGAGCTCCTCCCCGCAGAAGGAGATCGACCACTACCTCGACCTGCTCGACGCGCGCGACGTCGCCGACTGCTGGACGACCGATGACGACGTCGCGTCTACGAAGCCGGAGCCGGACCTCGTGCGGGCGGCCCTCGACAAGGCGGGCACGGACGAGGGCGTGATGGTCGGTGACACGCCGTGGGACATCGAGGCGGCCGAGCGGGCCGGCCTCGAGACCGTCTGCGTGATCACCGGCGGCTTCTCGGAGCAGGAGCTCCGTGACGCAGGCGCGGGCGCGGTCTTCGAGTCCGTCGAAGAGCTGCGGCGGCGCCTGGACGAGACGCCGCTTCGCGCGTAGCGCGCCACGGCGCCGCGGAAGGGAATGGATCCCGACCCGCGAACTCGACCCGATGCGCCGGGGGTGGGCGACAACGGTATTCGTCGCGAGCGTGGTCGTCCTGCTCGCCACGTCGTCCGCCTCGCGCGGCGCGAAGCCGCCGAATCCGAGCGATCCGTGCGCGCGTTCG
>DATIER010000004.1:0-8516 GCA_035455605.1 Gaiellaceae bacterium
GTCGTGAAGACGATGCACAACGCCTCGCTCGGCAAGACGATCCTCGTCAACCGCAGCGGGTTGACGCTGTACTCGCTCAGCGCCGAGCGGCACGGCCGCTTCATCTGCACGACGTCGTTCTGCCTCTCGCTCTGGAAGCCGCTCGTCGTGGCGCAGGGCGTCAAGCCGACCGGCGTCAGCGGCCTCACGGCCGTGAAGCGGCCGGACGGCAGGCGGCAGGTCGCGTTCCGCGGCGCGCCGCTGTACCGCTTCGTGCAGGACACGAAGCCCGGGCAGACGAACGGCAACGGCTTCAAGGACGTCGGCGTCTGGCGGCCGGTGGCCACCAGCGGCTCGACGACGGCCCCCGCGAAGTCGAACCCGATGCCCTCGTACGGCTACTGATCGATCGAGAACGCGCCGCGGCGGGAGCTCACGCCGCGCGCGCGTTCGCGGTCGCCCAGTCGAGCGCCCGGTCGGCGACCTGCTCCCAGCCGTCCTGGCCCGGGTAGTGGCAGCGGCCGGGGTACTCCTGGTGCTCGGTCGCGGCAGGCGCCCGGCGCTGCTTCTTCCAGTTCGCCTCGTTCAGCGAGGCCGGGCAGATGCGGTCGAGCGTGCCCGTCAGCAGCAGCAGGGGCGCGCGCCGCGGGTTCGCGAAGCTCACCTTCGTCGCGCTGCCCGGATACGCCGCCTGGAAGAACGGACGCGCCGAGCCGGGGATGTAGTAGCGGTCGTACACGGCGTCCGAGTCCTCACGGGCGAGCGCGTTCGTGAAGCACCAGTGGAACTGGTCGCGGCCGAGCGGGACGTCGTGGTTCCTGCCGAGCGGGTTCCTGAGCGCCGGCCAGCCGGCGCGCAGCGTCGAGAGCGGCAGCGGGAACACGCCCTTGGGCGTCGCGGTGCCGAGGGCGACGCCCGCGCTGCCGAGGCCGCGGTCGAGCAGGAGCTGCGTGACGAGGCCGCCGAAGGAGTGGCCGATCAGGATCGGCGGCCGGTCGAGGCCGCGGATGATCCCGTCGTAGGAGTCGACGACGTCGGTGAGCGAGAGCCCGTGCAGCGCCGACGGGTCGCGCCGGAGCGCCTCGGGCTCGCGGTCGAGGCCCGGCCACGCCGGGGCCAGCACCTCGTGGCCGCGCCCGCGGTAGCGCTCGGCCCAGTGCTCCCACGAGAGCGGCGTCATCCACATGCCGTGGATCAGGACGATCGTGTGCGGGTCGTTCGACGGTGCGGCGGCGGCCACGGGTCTCCCTCCAGGTCGGTTGCGACCCCGCGGGCGACCCTACCGATCTAGGGGCTCACTGGTTCCACTTGTCGGCGGTCTTCTTGCCGTGGCCGCTCGGCTTGGTGCGCGGATCCGGCACCTGCGACTCCTTCGGCGTCATCTGCCCTCTCGAGCGGCGGGCCGAGAAGCTCTTGCCGAAGCGCTGCAGCCGGCGGACGTAGCGGTTCACCGGTTCACCGTCGAGATGTCGGCGTAGCGGTCGCCAGCGGCGGCGCCGGACGGGAAGACCGACTCGAGCTCCGCCAGCTCGTCGCCGATCAGCTCGACCTCGAGCGCCGCGACGTTCTCCTCCAGGTGGCCGACGCGGGTGGTGCCGGGGATCGGGACGACGTCGCCGCCATGTGCGAGCACCCACGCGAGCGCGAGCTGCCCGGGCGTGACCGCCTTCTCGGCGGCGAGCTCCTCCACGCGCTCGACGAGCTCGAGGTTGCGCTGGAAGTTGTCGCCCTGGAAGCGCGGGTGGTGGCGCCGGTAGTCGCCCTCCGGGATGTCGTGGGGGGAGCGGAAGCGGCCCGAGAGGAAGCCGCGGCCGAGGGGGCTGTAGGCGGCGAAGCCGATCCCGAGCTCGCGCACGGTCGGCAGGATCTCGGCCTCCGGGTCGCGCGACCAGAGCGAGTACTCCGTCTGGAGCGCCGTGATCGGGTGCGTCGCGTGCGCGCGCCGGATCGTCTCCGCCGCGGCCTCGGACAGCCCGAGGTGGCGCACCTTGCCCGCCTGGACGAGGTCGGCCATGGCGCCGACCGTCTCCTCGATCGGCGTGTCCGGGTCGACGCGGTGCTGGTAGTAGAGGTCGATGTGGTCGACGCCGAGCCGTCGCAGCGAGCCTTCGCAGGCCCGCAGGACGTACTCGCGGTCGCCGCGGATGCCTTGCCGCGAGCCGTCTGCGCCGCGGACATTGCCGAACTTCGTCGCGAGCACGACCACGTCGCGCCGCCCCGCGATCGCTCGGCCGACGAGCTCTTCGTTCGTGAACGCGCCGTACATGTCGGCCGTGTCGAGGAAGGTGAGCCCGAGCTCGAGCGCCCGCCGGATCGTCCGGATCGCCTCGGCCTCGTCGGCGGTCCCGTAGAACTCGGACATCCCCATGCACCCGAGCCCGAGCGCGGAGACTGGAGGCCCTGTCCCAGCCGGCGCGTCTGCACCTCGCTCGCGTTCCCGATCGCCACGGCCGGAAACCCGGCCGGCGGCTCAGCCGCTGAGCAGCGGGTCGTGGCCCCAGTCGAGCAGCGAGTGGCGCCACCGCGTGTGCCTGACGTCGCCGGCCGGGCGCTGCGCGAGATGCCGGTGGACGAAGCCGACGACCCTGACCATGTGCTGGTAGTCGCCGTCGGTCAGCTCGTGCTCCGGCTTCCGCAGGATCCGCACGATGCGACGGCCCGAGGCGTGGCCGACCGACTCGCCGCGGCCGTCGGGCCGCCACCCGACGCTCCGCGACTCCTCGGTCTCCAGCCATGCCTCGAGCTCCTCGGCCTCGAGGTTCACGGTCTCCTGGAACCAGAGCGTGACGCGCTGCAGCTCCTCGGCTCGCATCAGGCAGCCGGCCGGTGCTCCGCGCGTTGGGGCCCGGCGAGGTGCGTGACGCGGTCATTCTGCCGGCGGACCAGCGCCGGCAGCCGCGTCGCGCCGTACACGGCCGCGAGGCCGACGAGGCCGTAGACCACCCGGGTCGCCGCGTTCGTCTCGCCGAAGTCGAGCCCGAAGATCCAGGCGACGAGGTCGAACTCCGCGACGGCGACGAGCCCCCAGTTGAGCCCGCCGACGATCAGCAGGACGCCGGCCAGCAGATCGAGATTGCGCTTCATCTTGTCCCTCCTCCGTCTAGGTTGCGTCGAGACTGTACACGGACTGTCCGCGTCGTGTCAAGTTTTTGTCTAGATACTGTACACTTGAACGATGAGCACGGTCGACGGCTACCTGCGGATCGGCGAGCTGAGCCGCCGAACCGGCGTCAGCGTCGAGCTCCTGCGTGCCTGGGAGAAGCGCTACGGGCTGCTCGACCCGGCGCGCTCGGGCGGTGGCTTCCGCCTCTACTCGGATGCCGACGTCGAGCGCGTGCAGTCGATGCAGCGGCACATCGGCGAGGGGCTCGCGGCCGCCGAGGCCGCGAGGCGCGCCCTCGCACCGACCGCTCCGCCGCCGGAGACCGACGGCGGGCTCGTCGCCGCGGGCCGGCGGGAGCTCGCCGAGGCGCTGGCCCGGTTCGACGAGGCCCGGGCGCACGCCGTCTTCGACCGGCTGCTCGCGTCGGTCAGCCTGGACACCCTGCTCGCCGAGGTCGTGATCCCGTACCTGCACGACCTGGGCGAGGAGTGGGAGCGCGGGGAGGCGACGGTCGCGCAGGAGCACTTCGCCAGCTCGCTCGTCCGCGGCCGGCTGCTCGGCCTCGCCCGCGGCTGGGGCGCGGGCGCCGGGCCGCACGCGCTGCTCGCCTGCCCGCCGGGCGAGCTGCACGACCTCGCGCTGATCGCGTTCGGCCTCGCGCTGCGCGCGCGGGGCTGGCGGATCACGTACCTCGGCCAGGACACGCCGCTCGAGGCGGTGGCGGACGAGGCGCGTGCGCTGAAGCCGCAGGCGGTCGTGCTCGCGCTGACGCGACCGGAGGCGATCGAGGCGGGTGCGCGCGAGCTGGCGCGGCTGGCACGCGAGCTCCCCGTGTGGCTCGCAGGCCCCGGCGCATCCGACGCGGCGGCGGCGCAGGCCCACGCGCGACTGCTCGGCGGCGACCCGGTCGCCGGAGCGGAGCTCGTCGCTACGGCCTGAGGTCGGCCGGCGTGCGGCCGTCGTCGGTGGCGGCCGACGGATCCGCGCCGCGCCGGACGAGCAGCTCCTCGAGCGCCTCGTCAGCGTTCTGCGCGGCCGTGTGGAGCGCGGTGAAGCCGCCTTCGCCGCGGCCGTTCGGATCGGCACCGCGGTCGAGCAGCAGCCGTGCGAGCGGCACCGACCGGACGAATGCCGCCGTGCCGAGCGGGGGCACGCGCGCGAGCTCGCTCGTCGCGAGCACGTTCGGGTCGGCGCCGGCGTCGAGCAGCACGCGCGCCGCCTCCTCCTGCCGACCGAAGACGGCGAGGTGGAGCGCCGTGAAGCCGTCGTCGGAGAAGGCGGTCGCCCGTGACGGGTCGTCGCGCAGGAGCTCGCGCAGCCGGTCGGTTCGCCCGAACGCGGCGGCCTCGAACACCGAGACGTCCTCGTCCGGCGGCAGCAACGCGCGGCCGCGCTCCTCGTCGCCCACGTACAGGGCCTGCAACGCCTCACTCATCAGCTCGCTCCTCTCGCCCGATTAATTAGGTAGCCTACCTATCTACATGGACGAGCGCAACCAGGTCGCCGACCGCCTGCACTCCGCCGCGATCCACGTGCTCCGCCGCGCCGCCGAGGAGGACCGCGCCGCCGGCCTCAGCCGCGCGCGCCTCTCCGCGCTCTCGGTGGTCGTCTTCCGCGGCCCGCTCACGCTCGGGGAGCTCGCCGCCGCCGAGGGCGTGCGCTCCGCGACGATGAGCGGGATCGTCAACGGCCTCGAGCGCGACGGGCTCGTGCGGCGGCGGCCACACGGGCGCGACCGGCGGTCGGTGAGCATCGAGCCCACGCCGAAGGGACGCCGCTTGCTCGACCGTGCCCGCGCGTCGCGCATCGAACGGATCGCCTCGCGGCTCGACGACCTGTCCGCCGAGGAGCTCGACGTGCTCGCCCGTGCGGCCGCGCTGCTCGAGGCGCGCTTCTCGAGGCGCTAGCCGCCAAGCCGCGCGAGCGCGGAGCGCGCCCGCTCGATCGCGAGCGCGTGCCCCTTCGGCGTCGCGATCGAGATCGCCTGCTCGAGCGCCGTTCGCGCCTCGACGTCGCGCCCGGCGAGCTGCGCTACTTCGGCGCGCGCGAAGGCGAGGTCGAGGTGCAGGATGACGAAGTCGCGCGGCTCGATCAGGTCTGCGGCCTCGGCGAGCCGCGCGTTCGCCGCTTCGAAGTCGCCGCGCCTCGCGCTCACGACGCCGCGAACGATGCGCGCGCGGGCGTGCGGCTCGAAATCGTCGGCCTGACCGAGCTGCTCGGCCTGCGCGGCGAACGCCAGCGCCTCCTCGTCGCGCCCGAGCTTCACGCTGAGATGCGCCTGGAAGCCGACGACCGTGGAGAGGTAGCCCGTGCCGGCCTGCTGCTCGAGCACCTCGCGCCCGCCGGCGAGCGCGTGGAGGCCTCGCTCGTAGTCGCCCGCATAGAGCTCGAGCTCGGCGACCATCATCGACGTCCCCGACCAGAAGAGCCGGTCGCCGAGGTCGAGCAGCTGGGCGCGCCCCTCCGCGAGGGCGTTCCGTCCGTCCTCGACCCGCCCCGTCATCCCGAGCGTCGCGGCCCGAACCATCGTCACGAGCGCGCGAATCCGCATCGAGCGCGTCTCCGCTTCGACCTCCGCGCAAAGCCGGAGCACGTCGTCGGCCGGCATCGGCCCCCACCACCCCGCCCACATCAGCCAGACGCGGATGTCGTCGGCGAGCCGCGGAAAGGCGGTCTTCGCTCGCGCGAGCGCTTCGCTCCAGTACTCGCTCGCGCGGACGCCGTCGCCGGACCAGGCCCTGAAGTTGCCCAGCATGCGCAACGCCCAGATCGCGCCCTCCTCGTCGCCGAGCCGCTCGAGCTCGGCCAGCGCGCCGCTGACGCGCTCATGCGCCTCGGCCATCGTCCCCGTCGGGTCGCTCCCCACCTCTTCCTCGACCGCGGCGACGACGGCGCGCGCGAGCAGGCGTTCGTCCCCCGCAGCGCGCGCGGCCGCCTCGGCCTCGCGCCGGATCTCCGCCGCCTGCTGGTAGTCGCCGAGGTCGGCGATCATGATCGCCAGATCGAGGCGCGCCTCCGGCGCAGCGGCTGCTCCCGGCGGGAGCAGCCCGACCGCCCGGCCCTGCAGTGCGGCGGCGGCCGAGACGTCGCCCCGCTCGCGCGCACGCTCGGCGCCCCTCAGCAGCCGGCCGGCCCCGCGCTCCGCGAGCGCGGTCGCGACGTCGTCGAGCGGCCCCAGCGCGGCGCGGTACCCGAAGGCCTGCTCGAGGTGGTACCCGACGATCTCGTCCAGCTCGACGAGCGCCGCCCCGTGCTCCTCGAGCCAGACTGCGAACCGCTCGTGCAGCTGGGCGCGCGTCGCCTTCGGGAGGGCTTCGTAGGCCGTGTCGCGGATCAGGAGGTGCCGGAAGCGGTAGGCGTCGTCGTCGGGGAGCAGCGCGGGCTCCGGGCGCACGAGGTCCTTGCGGACGAGGGTCACGAGACGGCCGTCGACCTGCGGCTCGTCCGGCGCGAGCGCCACGACGGCGCCGCGGTGGAAGACCTGGCCCTCGACGGCCCCGCGCTCGAGCACCCCGCGCTCGGCCGGCCCGAGCTGGTCGAGCCGCGCGGCGAGCAGTGCCTGGATCGTCGGCGGCACGGCGACGTCGCGCTCGCCGTCGTCGGTCATCGCGACCATCTCCTCGACGAACAGCGGGTTGCCGCCGGAAGCCTCGAGGATCCGCGCGCTCAGGCCCTCGTCGATGCCGTCGCCGAGCGCCGCGAGCAGCTCGGCCGTCTCGCCCGGCGCGAGCGGCTCCAGCAGCACGTTGCTCGCGTTGAGCTTCCCGCCGCCCCAGGTCGGCCGCGCGTCGAGCAGCTCCGGCCGGGCCATGCACAGCAGCAGGATGGGCGCGCCGCGGCTGAGGTCGGCCACGTGCTCCACGAGGTCGAGGAACGTCGCCTCGCCCCAGTGCACGTCGTCGAAGAGGACGACGAGCGGACGCTCCGCGGCGACCGACTCGAGCAGCTTGCGGAACGCCCAGGCGATCTCCTCCGGCGACGCGGCGGCGGAGTCGTCCCCGAGGATCGACGCGAGCGGCCCGGCGACCCCCTCGGGCGCGAGGTGCTTCACGACCTCGGTCACGGGCCAGTAGCTGATCCCCTCGCCGTACGAGAGGCAGCGCCCGCCAACGACGGTCGCGCCGTCGAGGCCGGCGAGGAACTCCTGCGCGAGCCGCGACTTGCCGACCCCGGCGGCGCCGAGGATCGTGAACAGGTGGCAGGAGCGCTCGCTGACGACGTGCGCGAACGCGTCCTCCAGCAGCCGCTGCTGCCGCTGACGCCCGATCATCGGCGCGTCGTGGCGCCGCTCCGGCATCCCGGGCTGGATCGCCAGCAGCCGGTAGGCGCTCAGCGGCTCGCTCTTGCCCTTGGCCTCGAGCGGCGCAACCGGCTCGGCCTCGACCGCCCCGCGCACGAGCCGGTACGTCTCGCCACCGAGCAGAACCTCGCCCGGTTGTGCCGCCTGCTCGAGCCTCGCGGCCACGTTGACCGCGTCGCCGGTCGCGAGCCGCTCCTCGGTCCCGGTGACGACCTCGCCCGTGTTGACGCCCATCCGCAGCTCGAGCCGCGTGCCGTAGTCACGCTCGAGCTCGTCGTTCAGCCCGTCGAGCCCGGCGCGCAGCTCGGCGGCCGCGCGCACGGCCCGCAGCGCGTCGTCCTCGTGCACGGCGGGCACGCCGAAGACCGCCATCACCGCGTCGCCGATGAACTTCTCGACCGTGCCGCCGTGCCGCTCGACGACCGCCTTCGCCGCCTCGAAGTAGCGCGACATCACGCGCCGCAGGCTCTCGGGGTCGATCCGCTCGCCGAGCGCGGTCGAGCCGGTCACGTCGCAGAAGAGCACGGTCACGACCTTCCGCACCTCGCGCGCCGGCGCGGCGGCGGCGAGCGCGGCGCCGCAGGAGTCGCAGAAGCGCGCCTCCTCCCGGTTCTCGGCCCCACAGCTCGTGCAGACGAGCACGGCTCAGCTTAGGGCGATCTCGGTCTCCGGGTCGAAGAAGTGCAGCGTCGCGGGGTCGACGGCGAGCGTGAGCACCTCGCCGCGGTCGCACGACGAGCGCGAGCCGAGGCAGGCGCAGAACTCGGAGCCCGAGTCGAGCTCGAGCGCGTCGGGGTCGAGGTGGACGATCACCTGCGAGCCGACCGGCTCCGCGAGCGCGACCGGGGCCCGCAGCACCGGCTTGCCGCAGCCGTCGGTCGCGAGCTCGAGGTGCTCCGGGCGCAGGCCGAGGATCACGTCGCTCCCGGCCCGGCTCGCGACCGCCGGGGGCAGCAGCCTCGTCGGGAGCTCGAGGCTCGTCGAGCCGAAGCTCGCGAGCAGCGACCCGTTCGACCCCTCGAGCCGCGCGCGCACGAAGTTCATCGCGGGCGAGCCGATGAAGCCGGCCACGAACACGTCGGCAGGCTTCGCGTACAGCGTCTGCGGCGTGTCGATCTGGATCACGCGGCCGTC
>DATIER010000005.1:0-5630 GCA_035455605.1 Gaiellaceae bacterium
CTGCTCGCGGACGAGATCAACCGCGCCCCGCCGAAGACGCAGGCGGCGCTGCTCGAGGCGATGCAGGAGCGGCAGGTGACGATCGAGGGCACGACCTACCCGCTCGCGCCGCCGTTCCTCGTCCTCGCGACGCAGAACCCGATCGAGTACGAGGGCACCTACCCGCTGCCGGAGGCGCAGCTCGACCGCTTCCTCCTGCGGATCGGCGTCGGCTACCCCGAGCGCGACGAGGAGTGGGAGGTGCTCGAGCGCCGGCTCGCGCGCCAGGCCGACGAGGTCGAGCTGCGGGCCGTCGTCGACCGCGAGGAGCTGCTCGAGATGCAGCGTGCCGTCGAGGACGTGCACGTCGACCGCAGCGTCGGCCTCTACATGGTCGACCTGGTCGCGGCCACGCGGTCGGCCACCGGCGTCCAGGTCGGAGCCAGCCCACGCGGCTCGCTCGCGCTGCTCAAGCTCTCGCGCTGCCGTGCCGCGGTGCACGGGCGCGACTACGTGCTCCCGGACGACGTCAAGGCGGTCGCCGTGCCCGCGCTCGCGCACCGGCTCTCGCTGCGACCGGAGCTGTGGGTGCAGCGGCTGCGGCCGGACGACATCGTCGCCGGCCTGCTCGACGAGGTGCCGACGCCGAAGGCCCAGCCCTTGCCCGAGCCGGCCGCCGAGTGAGTCGCGCCGCGACGCCGAAGCTCGGCGCCTATGCCGGGCTCGCCGGCGTGGGGCTGCTCGCGGCGCTCGTGCTGGGGCGCGCCGAGCTCGCGGTGCTCGCGGCGCCGTTCGCGCTCGTGCTCTTCTTCGGCCTCGCGCTCGCGGAGGCGCCGGACGTTCGCGTCGCGCTCGAGGTCGACCGCGAGCGGCAGGTCGAGGGCGAGGAGGTGACCGCGTCGCTGGAGGTGCGGACGCGCCTGCCGGTGCCGCGGCTGGAGCTGCTGCTGTCGCTGCCAGACGGGCTCGAGAGCGAGGCGCCGAACCCGGTGCTGCTCGCGCTCGACCCCGACGAGCGGCGGGAGCTCGAGGTGGCCCTCCGCTGCGCGCACTGGGGCGCCTATTTCGTCGGGCGCGTCCACGCGCGCGTGCAGGACCGCTTCGGCCTGCTCGCCTACGAGCGCTCCTACGACCTGCGCCGGCCGCTCAAGGTCTACCCGCGCGGCGAGGCGCTCGAGAAGCTCCTGCGCCCGCTGCAGACGCTCTCGTTCGCCGGCAGCCAGACGACCGGCACGCGCGGCGAGGGAATCGAGTTCGCCGACCTGCGGCCGTTCGCGCCCGGCGACCGCATCCGCCGCGTCAACTGGCGCGCCACCGCGCGGCGCGGCGAGCCGTGGGTGAACGAGACGCACCCGGAGCGCAACACCGACGTCGTCATCTTCCTCGACACGTTCGCGGAGGCGCGGAGTGGCGCAGGCAGCACGCTCGACCTCGCCGTGGAGGCCGCGGGCTCGCTCGCCGCGCACTACATCCGCGCCAAGGACCGTGTCGGGCTCGTCGCTTTCGGCGGCATCCTCAACTGGCTGACCGTCTCCGGCGGGGTCACCCAGCTCTACCGCGTGCTCGACTCGCTGCTCGACGCGGAGATCTTCCTCAGCTACGCGTGGAAGGAGATCGAGATCCTCCCGCGGCGGACGCTGCCGCCGCATGCGCTGGTGGTCGCGCTGACGCCGCTCCTGGACGAGCGCTCGGTGCGCGCGCTGCTCGACCTGCGCGCACGCGGGTTCGACCTCGCGGTCGTCGAGATCTCGCCGGTGCCGTTCGTCGAGCCGGCGAAGGACGAGCTCGACCGGCTCGCGTACCGGCTCTGGCTGATGCGCCGCGACGCCTTGCGTGCCTCGTACCTGCGGGTCGGCGTGCCGGTGGTCGAGTGGCGGCAGGGCGATCCCCTGCAGGCCGCGCTCGAGGAGGTGAGGACATTCAGGCGCCACGCCCGCGTGACGCGCGCCTAGCGACCGGGCTCGCTGCGCTGCTGGTCGCAGCCGCGGTCGTGACGGCGACCGTCCTGCGCGCGAGCCCCGGCGTCCACCGCGGCCTGCTGCTCGCGGTCGGCGCGCCGGTGCCGCTTGTCCTGCTCGTCGCCCTGGCCGTGCGCTGGAGCGGCGCGGTCACGGGCGCGATCGTCCTGCTCGGCGCGCAGCAGGCGGTGCGGCTCGCGCTCGGGAACGACGTGCTCGACGAGTGGGCGCCGCTAGTCGGCGGCGCGCTGCTGCTCTGCGCGGAGCTCGCGTGGTGGTCGATCGAGCCGCGCATCCCGGCGTGGGCGCAGTCGGGCCTCGCGCTGCGGCGGCTCGCGTTCGTGCTCCTGATCTGCCTGCTCGGCGCGGCCGTCGGCGCGGTGATGCTCGTCGCCGCCGGCAGCTCGCTCAGCGGTGGCGTCCCGCTCGAGCTCGCAGGCATCGTGGCGGCCACCGGGGTCGTGGCCGTTCTGGCGTACGTCGCCCGGCGTAGTCCGTAGTGGACTAGTCCGTTCCGGACCACTAGGCTGCCGGGCGCGATGGCGAGCAGCCCCTCCACGACCGAGTTCTCGATCCTCGGCCTGCTGCTCGCGGGCGAGCGGTCCGGCTACGACCTGAAGCAGGCGGCCGACGCCGGCGTCGGCTACGTCTGGACGGCGGCGAAGAGCCACGTCTACGCGGTCCTCCCGCGCCTCGTCGACGGCGGGTACGCGACCGTGCGCACGGTCGCGCAGGAGCGGCGTCCCGACAAGCAGGTCTACCGCGTCACGACGAAGGGCCGGAAGGAGTTCGTCCGGTGGCTCGAGGAGCCGGTCGAGGAGCGGCCCGGCAAGCCGAGCGCCTTCCTGCTCAAGGTCTTCTTCGGCGGCCGGATGAGCCGCGAGGCGCTCGTGGCGCACCTCGAGCGCCGCCGCGCGTACGCAGCGGGGAAGCTGGCCGAGTTCCGCGCGATCGAGGAGGAGATCCGCGGCGACGACTCGTCGTACTTCGGCTACGTGACGCTGCGGTCGGGGATTGCGCAGGCCGAGATGTGGATCCGGTGGGCAGACGAGATCCTGCGGGAGCTGGCCGAGCGGTGAGAGCTGCGCTCGCCGTGCTGGTCACCACGCTCGCCGCGACGCCTGGAGCGTCTGCCTACCGGAACCCGACGCGGGGCGCGGCGCTCGTGCTGCAGATCCCCGGCATGCACCGCGTCGAGGTTCGGCACGTCGGCGGGCTCGACGTCTACCGGCCGCGGCACGCGCACGGGCGGCTGCCGGCGGTGCTCGTAGGAGCGCCGCGTCGCAGCGGCCAGGCCGTCGGCTGGAGCCAGGCGATCGCAGCGTCGGGGATGACCGCCGTCGCGGGTCGCGGACCCGCTGCGCTGGCGTACGTCCGGGCCCAGGCCGCGAGCCTTCGCGTGGACCCCGGTCGCGTCTGCGCGCTCGGCTTCGCGCGGACGGCGGCGTGGCAACTCTCGGCGCCCGGCCTGCGGTGCAACGTCGTCTACTACGCGCCCCTGGCCGACGGCCGGATGCGCGCCCGGATGACGCCGCTGCTGGTCGCGCAGGCCGGCCGCGACCCGAGCGCCGCGTCGATCGACCGTTTCGCCGCCGCGGCGCGCGACGTCCACGCGGACGTGCGCGTGACCACGTACCCCGCGGGCGCGCGCCGGTTCGACGTCGGACGGCCGACCGCGCGCGCGAAGGCCGTCGTCAGGGAGACGCTCCGCTTCCTGCGCGCCCGGCTCGCCCCGCCGCTCGCCGTCGAGGCGAGCTGTGTCACGCGCGCCGAGCGGCGGGCTGCGCTGCGGTTCTTCGCCGCGGACGACACGCCGCTCGCGGGCATCGTGCTCGGCAACGGCCCGCGCGCGGTCGTGCTCGCGCACGCGGTCGACGGCAACCTCTGCGACTGGGTGCCCTACGCGCGTCGACTCGCGGCGGGCGGGCTCCGGGTCCTCGCCTACAACTCACGGCGCCCAGGGATCCGCGTCGACCTCGACCTCGCGGCCGCGGTGGAGGCGGTGCGCCGGACCGGCTCCGAGCACGTGGTCGTGGCGGGCGCGTCGCTCGGCGCGACCGGGGTCGTGATCGGGTCGGCCTCGCTGGCGCACCAGCCGGCCGCCGTCGTGAGCCTCTCGGCGCCTGCGTCGTTCGGGCCGCTCCGCGCCCTCCCGGCCGCGGCCCGGCTGCAGGCGCCGGTCCTCTTCGCGGCCTCGACCGACGACCAGCCGTTCGCCGACGACGCCCGGGCGCTCTACGCCGCGGCCGGCTCGGTCGAGCGGCAGGTCGAGATCCTGCCCGGCGCGCGCCACGGCCAGGACCTGCTCGACGACCCCGCGTTTCGGGCGCGGGTGACGGCGTTCATCACGGCGCACTAGATAGATTCCGCCGGAGATGGCCGTGCTACCTGCCGAGCGGGACCTGCGGCGCGTGATCGGGGACGGCGAGGGCGTTCCGGACGGCGAGGTCGAGGGGCTCTCCGAGGCCGACCTGCTCGAGCTGCACCGGCAGCTCGTCTTGCTGCGCACGTACGACGAGCGCTCGGTCGTCTACCACCGCCAGGGCCGGATCGGCACGTACGCGATTTTCTGGGGACACGAGGCGATGCAGGTCGGCTCGGCCTATGCGCTCGAGCGCGAGGACTGGATCTTCCCGAGCTACCGCGAGTCCGCGATCGGCCTGCTCCGGGGGCTGCCCGCGGCGACGATCCTCTCGTGGTGGCGCGGCCACCCGGCCGGCTGGTGGAACCCGCTCGACTCGAACGTCGCCTCGATCTGCGTCCCGATCGGCACGCACGTCCCGCACGCGGCCGGGCTCGCGTGGGGCAAGAAGCTGCGTGGCGAGCAGGCGTGCGCGATCGCGTACTTCGGCGACGGCGCCACCTCGGAGGGCGCGTTCCACGAGGGCGCGAACTTCGCCGCGGTGATGCGCGCGCCGGTGATCCTCTTCTGCAACAACAACCAGTGGGCGATATCGACGCCGCTCCCGGCGCAGACCGCGGCCGAGACGCTCGCCGACAAGGCCGTCGGCTACGGAATGCCCGGCGTGCGCGTCGACGGCGCCGACGTGCTGGCCGTGTACGAGGCGACGCGGGAGGCGGTGGCGCGGGCACGCGCCGGCGACGGGCCGACGCTGATCGAGGCCGTCACGTACCGATCGGCTCCGCACGCGACCGCCGACGACCCGACGGCGTACATCGACCTCGAGCGGGTCGAGGAGGAGCGTCTGCGCGAGTGCGTCGGCCGCTACGAGGCTTACCTGCGCCGGCTCGGGCTGCTCTCCGACGAGGCCGCCGAGGCCGTCCGCGCGGAGGCGGCGGAGCTGATGCGCGAGGGGATCAAGGCCGCCGAGGCCGAACCGCCGGCCGACCCGTCGCTCCTCTTCTCGCACGCCTACGCCGAGCCGCCGCCGTCCTTCGAGTCCGACCTCGCCGAGCTGCGAAGGGTGCTCGGTGGCTGAGCTCACGCTGGTGGAGGCGATCAACGACGGCTTCCACGTCGAGCTCGAGCGCGACGCGGACGTGATGGTGCTCGGCGAGGACGTCGGCCGCGCGGGCGGCGTCTTCCGCGCGACGGCCGGCCTGCGCGAGCGCTTCGGCCCCGATCGCTGCGTCGACACGCCGCTCGCCGAGGCCGGCATCCTCGGCAGCGCCGTCGGCCTCTGCATGGCCGGCTGGCGGCCGGTCTGCGAGATGCAGTACGACGCCTTCTCG
>DATIER010000006.1:0-14752 GCA_035455605.1 Gaiellaceae bacterium
TTCTGGTCGCGCATCCTGGTGGCCGCCGTCGGGCTGCCCGTCGTCCTCGGCGTCGTCTGGCTCGGCGGGTGGTGGCTCTGCATCGCCGCGATCGTCGCGGGGGTGGTGGCGCTGCACGAGCTCTACGCGATGGCGAGGCCGCTGCGGCCGCTCGCCCTCGCCGGCTACACCGGGCTCGCGCTGACCGTGCTCGGAGCGCAGCTCGGCGGGCCGGTCTGGATGGTCGGCGGCTTTCTCACGACCGTCGTCGTCGCGTTCCTGCTCAAGGGCGTCTCCGATACGCGGCAGTCGCTGACGGTGGCGGTCGCGGCGACGGTGCTCGGCGCCGCGTGGGTCGGCCTCGGGCTCGCGTACCTCGTGCTCCTGCGCGGCCTCCCCGAGCACGGGCGGCTGGCGATCTTCACCGTGCTGCTCGCGGTCTTCGGCGCGGACACCCTCGCGTTCTTCACCGGACGGCTGATCGGCCGCCACAAGTTGGCCCCGGTCATCTCGCCGGGCAAGACGTGGGAAGGGCTCGCCGCGTCGACGGTCGCCGCCGTGCTGATCTCGTTCTTCGCGCTCTACCATCAGCACTTCCTCACGACCGGGGAAGCGATCGTGCTCGGTGTGGTGATCGCCGTCGCGGCGCCGGTCGGCGACCTGTTCGAGTCGGCGGTCAAGCGGGACTTCGGCGCCAAGGACAGCGGCAGGATCCTCGCCGGCCACGGCGGGGTGCTCGACCGCCTCGACGCGCCCCTGTTCGCAGCGGTCGCCGCCTACTACGCGATCCTCGCCCTGACCTGAACCAGAGCGCCGATCCGTTCGTACACTTGGACCGATGAGGCGTATAGCGCTGCTGGGGGCCACCGGCTCCATCGGCCGCCAGGCGCTCGAGATCGTCTCCGGGCATCCGGAGCTCGAGCTGGTTGCCGCCGCCTCGGGCTCGCAGCCGATCGACGGGCTCGCCCCGCTGACGCAGGCGGGAGGCGACCTCACGGAGCTGCTCGAGCGCGCGGAGCCCGACGTGGTGCTGAACGCCGTCGTCGGCTTCGCCGGATTGCCGGCGACGCTCTGGGCGCTCGAGCACGGCGTCACGCTCGCGCTCGCGAACAAGGAGAGCCTCGTCGCGGCCGGCGAGCTCGCGCTCGAGGCGCACGGGCGAGGTGGAGGGCTGCTGCTCCCGGTCGACAGCGAGCATTCGGCGGCGTTCCAGTGCCTCGAGGGCCGCGCGCCCGAGCAGGTGCACTCGCTGGTGCTGACCGGCTCGGGCGGCCCGTTCCGCGGACGCGCGCGCGACGAGCTCGAGGACGTGACGCCCGAGGAGGCGCTGGCGCACCCGACCTGGCGGATGGGCCCGAAGATCACGGTCGACTCGGCGACGCTCGCGAACAAGGGCCTGGAGCTGATCGAGGCGCACTTTCTCTTCGGCCTGCCGTACGAGCGGGTCGAGGTCGTGCTCCAGCCGACGTCGGTCGTGCACGCGCTCGTCCGCTTCCGCGACGGCGCCTCGCTCGCGCACCTCGGCTACCCGGACATGCGCGTCCCGATCGCCTTCGCGCTCACGTACCCCGAACGCGCCGCCACACCGGTCGAGCCGCTCGACTTCTCGCAGGGCCTCGTGCTGGAGTTCGAGCCGCCCGACGTGGAGACGTTCCCGCTGCTCGCGCTGGCCAGGCGCGCGGGGGAGCAGGGCGGCACCTACCCGTGTGCGTTCAACGCCGCGAACGAGGTCGCCGTCGCGGCCTTCCTCGAGGGCCGGCTCCCGTTTCTCGCGATCGCGGCGACGGTCGAGGAGGTGCTCGCAGAGGTCGAAGGCGCCGCCGCGCGCGACCTCGGCGAGCTGGTCGAGGCCGACAGGGAAGCGCGGCGCCTCGCGGAAAGAGCGGCGGTGACGTGAGCGTCCTCGTCGCGATCCTCGGCCTGGCGCTGCTGATCCTCATCCACGAGGCCGGCCACTTCTTCACCGCGCGCGCCGTCGGCATGCGGCCGCGGAAGTTCTACGTCGGCTTCCCGCCGGCGCTCGCCAAGACGACGCGCAAGGGCATCGAGTACGGCATCGGCGTGATCCCGTTCGGCGGCTACGTGAAGATCCCGGGCATGCACCGGCCGGCGCCGTCCGACCTGGACGTGCACTTCGGGCCTGCGCTGGACGAGGAGCCGCGGCTGTTGACGGACGTCGAGCGCGTCAAGCGGCTCGTAGGCCGGAACGCGTTCGACGAGGCGCGGCCGGCGCTCGCCACGCTGGAGCAGGCGCTCGCCAACGCCACGCTGTCGGCGAAGGCGCGCCGCGCAGCCGACCGCGGGCTCGCCGAGCTGGGTGACGCCCTCGGCGCCGATGCGTACTGGCATCAGCGGACGTGGAAGCGGCTCGCCGTCATCGCCGCCGGCCCGGGGACGAACCTCGTCTTCGCGATCGTGCTGCTGGCTTGCGTGTACATGCTCGGCATCCCGACCGACGCGTCGCGCAAGGTGCAGGACGTGATCCCCGGCTCGCCTGCGGCGGCCGCAGGGCTGAAGGCAGGCGACACGATCTTCGGGATCAACGGCAAGGCCACGTTCACCTTCGACGACGTCCGCACCGCGATCCACGACAGCAACGGGCGGCCGCTCGAGGTGCTCGTGCTGCGCCCGGGCCACCCGCCGGTGCGGCTGAAGCCCGTCAAGCCGACGAAGCAGGGCGGCGTCTACACGCTCGGCTTCCACCCGGCGGCGATCGGCTACAAGCACTACAACCCAGCCCAGGCGGTCGGGCTGGCGTCGCAGGACGCGTGGCTCGTGACGAAGGCGATGGGGACGTGGCTGGGCCACATCGCCAACGGGTCGGGACGGAAGGAGGTCTCGACCCCGGTCGGGATCGTCCAGCAGTCGAGCAAGGCCGTGCAGCTCGGCTGGCGCGAGTACTTCCAGGTGCTGGCGATCATCAGCCTCTCGCTCGCGCTCCTGAACCTGCTCCCGTTGCTGCCGCTCGACGGCGGCCACATGGCGTTCTCGATCGTCGAGGGCGTGCGCGGGCGGGCGGTACAGCGTTCGGTCTACGAGCGCGTCTCCGCCGTCGGCATCGCCCTGGTGCTGCTGCTGTTTTTCGTAGGGCTGTCCAATGACATCGGGAACATCCGGGGCGGATGATTGCGGTGCCGTGTGAGGTGCGTTAGACGCGCGCGCGGGCGGAGCCTGCACGCGCTCTAGGCTCGGCATCGCAAGCAACGCCGAGGGACATAGGGAACATCCGCGGGGGGTAAGCTCACCGCGTGGCGAGCGAACGTTCGATCCACGTCGGCGGAGTGCAGATTGGCGGCGGCGCGCCCGTCGTCGTGCAGTCGATGACGCTCACGAAGACGCACGACGTCGAGGCGACGACCGCCCAGATCGCGTCGCTTGCGTCGGCGGGATGCGAGGTCGTGCGGGTCGCGGTGCCGAAGAGCGAGGACGCCGACGCGCTGCCGAAGCTCGTCCGCCTCTCGCCGATCCCCGTGATCGCGGACATCCACTTCAACGCGAGCCTCGCGCTGCGCGCGATCGAGGCCGGCGTCGCGGCCGTCCGCATCAACCCCGGCAACATCGGCGGCCCGGACAAGGTCGCCGAGGTCGTCCGCGCGGCGCAGAAGGCCGGGACGCCGCTGCGAATCGGCGCCAACTCGGGCTCGCTGCCGAAGCATCTGGCGGAGCTCGCGCAGCGAGACCAGGCCGCGGCGCTCGTCGAGGCGGCGCTCGAGGAGGTGCGACTGCTCGAGAGCCTCGGCTTCTACGAGTTCAAGATCTCGGTCAAGTCGAGCCACGTGCCGACCATGATCCGCGCCTACCGGATGCTCTCCGAGAAGGTGCCCTACCCGCTGCACCTCGGCGTGACGGAGGCCGGGACGCCGTACTCGGGCTCGATCAAGAGCGCGGTCGGCATGGGCGCACTGCTCGTGGACGGGATCGGCGACACCGTGCGCGTCTCCCTCACCGCCGATCCGGTCGAGGAGGTCAGGACGGCGTTCGAGATCCTGAAGGCGCTCGGCCTGCGCGAGCGCGGGCCGGTGATGATCGCCTGCCCGAGCTGCGGACGTGACAACGTTGGCGTCCAGACGCTGGCCGAGGTGGTGGAGGAGCGGCTGCGCCAGTACCCGCAGCACTTCGAGGTCGCCGTGCTCGGGTGCGCCGTCAACGGTCCCGGCGAGGCGGGCGACGCCGACTTCGGCATCGCCGGCGGCCGCGACGTCGGCTTCGTCTACGCCCACGGTCGGGTGCTGAAGAAGGTCTCGTCGGACATCCTCGTCGACGAGCTCTTCCACGAGATCGACAAGTGGATCGCGGAAGGCATGTTCCGCCCGAAGCGCCTGAAGATGGCGAAGCCGGCTGCGCTGGCCATGGCGGAGGCCTCGCTGATCCCGCTCGAATAGTCTGTTCGGACAACGATGATCGCCCGGGCCTCACAGCTCTTCCTGCCGACCCTGCGCGACGACCCGGCGGACGCCGAGGCGGTGAGCCACAAGCTGCTCGTGCGCGGCGGGTTCATCCGGCAGGTGAGCGCGGGAGTCTGGACGTACCTGCCGCTCGGCTGGCGGGTGCACCGGAGGGTCGAGCAGATCGTCCGCGAGGAGATGGACGCGATCGGCTGCCAGGAGATGTTGATGCCGGTGCTGACGCCGCTCGAGCTGTGGGAGCTCTCGAAGCGGGACTTCATCGAGGAGCTCTTCCGCCTCAAGGACCGCAAGGGGGCCGACTACGTGCTCCCGCTGACGCACGAGGAGACGGTCACCTTTCACGCGCGCGAGGTGCAGTCGTACAAGGAGCTTCCGCAGGCCTGGTACCACTTCCAGACGAAGGACCGGGACGAGCCACGGCCGCGCTCCGGCCTGCTACGCGTCCGCGAGTTCATCATGAAGGATGCGTACTCGTTCGACCGCGACGAGGCCGGCCTCGACGAGAGTTTTTACAGACAGCGCGACGCCTACCGCAGGGTTTTCGACCGCTGCCGCATCAAGTATCACGACGTGGAAGCCGAGCCGGGGATGATGGGCGGAAGCGAGTCGGTCGACTTCCTCGCCCCTGCGGGGACGGGGGAGAACACGCTCGTCACCTGCGAGAACGGCGACTTCGCCGCGGACATCGAGGTCGCGCGGACGACGCCTCGGCCGGCGGTGCTCCCCGGGCCGCTCGACGCGCCCGAAGAGGTGGAGACTCCGGGCGTCACGACGATAGAGGCGCTCGCCGAGCTCCTCGGCGTCGACGCCAGCGCGACGTCGAAGGCGATGCCGCACGTGACGCAGGACGGGCGCGTCGTTCTCGCCCTCGTCCGCGGCGACGACCGCCTGGAGGAGGCGAAGCTCGCGGCTGCATTCGGCGAGCCGCTCTGGCCGGCCGACGACGAGCAGATCCGGTCGGCCTTCGGCGCCGCCGGCGGCTCGCTCGGCCCGGTCGGCTTCGACGGCGAGGTCGTCGCCGACTTCGCGCTTCAGGAGGGGCAGTACGTCGCGGGCGCGAACCGCGACGGGTGGCACCTGCGCGGCGTCCAAGCCGGTCGCGACTTCGAGCCCCGCTTCGCCGACCTGCGTAGGTCTGCCGAAACCGACGCGTGTCCCGACTGCGGCGGCGCCCTGCGGTTTCAGATCGCGATCGAGGTCGGCCATATCTTCAAGCTCGGAACGCGCTACTCGGAGCCGATCGGCGCGATGTTCCTCGACGAGGACGGCTCGGAGAAGCCGCTCGTGATGGGGAGCTACGGGATCGGCCCGGGGCGCGTCGTGGCAGCGGCGGTGGAGCAGTTCCACGACGAGCACGGCATCGTCTGGCCGCCGGCGATCGCGCCGTACGATGTCCACGTGGTCGCGTTGCCCGGCGCGGAAGAGCAGGCGGAAGCGGCCGCCCGCGCACTCGACGAGGCGGGTGCCGAGGTGCTGCTCGACGACCGCGACGCGAGGGCGGGGGAGAAGTTCGCCGACGCCGACCTGATCGGGATCCCGATCCGGGTGACGGTCGGGAAGAAGACGCTCGAGGACGGGGCGGTGGACGTACGCGACCGCGCGTCCGGCGAGGAGCGTCGTGTGAGCGTCGACGAGCTGGGGAGCATCGTCTGATGGCGCGCAGGCGGAGGTTCAGCGAGGAGCCGTTCGGCCCGACGATCGAGCGCCTGATGGGGGAGACCGGCATCACCTACCGCGGCCTCGCCGAGAAGACGAAGCTCTCGGCCGGCTACCTGAACCACCTTGTGCACGGCAACCGGCCCGTGCCGTCGGACAAGGTCGTCGGCCAGCTCGCGAGAGCGCTCGGGGTCGAGCCCGAGCACTTCCGCGAGTACCGCCTGCGGGTGATCACGCGCAGGCTCGAGGCGATGCCGGACCTGATCGACCGGCTCTACAAGCGGCTCGGGACGTAGCTGCCGAAAGACCGCGGTTCGGCGGGCGCACCACCCTGGCCGATTCGAGCGCGGCAGTCTCCACAGGTCTGTGGAGAAATAGCTGTGGAAAGAGCGCCCCCCACGAGCACCGGTAGAAACGTCCAGGTTTCGACGTGGTAACGGCGCTTGTCCACCTCTTTACACACAGTCCAATATGGGGTATTACATGAATCGGACCATCTCCTGGGGGGGAGAAAGGGGTATCACCTGTGGCAACGGAGGGCGAAAGAAGGGCGGTGTTGCTCGACCCCTACCCTTTGTGGTTGGACGCGGTCGAGAACATCCTCACGAAAAACCGCATCACCGTTGCAGGACGAACGTCCGACGCCGACCGGGCGTTGCGGCTGTGCGAGGAGCTTCGCCCGAGCATCCTCGTCGCCGAGCCGGCCGGCGGAGGCGTCACCTGCATGCGGGAAGCAAGTGCACGGGTGCCGGGCCTGAAGGCGATCGCACTGGCGTCGTCTGACGATCCGGCGCAGGTTCAGGCTGCGTTCGCCGCCGGCGCAGTCGCGTACGTGGTGAAGACGGCCCACTCTGACGATGTGGGCGTCGCGATCCGACAGGCGTTCTCGCCGTCGCTGTTCCTGCCTCCGCTCGCACCGGCACCGGTCAACGGCGCCGCGACGGCGGATGCGCACGCGGCTGCGGCGGTGCTGACGAAGCGCGAGCGCGAGATCCTCCAGCTCGTCGCCGAGGGGCACTCGAACAGCCAGCTCGCACGGATGCTCTGGGTGACCGAGCAGACCGTGAAGTTCCACCTGTCCAACATCTACCGGAAGCTCGACGTCGCGAATCGCACGGAGGCGAGCCGCTGGGCGCAGATCCACGGCCTGCTGCCGTCGCCGTCTGCCGTCGATCCGGGAGTGGCTGCCCAGGCATAGGAGCGCAAGAACCTAGGGCTTGTCCGCGTCGGCACGCGCGACCCGCACCTGAGCAAGGATGGCCGCCAGCTCGAGCGTCTCGAGCAGGTCGGCCACGGACCGGGGCTTCTGCAGGAAGGCCGAGGCGCCGGCATCGTGCGCCTCGACGGCGTCGAGCTCGTCGTCCGGGTCTGCCATGATCACGACCCGCGGGGTCGCGTCGCCGCGCATGATCAGGCGCGTCGCGACCAGCGGGTCGTTCCCGGGCACTCCGGCGTCGATCAGGACCACGTCGGGCCTGACCTCGTCGACGAGCCGCGCCGCCTCCGTCCCGTCGGAGGCGAGGCCGACGATCTCGAAGCGAGGATCCTGCTCGACCCGTTTGTACAGGGCGGTGGCGAACAGGCGGTTGTCGTTCAGGAGGACGATTCTCACGGCCTGTGCGGGGGCGGCTCCCACGGCTTCGAGTATCCCGGACCGTCCCGCCCGCTGTGAAGGCAGTCTTGGCTACCCGTCGGACTAGACGCGCGACGGCTCCCTGTCCGCGCGACCTGCCGGGCTGCTCCGGCTTCCGGCCCGAAAGTACGGGAAACCCCGCCTGGGCCGGGCCGGGCTCGCGCTGGCGTTCTTAGCTCCGTCTTAAGCGCGCGTGATCTGCTCTGACCTCCTGAGGCACGGGGACCGGGGGAGCAGCACCTGTGGGAGGGGCGGAGCGGTCGTCCCTCCTGCACCTTCCGCCGACGCGGTCACCCGCCAAGCGCACACGGGGTCCCGAGTCGGGTGTCGGACACCTGACGCGAAAGATGCCGTACCTTCGGCCCGTTGTCGGCGCAGCGGCGTCGTTGTACAACGATGGGCGCGGCAGGGGACTGCGGTACTAGGTGAGTACGCGCGCTCCTGAGCGACGACCGCGCGGAGACCTCGGGTTTCCCTGCCGCGCCAAGCTTGACGACGATCCCAGAAACACGAAGACCCCGGTTTGCGGGGCTTTCAGGCACGGATCCCGACTTCTCTGCTCGACGGGGTCGTCCTCCGCGCCTAGCGCCGAGCGCCGTGAGGAAGAGTTGCGGCGCTCGAGGCGCGGGAGGTGTCGCCAGCGAGGAGGCTAATGCAGTGGAGCTACCGCGAAGCTGCCCAGACGGCTATCCGCGCGTCAGAGCCGCATTGCTGCAATGCTTTCCGGCGACACAGGGAGTCCGTGTCGCTCCCAAGCCTAAGGCGGGTATTTCGTGGCGGCCGGGCAGGCAGGTAGTGCGTACGAGAAGGTCGCGCTCCTCCAGCAGGGCCCACAGGAGCTCATCCACGCGTTTGCGTCGCTTGCCGATGATGTGCGTGGCTGCCGGCTGATCACCGTCAGTCCCGAGGTGATCGTGCTCGAGCGTAGGTTCGTTCCGATCTGGGCGTACCTGGTGGTGCCGATCGGCATCGCGATGGTCGTCCTCGAGCTGTCGGGTGCGAAAGCGAAGCAAGTCGAGAACCTGACCGTCACGTTCAGCGAGGAGGACGGCACCACCCGAGTCTCTGCGGCCGGCGTCGCGAACCGTGCGTTGGCCGACGCTCTTGATGGACTGCTCGTGGAACCGACGACACCGCCCTCGTCGTCGGGCGTGCCCCACTCGTCGTGAGCCGCGAGCGCGGATGGAACGCGCTGCACAAAAGGGAAAGCCCCACAGCTCTTGTGCCCGACCTGCGCCGAGCGCGAGTTCGGCCCTCGCGGCAGTCTGCTCAGCTGATCGTCTCGATCGGCACCTCGTAGAACTCGACGGAGGTGCGCTGCCCGCCGCCTTCCGGGCTCATCGCGTTGAGCGCCTCGTCACCGCGGCGCATGTCCGCCTCGGTCTCAAAGAGCGTCACACCGAGGCCTTTGCCGGTCTCGCGATTGACGAGCATCATCATCTTCGCGTTCTCGAGACCAGCAGGGGGCTCTCCTGAGTTGACCGAGGCGCGGATCGCCGCGATCGCCTCGTCGACTCGAGTGGGGTCTCCCTGAAATGCCGCCACACGCGCGTACATGAGCACTCCTTCCCGGGTGGGTCGATGGGCGTCGTGATTCTCGTCGCACGAGGTGAAGCTGAGCAAGCCTGTCCGCCGGACCGCAACAAGGCCGCGCATAGCGAAGCCACCTAGCCCGCAACACCCGGACTACTCCCTGTTCGTCGGCGGCTGCCTCACGCCAAAGCGACGGTCTCCACTCGCGGGGCGAAAAGGAAACCGCAGCCGGGGCGTGGCGCTGGACCTTCTCCTGGTTGGAACTTCCGGGAACGCCACAGACCCCGGGCCGCAGTGCTCCCGAGTCGAACAAAAGCCGCCACGCTGCGCATCCCTCGTTCGGGTGACATACGTTTGAGGAGAGGGCGGCCTCCCGACCCCGAACCCCCGACCTCAGGGTACGCCGCCCTCTCCAGGCCGCCGCTGCTGTCACCGGGAGACACGGACGGTCAAGTCCCGGTGGCGAAAGAGCGGAGACCACTGCATGTGACGTCTCGAACTGCTCGCGCGCACTGACCCAGCTGCGTCAGATCTGGCGCCGGCGTAGTCTCTCTTCGGGAGCGAGCACTGAGGTCACCGTCTGGGGGCCTCTGCGTGTTTGAGAGTGCGCCGCTCGGACAGCGGCGGTGAGAGGCTTGCCGCCCAGACGATGACTGCCGAGCTGAAGGCGATCCAGAAGTAGATGGCGAGCACGACGCCGAGGCCGCCGTAGTCGCGGGCGTAGAGATCGATCCAGAACGGCATGACGAAGCGCGAGATCAGCATGAGGACAATGAGACCGACCGCCGTCAGGGCTGCGCCCGGCAAGAGGTCTCGGGGCGCGATCTGCTTGTGCATCAGCAGCCAAGGCGCAACGACGAAGAACAGCGTCAGGAATCCGGCCCAGCCGATACCGAGCAAGACCTGGACGACGACCGAGCGCGGGTGGAACTCGTTCAGCTGCAGCAGCAACAGCAGGAGCAGCCCATAGAGCCCGGCGAGGACGGCGCCGTAGCCAACCTGGTCGGCCACGCCGGGTCGGAGCTCGAGCTGCCATGCCCGCGCGTGGACGAGCTGGAGGACGTGTCCGAACCCGATCCCGAACACCAACGCGCTCACGATCGCGATCAGCGCCGACCCGAGCTCGTGCGAGCGGCCCTGCCCCAGCACGTTGTGGATCAACTCCGAGGCCGACGCGTTGAGCCGGTAGTGACGGACGAGCGAGTTCGCGAGCGAGTTCGGGTGGGGGTCGAGGTACTCCTCCATGACGAGCACCGCCGGGAGGACGGCGACCAGGATGTAGAGGGAAAGGAGCGCCGACTGCAGCGGCCCCTCGACCGCGCGGTAGCGCCGCCACGCACCGATCGCGACCCCGGAGGTCGAGCGAGGATTGCGGTCGTCCGCCCACGCACCGACACGTCCTGCGGCATCCCCAACACGCGCCAGTGCGCGCGCGATCCTCGCCGGCACACCCATGCTCATACCGATTGTTCACGACACGCAGGCGAACGTCGCATCGCCCGGCAAGTCCTTGGCAGCGCGATGTCTCCTCTAACCGCGCGTGTGCTTGTAGGCGATCTCCTGAGCCTGCGCCTGCCGCAGCGTGAGCGTTCCGTCACAGAGCTTGCGGTGAAGGCTTGCCTCGATGCCGTTGTCGTCGCGCCGCGCCTGGCTCCACGGCTGCGGCCACAGGTTCCGTGTCTGTTCCCCGCCGAACGGGGCGGCCACCTCAACCTGCACAACTGGCGGCGCGACGAGTGGAAGCCGGCGCTGACTGCCGCAGGACTCGACTACCGCAAGCCCTACGCGCTGCGACACACGCTCATCAGCGAATGCATCGCCGCCGGAATCGCCACCTTCGAGGTCGCCCGCATGGCCGGAACGAGTGTGCTGCAACTCGAGAAGACCTACGGGCACCTGCTGCCCGACGCACTCGACCGCGGCCGCGCCGCCCTCGAGGCCTTCGATCGCCGAGCTGACTCCGGTAACGGTCGGCGGGTGATTCTCGCCGCGTCTGTTGGACCGTATGGGGCAGCTCTGATTGGAGCGGTTGGCGCCGTGATCGGTGGTCTTCTTACCTCAGGCTCGAACCTACTCATCGAACGAGCTCGCGCGAAGCGCGATACCAGGGCGCGCAACCCAATCTGAACAGCGGGAACATGCAGCGAGGCGAATTGGGAGGTTCTGGAACTGCACGAGAGTTTGAGACGAACGGCGCAGTTCATTTCGCGGACAAGGAATGGCTTCGGGAGCCCTTCCGGAGCGTTCGGCTCGCGATGGAGGAGTTGGAGACGGCTGCTCCAGAACCGCGAGCGGGGATCTTTACGTACACCGGGAGAGTCAGCATCGACGAGCTCGAGGCGGACTTGTTCGGCAAGTCCAGCCCGTTTGGTCAGCTATCGGGCAGCGAGTGAGTCGCCGCGACTCTCCGACTGACTGGAAAAACCCCGCGTGTGCAGGGTTTTTCGCCATCGGGGCGCCGAGATTTGAACTCGGGACCTCTAGTCCCCCAGACTAGCGCGCTAACCAGGCTGCGCCACGCCCCGTTCGTCTTCGCACTCTAGCTCACGTCGGCAGCGCGGAACGGCGGCGCGAGATCACGCGTCTTTCAGCACCGGTGACAGCAATGAAGCGAGCGACGGCGCGACGTGCTGCGCGCCGAAACCGCGCAGGAGCTCTCGTTCCGGCGCGCTGCCCACGCCGAAGACGGTGACGCCTGCGGCGAGGCCAGCGGCCACTCCCGCCGGGCTGTGGGTGAAGCTCGCAGTGCGCTCGGGGCGCACGGCGAGGCGGCGGCAGGCACTCAGGAGCAGGTCCGGGGCCGGGCGCGAGCGGAGGTTCTCCTCGTGGATGACGTCCGCGTCGACCCGCGCGTCGACGAGCGTCGCAAGGCCCGCGAGCTCGAGCATCCAGCTCGTGCTCGTGCTCGCGGAGACGACGGCGCGCGTGATGCCGGCGTGGCCGGCCGACTCGAGGTATCGGCGCGCGCCGGGGACGGCGGCCACGCCCCGCTCGTGCAGGCGCCGCGCGAGCGTCTCTTCCTTCCGCCGTGCGAGTCCGTGCGCCGTGGCGGCGCCTGCCGGGTCGCTCGGGCGCCCTTCCGGGACGCTGATGCCGCGGCTCGCGAGGAACGCGTGGATGCCCTCCAGGCGCGGTCGGCCCTCCAGGTACTCGCGGTAGTCGCCGACGGGGTCGAAGGGGATGAACGACCACTGCGCCCGCTGGGCATGCTGCACGAGGAAGTCGTCGAAGACACGCGCCCAGGCGCGGGCGTGCAGGAAGCCGCTGTCGCTGAGGACGCCGTCGAGGTCGAAGATGCACGCCTCGATCTCCGGCGCCAGGCCGACGTGCGCGTGCGTGACGGCGACCGCCGCGAGCCACGGCTCCGGCCTGATCTTCGCGCTGCGGGCCAGGCGGCGCAGGGCGACGACGGCCTGCTGGCGTTCCTGGCTCAGCGCTGCGCGGCGCCGCGCCAGCTCGGCCGGCGGCAGCGTGCCGGCCTCGGCGGCCAGCGCGCGCTCGGCCGCGTCGAGCGCCCGCTGCCAGCGCGCGGCGGCAGTGTCGAGCTCGAGCGGTGGCCGAGGGAGAGCGGCAAGCGTGCGCGGCGCCTGCTCGCTCGTGAGGTGCACGGCCACGTTCATTCTCGTCCAGAAAAGTCTCCGCCGGGGTCGCTCGTGCCGCATCAGGCCGAACGCGGAGGGCGCTCGCGGGGTTCCCGCAGGCGAGCTAGGGCTCGACGATGCGTTCGAGCACCGACGAGTAGTCGTCGGAGCCGTAGCCGGCCGCCTCTGCGTCCGCGAGCCAGCTCTGCGCGGCCTCGGCCAGGCGCAGCTCGATGCCGGCCGCCCGGGCGGCCTCGAGGATCAGATCGGCGTCCTTGCGGGCGAGAGAGAGCGAGAAGCGCGGCGGGTAGTCGCCGCTCTCGAACGCAGGCCGCCGCCGTTCTGCCTGCGCGCCGACCGGCGTCGCCGCGAGCACCTCGAACGCCGTCGGCCCGTCCAGCTCGAGCGCCCGTCCGAGCGCGAGCGCCTCGCCGAGGACGCCGATCGTGCCGACCAACGTCAGGTTCGCGACGAGCTTCGCCGCCGTGCCCGCGCCGACCGGGCCGACGAAGAGCACGTGACCCAGCGTCGAGAGCAGCGGCGCGAGCCGCTCGACCAGCTCCGGTGGCCCGCCGGCGAACACCGTCAGCGTCCCGTCCTCGACCTCGCTGATGCTCCCGAGCACCGGGGCGTCGAGGAGGGCTCCCGCCGGCAGCGAGGCGGCGAGCCGCCGCAGCGCCGGCAGCCCGACTGTCGACATCTGCACCACGGCCGCTCCCGCGCCGAGCCCGGCGGCGAGGCCGTCGCCGCCGTCGGTCACGGCCGCGAGCGCTTTTGGGCCGGTCACCATCACGACGACGACCTCCGCGCCGGCGGCGGCCGCGGCCGGTGATTCGGCGGCGCCCGCACCGGCGGCAACGAGCGGCTCCGCCTTCGAGGCGTCGCGGTTCCACACGGTCAGGTCGTGGCCGGCGTCGACCAACCGCCCGGCGATGCGAGAGCCCATCGCACCGAGGCCGACGGCGGCGACCTTCACGCGAAGACCTCGGCCGAGCAGCCGAAGACGAGCGCGGCGTGGACGTCCTGCGGCCGGACGTTCGCGAGCGCCGGGTGTCCCAGGTCGATCTCCGCGTCGGGCCAGGAGGCGAGCCCGAGCGCAGCCGCGCCCTCGTCGGCGCCGAAGCAGAGGAGGCTCGAGACGGACACGACGTTCCGCCTCCCGGCGCTTCGCCGCGCAATCCCCTCGAGCTCGCGCAACTCCTCGAGCGGGTCGATGCGGACGTTCGAGTCGGAGCCGATGCAGACGCCGATCCCGCGCGCACAGAGCTCGCCGATGGGCGCGAAGCCGTCGCCCAGGTTCGCCTCGGTCGTGGGACAGATGCAGACGCGGGCGCCGGCATCCGCCAGTAGGTCGAGCTCGCGCGCGCCCGCGTGCGTGGCGTGCACGACGGTCGTGCCCGGTCCGAGACAGCCCGTGTCCGCCAGGAGCTCGATCGGGCGCACGCCGTGCTCGGCGAGGCATTCCTCGATCTCGCGCGGCTGCTCGCCGGCGTGGACGTGCAACGGAAGCGTCTCCGCTGCGGCGTAGCGGCCGAGCTCCTCGAGCCAGTCGCGCGGGCAGGCGCGCACGGAGTGGGGGGCGAGCCCGACGCGCACGCCGGTCTCCCGGACCGCCTCCAGCTGCGACAGGTACTCGGCCGGTGAGGCCTGCCGGAAGCGGTCGATCCCGCCGCGCCCGTAGGCGGCGAGCAGAAGCACGAGCTCGATCCCGGCCTCGGCGGCCGCTTCCACGGCGGCGTGCGCCTCGGCCAGGCCGAGGTAATGGAACTCGCCCACGGCGCGGTAGCCCGCGTCCAGCATCTCGCGGTAGACCTCGACGTAGCCCGCGCGCACCTGCTCGACGCTCAGGCGCTCCGCGAGCGCGAGCATCGCGTCGCGCCACCCCCAGAAGTCGTCGCCCTCCGTGCGCCCGCGCAAGGCGCGCTGGAACGCGTGCGAATGGGCGTTGACGAAGCCCGGCAGCG
>DATIER010000007.1:0-7312 GCA_035455605.1 Gaiellaceae bacterium
GCACGTGAGGCGGTAGCCCTTCAGGCGCGCGACGAGCGCGAGCGAGATGCCCGTGTTGCCGCTCGTCGGCTCGAGCAGCTCCTGGCCCGGCTCGAGCCGCGCCGCCTCGACCATCTTCAGCGCGACGCGGTCCTTGATCGAGCCGGTCGGGTTCTGGCCCTCGAGCTTCGCGTAGAGCTTGACCTCCGGCTTCGGCGAGAGCCGCGGCAGCTCGACGAGCGGGGTGTTGCCGACGAGCTCGAGCAGGCTGGCGGCCGTTCTAGCCATGGCCCAGGGACTGTCCCTGGGGCATGGCCCCTCCGGCCATGGCCGGAAGCAGGATCACGGTCGAGCCGTCGTCGACCGGCGTCTCGAGCCCGTCGCGCGTCCGCACGTCCTCGCCCTCGACGTACACGTTGACGAACGGCGCGAGGTCGTCGTCGGCGAGCAGCTGGCCACGCAGTGCCGGGAAGCGCCCCATCAGGTCGTCCAGCAGCTCGCGCACGGTGCGGCCGCTCGCCTCGACCTCGCGCGCGCCCTCGGTCTCGGAGCGCAGCGTCGGCGGGATCCGCACGCGGCTCAGTGCCCGACCCCCGCGCAGAACTCGACGTAGTCGACGTACTCGGTGATGGTGGGATGCTCGCCGCACACGGGGCAGGCCGGGTCCTTGCGCAGCTTCATCTCCTGAAACTCGCCGGAGAGCGCGTCATAGAGCAGCAGCCGGCCGACGAGCGGCTCGCCGATCCCGAGCGCGAGCTTCAGCGCCTCCGCGGTCTGGATCGAGCCGACCACCCCGGGCAGGACGCCGAGGACGCCGCCCTCGGCGCAGCTCGGTGCCAGCTCGGGCGGCGGCGGCTGCGGGAAGAGGCAGCGGTAGCACGGGCCCGCGCCGGGCTTGAAGACCGTCACCTGGCCCTCGAAACGGAAGATCGAGCCGTGCACGACGGGGATGTCGTGCCAGACCGAGGCGTCGTTGACGAGGTAGCGCGTGGGGAAGTTGTCCGCGCCGTCGACGATCACGTCCCAGCCCGCCTCGAGGATCCGCTCGACGTTCTCCGAGGTCAGACGCTCGCGGAAGGGCACGACCTCGACGTCCGGGTTCAGTGCCTCGATCGCGCGGCGCGCCGAGTCGGTCTTCGGCTCGCCGAGCGAGTTCGACGAGTGGACGATCTGGCGCTGCAGGTTCGTCTCGTCGACGACGTCGGCGTCGACGAGCCCGAGCGTCCCGACGCCCGCGGCCGCGAGATAGAGGGCGGCCGGCGAGCCGAGGCCGCCGGCGCCGATCAGCAGGATGCGCGAATCGAGCAGCCGCAGCTGGCCCTCCTCGCCGACCTCCGGGATCAGCAGGTGCCGGCTGTAGCGGGTCGTCCGCTCCGGGCCGAGCGAGCGCGGCAGCTCGGTGGGCAGGCCGTCGCGCTTCCAGTCCTCGAAGCCGCCGGCCAGCGAGATCGCGCGCTCGTAGCCGAGCTCCGTCAGCGTCTTCGCGGCGAAGGCGGAGCGGTTGCCGGCGGCGCAGTACAGCAGCACCGGCCGCGAGCGGTCGGGCGCGACGTTCTCGATCCGCGACTCGAGGTTCCCGCGCGGGACGAGCACGGCTCCGGGGATGCGACCCTGCTCCCACTCGTCGCGCTCGCGCACGTCGACGAGCAGCGGCGCGTCGTCGGCGGCCAAGAGCTCCTGCGCGCGGCGCGCATCGACCTCTTCGACCGACGCCTTGGCAGCCTGCAGGAGCTCGCGGTAGGACGGCATGGCTTTCGATTGTATAGCGACCACCGCGAGTGGCCGCGAGCGCGGCGGCTATCGTCGCGGAGTGAGCTCCCGCGGCCGCGTGTTCGCGATCGTGCTGCTCGCCGCGGTGGTGGCGGCGGGCGTCGTCGTCGTGGGCGTGCTCGCGACGCGCGGCCACGTGCCGGCGACCGCGAAGCCGCGGTCGGGCCACCCGCCGCTGACGCTCTACACCGGCGTCCGCACCGACCCGCGGGCTCGTGCGCTCGCCCGCGCGCAGCGCCTCTACGCGGCGGGACGGTACGCGCAGGCGGCGGCGATCTTCGGCCGCGACCGGTCGCTCGAGGGGCAGGTCGGCTCCGCGCTCGCGGCGTGGCCGTCCGGCACCGTCGGCCGGCTGCTCGAGCTGCAGGCCGAGCATCCGGCGAGCGCGCTCGTCGCGCTCCACCTCGGGCTCGCGCTCTACTGGGAGCGCCGCGACTCGGACGCCGTCTCCGCATGGCAGGCCGCCGCGCGCGACCGGCCGGACAGCCCGTACGCCGTCCGTGCCGGCGACTTCCTCCATCCGCAGTTCGCCCCCGGGCTGCCGCAGTTCGTCCCGTCGTTCCAGGCGCCGCTCGCGACGCGCGTGCTGCCGCCCGACCGCCGGCTCGCGGCCCTACGGCGGTCGGCCGCGGGCGGCGACGCCCACGCGAAGCTGCTCTACGGCTCGATGCTGCAGCAGCTCGGGATGCCGGTCTCGGCCGAGCGCCAGTTCGCGGCGGCTGCGAAGCTCGCGCCGCGGGACCCGGACGCGCGCGTCGCGGCCGCCGTCGGCCGCTTCGACAAGGCGAGCCCGGCCAGGGCGTTCGGGACGCTCGGCCCGCTGACGCGCGTCTTCCCGCACGCGCAGACCGTCCGCTTCCACCTCGGCCTGCTGCTGCTCTGGTCGGCGCAGCTGAAGGAGGCTCGCAAGCAGCTCACCCTGGCCGCGAACGAGGCCCCGCGCTCGCCGCTCGGGCGGCAGGCGGAGCAGTACCTGGAGGCCATCGGCCACATTGGGACCGGCTGACCGAAATTAGGGCCGTTCGGCCTATGGCGTCCGTCCGGAACCCGTGAGAGAGTGCCGCAGCCGCCACGCCGCGTGCGGACAGTCACGAGCCCAGGAGGGGACTGCCAGTGAGTGAGCAGGGGGAACGGGCCAAGCCGTCGAGCATCGCCGAGGTGCTCGAGACGGACGAGGCCAAAGGGCTGTTGGAAGCGGGGCGCGAAGCGGGGTCGCTGAGCACCGAGGAAATCGCGCTCGCGTTGGGCGAGCTCGAGCTCGACGCGGGTCAGGTCGACGACTTCTACCACGCCCTCGAGGAGCTGCAGATCGAGGTCGTGGACGGTGCCGAGGAGCCCGCCGGCGAGGCCCCGCCGGTACGCGAGACGCGCGAGGTGACGACCGACTCGTTGCAGCTGTTCCTGAAGGACATCGGCAAGGTCGACCTGCTGACGGCGGCGCAGGAGGTCGAGCTCGCCAAGCGGATCGAGCGCGGCGAGCACCGCGCGAAGCAGGAGATGGTCGAGGCGAACCTGCGCCTCGTCGTCTCGATCGCCAAGAAGTACCGCAACCAGGGCCTGCCGTTCCTCGATCTGATCCAGGAGGGGACGATCGGGCTCGTGCGCGCGGCCGAGAAGTTCGACCACCGCAAGGGGTTCAAGTTCTCGACCTACGCGACGTGGTGGATCCGCCAGGCGGTGGCCCGCGCGCTCGCCGACAAGGCTCGGACGATCCGCATGCCGGTCCACATCGTCGAGAAGCTGAACAAGATCGTCCGCTCCGAGCGCAAGCTGCGCGCCGAGCTCGGCCGCGAGCCGACCTCCGCGGAGATCGCGATCGACGTCGAGCTGACGACGGACGAGGTCGACCAGATCCGCCGCAGCTCTCAGGCGCCGGTCTCCCTCGAGAAGCCGGTCGGCGACGAGGAGGAGTCGGAGTTCGGCCACTTCCTCACCGACGAGAACGAGCCGCTGCCGGAGGAGGTCGCGGAGGTCGAGATGCGCAAGGCGACGCTGCAGCGCGTGCTGGGCACGCTCAGCGCCCGCGAGCGCCGCGTGCTCGAGCTGCGCTACGGCCTCAACGGCGAGCACCCGCGGACGCTGGACGAGGTCGGCAAGACGTTCAACGTCACCCGCGAGCGGATCCGGCAGATCGAGAACCAGAGCCTGAAGAAGCTCCGCGCGCTCGCCGACGCGCTGGCCCTGCGCGACGTCGCATAAGCCGGCCTACGGCCTAACCCGCGCAGACTCCGGGGCTTCGCCCTCCGCTGCACGCTGGTGCTCCAAGCAGCGGAGGGCCGGGTGCCGGCACGAGCTACGGTGGGCGAGGTGGATCTCGAACGTCTCCAGGAAGCGCTCGACGGCCGCGGCGAACCGTCGTATCGCGCCGCCCAGGTGTGGGCCTGGGCGGCGCGCGGCGCGCCTGGCTACGGCGAGATGACCAACGTCCCGGCGGCGCTCCGCGACGCGCTCGCCGACGAGGTCCCGTTCTCGAGCCTCGAGGTCGTGGCGCAGGCGGAGTCGCGCGACGGCACCGTGAAGACGCTCTTCCGGACCCACGACGGGCATCCGGTCGAGGCGGTGCTGATGCGCTACCGCGACGGGCGCCGCTCGATCTGCGTCTCGTCCCAGTCCGGCTGCCCGCTCACCTGCACCTTCTGCGCCACCGGCGCGATGCGCTTCGGCCGGAACCTGACCGCGTCGGAGATCCTCGACCAGGCGCTCCACTTCCGGCGGCTCGAGCCGGTCGACCATTGCGTCTTCATGGGGATGGGGGAGCCGATGCTGAACCTCGACCACGTGCTCGCCGCGGCGCGGCGGCTGCCCGACGTGGGCATCACCCACCGGCGCACGACGGTCTCGACCGTCGGCTGGCTGCCGGGGCTGACGCGGTTCGTGGACGAGGTCGAGGAGCCGATCCGGCTCGCGCTCTCGCTGCACGCGCCCGAGGACGCGCTGCGCTCGCGGCTGATGCCGGTCAACGACCGCTACCCGCTCGCCGAGGTGCTCGCGGAGTGCGAGCGCCACTTCCGGCTGCGCCGGCGCAAGGTGTTCGTCGAGTACGTGCTGCTGGCGGGGGTGAACGACCGCGTCGAGCAGGCGCGGCAGCTCGTCGAGCTGCTCGACCGGCGGGCGTTCAAGGTGAACCTGATCCCGTACAACCCGACGGGACGGTTCGACGGCTCGTCGCGGCGGGCGATCGACGCGTTCAAGGCGGTGCTCGACCGCGCCCGGCTGCCCGCGACCGTGCGGCTGACGCGCGGGCGCGACATCGACGCGGCGTGCGGCCAGCTCGCAGCCTCCCGCGCGGCTGCGTAGACTCGGCCGCCGTGGCAGAAGCCTGGTTCGAGGAGCTGTCGGAGCTGCTGGCGATTCCGAGCGTCAGCGCCGACGCGCAGCACGCGGGCGACGTGGCGCGCGCGGCCGAGTGGCTCGCAGAGTTCGTCCGCGGCGCGGGCGGCACGGCCGAAGTGGTGCCGACCCCGACGCAGCCGCTGATCGTCGGCGACCTGCCGGCGTCGAACGGCGCGGCGCCAACGGTGCTCGTGTACGGGCACGTCGACGTGCAGCCGCCGGACCCGCTCGAGCTGTGGGAGTCGGATCCGTTCACGCTCGCGGAGCGCGACGGCTGGCTCTACGCCCGCGGCGTCGTCGACGACAAGGGCCAGCTGTACATGCTGGCGAAGGCTGCCGCGGAGCTCGCGGCCGCCGGCGAGCTGCCGGTCGACGTCCGCTTCGCGTGCGACGCCGAGGAGGAGACCGGTGGCCACCAGATCGTCGACTTCCTGGCCGCCGACGAGCGCGGGGCCGACGCGGCGCTGATCTTCGACAGCGGCATGACGACGCGCGGGCTGCCCGAGTTCGCCGTCGCCACGCGCGGGCTCGTCTACTTCCACCTCGTCGTGCACACCGGCGGCCACGACCTTCACTCGGGCCTGTTCGGCGGCGCGGCGCTCAACGCGAACCACGCGCTCGTGCAGATCCTCGCCGCCGTGCAGCAGCGCGACGGGCGCCTGCCCGAGCCGCTGCGCGCGGGGATCGTCCCCCCGACCGAGGAGGAGCGCGCCGCGTGGGCCGAGCTCGTGCCGGGCGAGCGGATGCTCGCCGAGGCGGACGGGCGGCCGGTCGACCCACGGGCGGCCGAGGAGTTCTACCTCCGCACGACGGCCGAGCCGTCGCTGGACGTGAACGGGGTCGCCGGCGGCTCGCCGGTCCTGCAGAAGACGGTCCTGCCGGTCCAGGCCGAGGCGAACCTCTCGATCCGGCTCGCGCCCGGCCAGGAGGTCGAGGAGATCGCGGCGGCGGTCGAGCGGCTCCTGCGGGACGCGGTGCCGGGGGGCGCGGAGCTCGACCTCCAGCGGCTCTCGTCGGCAGCGGCCGGGCTCGTGCCGCCCGACGCGCCCGCAGTGAAGCTCGCCCAGGACGCGTTCGAGGCGACGATGGGGAAGCGGCCGCTGCTCGTGCGCTCGGGCGGCACGCTGCCGATCGTCCCCGCGCTCGTCGACAAGGGCATCCCGACGATCGTCACGGGCTTCGCGACGCCCGAGAGCTCGATCCACTCGCCGAACGAGCGCTTGCTCGCCGAATACCTGCCGCTCGGGATCGAGACGGCGAAGGAGCTCTACCGGCGGCTCGCCGCGCTGGGCCGCTAGCAGCAGTCGACGAGCCAGTCGTGCCCGAAGCGGCGCATCTCGTCGATGATCGGCAGCAGCGCCTCGCCCTTCTCCGTCAGCTCGTACTCGACGCGCGGCGGCGACTCGGCGTAGCTGCGCCGGACGACGACCTCCTCGTGCTCCAGCGCGCGCAGGCGCTCCGAGAGCGTGCGCGGGCTGATGCCCTTGCACGAGTGCTCCAGCTCGGTGAAGCGGCGCGGGCCCTCGGAGAGGTCGTGCACGAGCACCGCCGTCCACTTCGCACCGAGGATCTCGGCGCAGGCCGCGACCGAGCAGGTCGCGTCGTGGATCGGGTTCATCGTCCGCATCTCGTCGAATCGTAACGCGCGATCGTCCACGGGACGAGCCGCCGGAGCGACCCTGATACGCTCGCCCGCGGTGTCCCAGCTCGACAAGGAGCTTCGGGAGCGGATCGAGGAGCCGGTCTCCCGAGAGGCCGAGCGCGAAACGCGTCTCACGCCGCAGGACGCCGTCGCGCAGATGCGGATCAAGGTGCCGGCGCAGCGGAGCCGCAAGCTGCGCACGATCCTCGACCGCGTCAACGCCGACGCCGGCCTCAAGGCGTACTGGCACGTCGCGAACGTCAACGCGGTCAAGCGGCTCGGCATCAACGACCACTCCTGGGTGCACATCCAGATCGTCGCCAACATCGGCCTGCGCCTCCTGCGGATCCTGGCCAAGCGCGGCGTGGAGCCGGCGATGGTCGCGGACTACGACCTGAAGCAGGAGGACGCGGAGGTGGTCGTCCTGCTCGGCGCGCTGCTGCACTGCGTCGGCATGGCGGTGCACCGCGACCGGCACGAGGACTGGAGCCTCTTCCTCGCCGAGCCGAAGGCGCGCGAGCTCCTCGCCGGGATCTACGAGGAGCCGGAGCTGACCGTCGTCGTCTCGGAGGTGCTCGAGACGATCAC
>DATIER010000008.1:0-19169 GCA_035455605.1 Gaiellaceae bacterium
CGCTCGCGAGCGCCGCGCCGCAGCCGGCGAGCGCGAGCGCGACGAACGCCGGTGACGCGATCGCGAGCGCCTTCCCGCCCACCCAGGGCGAGCTCAGCCCGACGATCAGCAGCGTGCCGACCGCGGCGAGCCCGGCGTACAGGAGCGTCCCCCATGCGGACCGCCGCCAGGCCCACCATGCGCCCGCGAGCGCCGCCGCGATCACGACCGCGATCAGCGCGTACGTGAGCACGAGGTGGTCCGGCTTGACGCGGAAGTCGCCGGTCGGCCAGATGCCGAACACCTGGAAGCCGCTCAGCGGGCCGATCAGGTTGCCGAGCTCGTCGTTCGAGCGGAAGCCGCCGAGGTGGTGTCGCCACCGGTCGTAGGCGACGAAGGCGGGGATCGAGAGCGCGGCCGTGGCGACGGCGAGGACGACCGCCTGCTCGACGAGCGCCGCTGTCCGGCGCACCGCGACAAGTGCGATCACGGCGACGAAGAGCGGGCCGAGCCACACCGCGCCCGGAAGGCTCTGCACGCACGCGAGCGCGGCGCAGGCGGCGGCGAGCGGCAGCACGGCGCTCCGGCCGCGCCGGCCGAGCGTCCACGCCGCGAGCGCTGCGACGAGCGCGACGAGCCATGCGCCGGCCACCTCCTTGACGCCGCCCCAGAGGACGTAGCCGTACAGCACCGCCGGCTGCGCGGCGACGATCGCGAACAGCGCGCGGAGCCAGCGCGACTCGACGAGGCGCTCGAGCAGGGCGTAGAGCGTCAGCCCGAGCAGCGCGGCCATGAACGCGAGGTACGGCTGGTAGAGCCACGCGATGTCGTACGCGAGCAGCTGGTGCCCGATGCCGAGCGGCATCAGCGCCCCTGTCGGGTAGCCGTACGCGAGCGTCGTCGAGAGCGTCGCCTCGTAGGTCGAGGGCGCGAGGCCGCCGAGGTTGCGCGCGTGCTCCATCGCCCGGTCGGTCATGGCGAAGTAGGTGGCGGTGTCGTCGAGCTTGATGTAGCCCGCGAAGGTCGCCTGCCCGGAGAGCACGACCGGCGCCGCGAAGACGGCGAAGGTGCCGACGCCCGCCACGACCGGCCACGCCGACGGCCGGTCGCGCCACGGCGGCGAGAGCAGCAGGCCGGCGACCGCGAGCGCGACCACGAGCGGGCCGGAGAGCGCTGCGGTGGCGGCCGTCAGCGTCGTGAACTGCGGGGCGAGGGCGACGAGCGTGAACCCCGCCGGCAGGACGAGCGCGCCCGGCAGGCGCACGCCGGCGACTGCCTCCAGCAGGCGGCCGCAGCCGAGCGAGAGCCCCGCCAGGAGGAGCGGGTACGCGACCCAGGCGACGAGCAGCGCGCTCAGCTAGCGGACGGGCACGACCTGGCCCGAGGTCACGAGCCGCTGCGCCCGGTCGGCGGAGGGGTCGAACACCTCGATCTGCAGGTTCGATCCCGGGTAGGCGACGTAGACGTTCGTCGGCTGCGAGCTGCTGTAGACGGCGATGCCGCCGTTCGGCACCGACAGCTTGTTCTCGCCGGACTTCTGCGCCAGACCCTGCAGCACGCCGGTCGCGTTCGGTACCGGGTAGGTGCCGACGATCGTGTAGTCGGGCCTGTCGACGCCGACGGCCACGCCTTTGGGGAGGTAGCGCACGTAGATCCGGCCCGCCGACGTGCGGGTCAGCTCGTAGGTGGTGTTGTCCTCGGGCCCGATCCAGTAGACGGCGTGGCCCTCCTCGTCCGCGAGCCGGCGCAGCCGGTCCTGGCTGGCGGCCACGGGGCCGATCGCCGGGCCCGTCGCAACCGTGCCCGAGCCGCTACCGCTGTCGTTGTTCCGGACGACGAGCCAGACGCCGATCGCCACCAGCGCCGCGACCGCGACGACGGCGCCGACGCGCACCCGACGATCGCGCGCCCAGGGCGGGAGGGTGCGCTCGTTCACGACCATCCAGCATAGGTTCCGGCCCGGCGCGCGCGGTCCTGCCCGGCTACAATCCGACGTCCCGGGGCGGTTAGCTCAGTTGGGAGAGCACCAGCTCGACAAGCTGGGGGTCACTGGTTCGAGCCCAGTACCGCCCACCACTTCGCAGCGGCGCTAGGCGCCGCTGCTCGCTTCACGGGGGAAACCCGGTTTCCCCCGTGTGCCTGGTGCTCGGCCAATTCGCCGAACGCGTTGCCAGTGCCGGTCGCCGTCGAATCGGGTCATGACACGGCGGAAACCGCGACCGTCCCGCGCATGCCGCAGCTTCGACCATTGACGCCGGCTTGCGGCGCAGGGGGTGTAGACACCGCGCAGCGATTCCTTGCCGGTGGCTACGACTCCGACGACGTCGTCGGCTCCGTCAGTCGAGACGCGGGCTCTTGCCGATGCGGTCTCCGGTCACCGGGCTGCGGAACTGGTCCTTGTGCTTCGCGAAGGGGCTCATCTCGAAGAGCGCCCAGACGCCGACTACCAGGCCTGCGAGCACGACGGCGAAGACGACGATGGTGAAGAGCGTGCCCATAGCGCCTCCTTTCGATGCGCCGCAGCATGCGGCCGGCGAGGCGAATGGTCATCGGTGACTGCGCGGAGCGAGGCCGCTCGAAACTACGCATCTGGAGGGAACGAACAGCTTGAACAGGTGGTCGAAGTCTGGGAAGGTCCGACGACGAGGGTTCTTTTTCGAGGAGGGAGACAATGCAGAAGCGACTTCGTCTGGTCGCCCTCGGCGTCGCTGTCAGTGCGGCTGTCCTGGCCTGGATGACGGCGGCCGCCGGCGCGAGCTCGACCAGTAGCACCTCCGCCACCTACGACATTTCGACGCTGGCCGGGAAGGTGGCGTCCGTCTACGGCACGGCGGGCCTCCAGACCCGCATGTCGGCGTTCCTGCAGGAAGAGGCGCAGGAGAGCTCTGCCAGCTCGGCGTCGCCGATCACCCCGAGCTTCGTGCTCTCGAGCCCGCTCGACGGGAACACCGTGCTGGCGCCCGACGTGACGGTCAACCAGGACACCGCGGCGGCGCCGCAGAACGAGACCGCGATCGCGGTCGACCCGAACAACCCGTACCGGGTCGTCGCCGGCGCGAACGACTACGTCAGCCGGACGTGGTCCTGCACCGTCGGCGGCACCCCGTGCAGTGCGCTTGGGGATGCCTACTCGGGGACCTACTACTCCAACGACGGCGGCGCGCACTGGTGCTGCACGAGCAGCGATCCGGCCCACATCGGCACGCTGATCCCGGGCGTCGAGCACCTCGTCGGCGGACAGTACGACGCCGGCGGCGACCCTGCGCTCGCCTTCGACAGTCGGGGAAACGTGTTCTACGCCGGGCTCGGCTTCGACCGCACCGCAGCGCCGAACACCGTCACGGTGAACAAAGGCACCTTCGACGGAAGCGGCCATTTGAGCTGGGGCCCGCCGACCTTCATCAACCAGACGACCGCGCCCTCGACGCTGAACGACAAGGAGTGGATCGCGGCGGACTCGAATGTCTCGAGCCCGTTCCGCGACCGGGTGTACGTGAGCTGGACGCGCTACATCTTCAACGCGAACAACGGCAACTACGTCCAGTCGCCGATCTTCTTCGCCTCCTCGAGCAACGGCGGGGCGACCTTCACCGCGCCGAAGAGCATCTCGGGCAACGTTCTCTATTCCCAGGGCTCGCGGCCGATCGTCGGCTACGACGGCACGCTGTACGTGATCTTCGAGGGCGCCACCCGTCTGTCGAGCCTCGACGGCCAGTGGATCGTCAAGTCGGCCGACGGCGGCTCCACCTGGGACAAGCCGGTCAAGATCGCGGACGTCCAGGACGTGATTCCGCCCGCGAACGCCGTCTACCGCGACGACAGCTTCCCGGCCGGCGCCGCGGCGCCGAACGGCGACCTCTACGTCGCCTGGTCGACGCAGATGAGCGACAGCGGCGGGCTCTGCCCGACACGGACGAACAGCGGCTGCCATCTCGCTGCCGTCTACAGCAAGTCGACCGACGGCGGGGCGACCTGGTCGGCGCCGGCGCCGATCTTCCCGGCGCTCGACGCCTCCACCCGGACGCCGATCGGGTATCCGGCGACCAGCCCCGACGGCTCGACGCTCAACGCGCCGGCCGCGCGGCGCGTCGACACGCAGTGGCCGGGCGTGGCAGTGTCTCCGTCCGGTCGCGTCTACATGTCGGCCTACGGCGCGGATGTCGTCTCGCCCTGGCAGACCTGTGCTGCGGGACCGCCCCCGCCCGAGGGTCGGATCAACTGCACGACGCTCGGGAGCTACATCCACAACGCGCGGCTCGACTACTTCGTGACCAACCTCGGCTCGGGAGAGTGGCAGAAGGTCAGCACGCATCCGATCAACACCCGCAACGGCTTCGGCGGGGGCTTCATCGGTGACTACACGAGCCTCGCCGTGGGTTCCGACAACGCCTTCCACGCGTTCTGGACGGACACGAACAACAAGCAGACCGTGGTCTGGTTCTACGGGCTCGAGTTCGTTCCGACCGTGATCAACCAGGAAGACGTCGTGACGGCCGCCGGCAACTTCTGAGCGAGCAACCCGTGACCCGTTCGAGGAAGGGCCGCCTCCGGGCGGCCCTTCTGGTTCCAGGCGGCTGTGCGAGGCGTCCGGGGGAGGCCGCGTAACGCGGGGCGCTGCTGCGAGACTGTTGAACATGACCAAGATCAAGAAGACCGAAGAGCAGTGGCGGGCCGAGCTGACGCCCGAGCAGTACCGGATCCTCCGGGAGAAGGGCACGGAGCGCCCGTTCAGCGGCGAGTACGACCACACGTTCGAGCCGGGCACGTACCGCTGTGCCGGCTGCGGGGCGGAGCTGTTCGAGTCGGAGACGAAGTACGACTCCGGCTGCGGCTGGCCGGCGTTCTACGCACCGGCCTCGGGCGAGGCGATCGACGAGGAGACCGACGGCAGCTTCGGGATGGTGCGCACGGAGGTGATGTGCGCCAGCTGCGGCGGCCACCTCGGCCACGTCTTCCCGGACGGGCCGCACCCCACGGGCCTGCGCTACTGCATCAACTCCGCCTCGCTGAAGCTGGAGGAGAAGTGACGAGGAAGGCGACGTTCGGAGCGGGCTGCTTCTGGGGCGTCGAGGCCGCGTTCCGGCAGGTCGAGGGCGTGACGAAGACGGAGGTCGGCTTCGAAGGCGGCACGCACGAGAATCCCACTTACAGGCAAGTCTGCTCGCACACGACGGGCCATGCCGAGGTCGTCGAGGTGACGTACGACCCCGCGCAGGTCTCGTACGAGCAGCTGCTCGACGTCTTCTGGGCGAAGCGCGACCCGTCCCGGCCCACCCGCGTCGACGACCAGTACCGGTCGGTGATCTTCGTCCACGACGAGGAGCAGCGCGAGGCTGCCGAGCGCGCGAAGGCCGCGCGAGGAGCCGCGACCTTCATCGAGCCCGCCCACACGTTCTACCGGGCGGAGGACTACCACCAGCAGTACTACGAGAAGCACGGCCGCTCGAGCTGCACGCCGGCGCTCGCCGCGACGGCGTAACCCCGCGATTTCGGCGAGGCCGCGGGTGGGCGTAGGCTTCACCCGTGGCCGTCGCGCGTCCGAAGCACCTCGTCCTCATCCTGGCGCGCGAGTTCGCCTCGAACCTGGCGACGCCGACGCTGATCACCGACGAGGGCGGCCTGCTCGTCTACTTCAACGAGGCCGCCGAGGAGGTCTTCGGCCGGTCGTACTCGGAGGTCGGCGAGATGCCGTACGACGAGTGGACGGCCCAGTTCCGGCCGCGCGCGATCGACACTGACGAGCCGCTTCCGTTCGAGCGACGCCCGACGGGCATCGCGCTCCGGGAGCGGCGCCCAGCGCACGAGCGGATGCGCTACACGAGCGTCGACGGCGTGGCGCGGGACAACGCCGTGACGTCGTTCCCGCTCTTCGCGCACCACGACGAGCTGGTCGGCACCGTGACGATCTTCTGGCACGAGTGAGCACGAACGGCGGCATGCGCGTCCGGATCTGGGGCTGCCGCGGCTCGCTCCCGACGCCGGGCGCGTCGACGGTGCGCTACGGCGGCAACACCTCCTGCGTCGAGGTCGGGCTCGAGGACGGGTCGCTGCTCGTGCTGGACGCCGGCACCGGGATCCGCTGCCTCGGCGACGAGCTCGCCGAGCGCGGGGTGCGCGAGATCCAGCTGCTGCTCACGCACCTCCACCTCGACCACCTCGAGGGGCTTCGCTTCTTCGCGCCGCTCTGGAACCCGGAGGTCTCGATCGACATCTGGGGGCCGCCCTCGCCCAACTGGCGGCTCGAGGACCGCATCGCGCGGGCGTTCTCGCCACCGCTGTTCCCGCTCGACCTGAAGGACGTGCCGTCGCAGGTGACGTTCCACGACGTTCCGCGCGAGCCGTGGGGACTGGGCTCGTTTGCGCTCTCGGCCGCGCTGGTCGTCCATCCCGGGCCGACCGTCGGGTACCGGATCGAGGCGGGCGGAGCGACCTTCGCCTACATCCCCGACCACGAGCCGGCGCTCTGCGGGCGGCCGGGCGAGATGTCGCCGGACTGGATCTCGGGCGGGGCCGTCGCGCGGGGCGCCGACTTGCTCCTGCACGACGCGCAGTACTTCGAGGACGAGTACGAGGCGCGGATCGGGTGGGGGCACTCGAGCGTCGCCGACGCGGTCGCGTACGCCGGCGCCGTCGAGGCCCAGCGCCTGCTGCTCTTCCATCACGAGCCTCTCCACGCCGACGCGTCACTCGACCTGCTCGAGGACCGGGCCCGCGAGCTCGGGGGCCAGAACGGCCGCGGGCCGACCCTCGCCCGCGAGGGCATGGTCGTCGAGCTGAAGTCCTAGGAGTCTTTGGCGGAACGGTGCCCGAGGACCTCAGCGGGGTCGCGCCAAGTCCTGCCTCAGTCCTCGAGGAAGACGGCCAGCGTCGCCGTGAAGGCGTGCAGGAACGGCCTGCCGCCGACCGGCCCGATCTCGCCTGCGCAGAAGAAGCCGGCCAGGGCGTCGCCTCCCAGCAGCTCCGCGACGGCGCGCGCATCGTGGTCGGGCGCGTCGAACATGGCGGTGCCGCGGCCGTTGCACGTGAAGAGGAGGGCGCCGGCGGCTCGCTCGCCGTTCAGCGTCGCCCCGAGGTTCTCGCGCAGGTCGGTGTCCGCCGAGGCCGCGTCGCGCACGTGGAAGCGCAGCGTCTGCCCGATGCGGACGGCCTCGCCGATCGCGAGCGCGCCGGTCTCCTCGTCGACGCCGATCAGCCCGCGCATCAGGTAGTCGCCGCGCCCGTAATCGGCGCGGTTCTCGTCGATCACCAGGCCGGCGAGGACGCCGCCGCTCGCGGCGCTGCGCTCCTGGTCCGGCGTCAGCGTCGCGACGTCGCCCTTCAGCCGCTCGAGCGCCGGCTCGCCGGCCAGCTCGAAGACGACGTTCTCCTCGGCGTGCGTGATCACCGAGTCCCGTCCGACCGGCTCGCAGCCCTGCGAGACGACCGTTCGCACGGGCACGCCGCGGACGACCGCGCCGACCGCCCCTTCGTAGACGACCTCGCCGTCGACGAACAGCGCCTGCGTGTCGGGCTCGCCGCTCCCGGCCGCGAGGCCGCCGACCAGCGGCACGGTGTCCTCCTCCTCGTTCAGCTTCGTCAGGAAGCCGGCCGCGGGAAAGCTGAAGGGGTCGACGAGCAGCGTCACGAGGTCGGCGCCGTCGAGGTTGGGAAAGCCGGTGACGGCGACGCCGTCGTCGGTGTTGAGCGCGACGCTGTGGAAGGTCTCGATCTCGGCCTCCGGCAGCGACGCCGCCCACACGGCCGCGCCGGGGCCGTCCTCGAGCTCGCGGTCGCGCGCGACGACGCCCTCGGCGACGCAGCCGAGCAGGTGTCCGGGCGCGAGCTCCTCCTCGACCGCGGCGACCGCCTCGGCGCTGCCGCCGAAGTGCTCACCGGAGAGGAACAGGAACGCGAGGTCGACGGGCGCTCCGCCGAGCGCGGCCCGCGCCTCGCGCGCAGCCTCGCCGGCCGCCTCGGCCGCGCCGGGTGCGGCGGACAGCCCCGCCCCGACCCGGCGCGTGAGCGTCTCGGGCCTCATGGGTCGGAGTGTACGCCGCGCTCGACGCCTGTCAGCTCTTGCGCGCGGTCGCCTTGCCGCCCTTGCGGCCGGCCGCCTTCTTCTGCGCGGTCGTGCCGCCCTGCGAGGAGCTCGAGCCCGAGCCGGACTTCTTGCCGCCTCGACTCGACGCGCCCGGGGAGTTGGCGATCCGGGCGGCGCGCTCCTTCGACATGCCTTTGTCCTTCAGGGCCTCGTACTGCTTCTCGTTCTTGACGTTCGCCTTCTTGCTCGGCATGCAGTCCTCCTCGGTTGCGAGCACCAAACGAGTGCCCGACGTCGCCTGCCTGCAAACGGTGAGAATGCGGCCGTGCGGCCGGCGACGATCGAGCGGAGGGTGACCGAGCTGGCGCTCTCCTTCCCGGAGTCCTACGAGGACCGCCCGTGGGGCGACTTCCCGGTCTTCAAGGTCGGCCAGAACAAGGTCTTCGGGTGGGCGATCCGCCGTGAAGACGGGGTGGACCTGACGGTCAAGCTGACGGCGGAGGAGCGCGAGATCGCGCACCTGCTGCCGTACGTGCGGACGGCCAGCCACGTCGGACGCTACGGCTGGATCACGGCCGCGGTGCGCGACGAGGAGTCGCTCGAGGCCGCGCTCGAGTGGCTCCGCGAGAGCTACTGGCTGAAGTGCCCCTCCGAGCTCAAGTCCGCGGTCGAAGGGGAGGACTGAGGCGCCGGCTAGGCGGCGCCGACCAGAGAGGCCGTGCGGGCTTCGCCCGTGCGGCCGGCTTGGCTAGTCGGCCTGCGGGTCGTCGGTCGCATTCGTGTCCCCCTGCTCGGGGTCCGGCGCCGGCGACTCGTCGAGCTCCTCGTTGCGGTCGTCCTCGCGAGGGTGCGAAGTATCCTGCTCTGACATGAAGGTCGTCCTTCCCGACAGCTCCGAACTCGAACTTCCCGACGGCTCGACGGGCCTCGACGCGGCGCGCGCGATCGGCCCGAAGCTGGCCGAGCAGGCGGTGCTCGTGCGCTCGAACGGGAGCGTGCAGGACCTGCGTATGCCGCTCGAGGACGGCCAGGAGATCCAGATCCTGACCACGCGCGACGCGCATGATCCGGACGCGCTCTACGTCCTGCGGCACTCGACGGCGCACCTGCTCGCCGAGGCCGTCCGCCGCCTCTACCCGGGCACGAAGATCGCGATCGGCCCGCCGATCGAGAACGGCTTCTACTACGACTTCGAGTTCCCCGAGCCGATCGGGGAGGAGGCGCTCGAGCGGATCGAGGCCGAGATGAACCGCGAGCTGGCCGAGGGACGGACGTGGAACCGCGAGGAGATCTCGGCCGAGCAGGCGCGCCGCCTGTTCGCGGACCAGGGCGAGGAGTACAAGGTCGAGCTCGTGGAGACGGCGGAGGGGCCGATCACGCTGTACACACAGGGCGACTTCACCGACCTCTGCCGCGGGCCGCACCTGCAGGACTCGACGCCGATCAAGGCGGTCAAGCTGACGGGCCTCGCGGGGGCGTACTGGCGCGGCGACGAGCACAACCGGCAGCTGACGAGGATCTACGGCACGGCCTTCTACGACCGCGCCGACCTCGACGCCTACCTCGAGCAGCTTGAGCAGGCGCGGGCGCGCGATCACCGCCGGCTCGGCGTGCAGCTCGACCTCTTCCACCTCTCCGACCACGCGCCGGGGATGCCGTTCTGGCATCCGAAGGGGATGGTGATCTGGAACGCGCTCGAAGATCTGCGCCGCCGCGAGAACCTGAAGCGCGGCTACGTCGAGGTGAAGACGCCGCTGCTCTACGACGTCGCGACCTGGGTGACGTCCGGCCACTGGGAGAAGTTCAAGGACGACATGTTCCTCGTCCCCTACGGCGAGCGCGAGCTCGGCCTCAAGCCGATGAACTGCCCCGGGCACATGCTCCTCTTCGGCAGCGGCCTGCGCAGCTACCGCGACCTGCCGCTGCGCTACGCGGAGTCGTCGACCCTGCACCGCAACGAGCGCGCGGGCACGCTGCACGGCCTGCTGCGCGTCCAGCACGTGACGCAGGACGACGCGCACATGTTCGTCACGCCCGACCAGATCGAGGAGGAGATCTTCGGCTGCCTCGACTACGCGTCCTACCTCTACGACCTGTTCGGCATGGAGGCGCGGTTCGAGCTCTCGACGCGGCCCGACAACAAGCTCGGGACGGACGAGGAGTGGGACTTCACGGAGGGCGCCCTGCGCAACGCGCTCGAGCGGCGCGGGATCGACTACACCGTCAACGAGGGCGACGGCGCCTTCTACGGCCCCAAGATCGACCTGCACATGACCGACGTCCTCGGCCGCTCGTGGCAGATGGGGACGATCCAGCTCGACTCGCAGATGCCGGCGCGCTTCGGCCTCACGTACATGGGCGAGGACAACCAGGAGCACACGCCGTACGTGATCCACCGCGCGCTCTTCGGCTCGCTCGAGCGGTTCATCGGCATCCTGATCGAGCATTACGCGGGCGCGTTCCCGTTCTGGCTCGCGCCCGTCCAGATCCGCGTCATCCCGATCGGCGAGGCTCATCGCGAAGCTGCGCACGAGCTCGGAGAGAAGCTCCGGGAGTACCGCGTCGAGGTCGACGAGCGGAACGAGACGGTCGGCAAGCGCATCCGCGACGCCGAGCTCGAGAAGATCCCGGTCACGATCCTCTTCGGCGAGAAGGAGTCCGACGAGGCGCTCGCGATCCGCGAGCGGGGCGGCGGCCAGTCGACGAGGAGCCTCGCGGATCTGCGCGCGTACCTTGCTACGCTGTGACCCTGCTCAAGCAGGGGCCCACCCTCACCTCGCAAGCTCGCGCTTCGCGCAGGTTCAACCGAGTCGGATGGACGAGGATCACGGGCCGCTGCTTGCAGCGGTCTTTTGTCGTAGAGAAGGAGGAAACGAGAGCTTGGTGACACGCCTTTGAGACCACGCCGAAACGTGGAGCCCGACCGCGCCCCGGTGCCGCAGGCGCGAATCAACGAGATGATCCGCGCGCCCAAGGTGCGCCTGGTGGACGAGGACGGGTCGCAGATCGGCGTCAAGGACACGAACGAGGCGCGCGAGTACGCGTGGGGCAAGAACCTCGACCTCGTCGAGGTCGCCGCACAGGCCGATCCGCCCGTCGCGCGTGTCATGGACTACGGGAAGTACCGCTACGAGCAGGAGCAGAAGGCGAAGCTCGCGCGGAAGCACCAGGTCTCGGTGCACGTCAAGGAGATCAAGCTCAGGCCCAAGATCGGGATCCACGACTACAACACCAAGAAGGGCCACGTCGAGCGCTTCCTCAACCAGCGCGCGAAGGTCAAGGTGACGATCATGTTCCGCGGCCGGGAGCAGAGCCACCCGGAGCGCGGGCGCGATCTGCTGATGCGGCTGGCCGAGGACGTGAAGGAGATCGGGCAGGTAGAGTCCCCGCCGCTCCAGGACGGCCGGAACATGGTGATGGTGCTGGGTCCGACGAAGAACGCCGGGGTGAAACGAGATGCCGAAGACGAAGACACACAGCGCAGCGAAGAAGCGGTTCAAGGTGACGGGAACGGGCAAGCTCCTGCGCCGCCGCGCGATGAAGAGTCACCTGCTCGAGAAGAAGTCGGCTAAGCGCAAGCGCCGCTTCCGGCGCGACCAACCGATGTCGCCCTCGGACGTGCGCGAGGTCGAGAAGCTGCTGGGGAGGTAGGGGTGCCGCGAGTCAAGCGATCCGTCCACGCGCGCAAGAAGCGCCGCAAGGTGCTCGCCGAGGCGCGCGGCTACTGGGGCCTCAAGCACTCGAGCTACCGGCGCGCCAAGGAGCAGCGCGACCACTCGCTGGCGTACGCCTACCGCGACCGCAAGAACAAGAAGCGGACGTTCCGGCGGCTCTGGATCATGCGGATCAACGCCGCCGCGCGCGCGAACGGGCTCTCGTACAACCAGTTCGTCTCCGGCCTGAAGAAGGCCGAGATCCCGCTCGACCGCAAGGTGCTCGCGGACCTCGCGGTGAGCGACCCCGAGGCGTTCGGCCAGATCGCGGCGCAGGCCAAGGCCGCGCTCGAGGCCTGAGCTCCGTCGAGGCACGCCAGGCGATCTTCCGCCGGCAGGCGGAGCAGTTCGCGGCCTCCGGCTCGCCGGTCTACGCCCACCTCGCCCGCCGCTGCGCGACCGAGCCGCTCGTGGACGAGCTCGTCGACCACCTGCGCTGGGACGTGCCGCTGCGCCTCTTCGGCGGCGTGCACTACCTCGAGCTCGCCGGGGTCGAGCCGTATGCGCTCTCTGGCGACTGGCCGGACTTTCGCTCGGCGCTCGAGTCGCAGCGCGACTTCCTCGCCCGGTTCGTCCGCGAGCAGGCCGTGCAGACCAACGAGGTGCAGCGCTGCTACGGGCTGCTGCCGGCGTTCCTCGAGCTGGCGCGGTCGAGCGGCGCCCGGACGGTCGACCTCGTCGAGCTCGGCCCGTCCGCCGGCCTGAACCTTCTCTGGGACCGCTACGCGTACGCCTACCGCGCCGGCCGCTGGGGCTCGTCCGAGCTGCTGCTCGGCGGCGTCGAGTACGAGCCGGTGCCGCGCGAGGTGCTCTCGCGCCGCGTCGGGGTGCGCCGTCGCGTGGGAATCGACCTGAAGCCCGTGGACGTGACCACCGACCACGGCGCGCGCCTGTTGCACGCCTTCCTCTGGCCCGGGCGCGTCGAGCGCGCGCAGCGTCTGCGGACGGCGATCCGGATCCTGCGGCGCGAGCCGCCGGCGCTCGTCCGCGGCGACTACGTCGAGCTGCTGCCCTCCGTGCTCGCCGAGCGCGACGAGGAGGCGCTGACGGTCGTCTTCCAGACCGCCTCCACCGGCTACATCGGCCCCGAGCGGCGCGCCCAGCTGCGGGAGCTGCTGGAAGCGGCGGGGCGCGACGGGCCGCTCGGGTGGATCTCGACGCGCGCCGTCGAGGAGCTCGAGGAGGATCGCGACGACAGCTACGAGCTGGAGATCGCGCACTGGCCGGACGGTCGCCGGCGCCTGCTGCTGCGCTGCGACTTCCACGGCAGCTGGCTCCGCTGGCGGCGGTGATCACCTCTCGTGACAACGCGAAGCTGAAGCTCCTGCGCAAGCTCGGCGCGCGGCGGCAGCGCGAGAAGCTCGGGCTGCTCGCAGCGGAGGGGGAGGATCTCGTCGCGGCGGCGCTCGAGCAGGGCTGGGAGCTCGAGCTCGCGCTCGTCGACGCGGCGCGCCCGCCGGAGTTGGACGTGCGCGCGGAGCCCGTCGCGTCGCAGCTCCTCGCCGAGGTCTCGACGCTCGGGCACGCGCCGCGCGTGATCGGGGTCTTTCGCGCGGCGCGGCGCGAGCGGGCGCTCCCGTCGCTCGGGCTCGAGCTCTGGCGGGTCGGCGACCCCGGCAACGTCGGCACGCTCGCCCGCGCCTGCGACGCGTTCGGTGCGTACCTCGCGCTCTCGCCCGGCTGTGCCGACCCGTTCGGGCCTAAGGCGCTGCGCGCGTCCGCGGGCTCGATCTTCCGCGTGCCGCTCGGCCGCTTCTCGCCCGCGGGTGCGGTCGCGCTCGTCGCGCACGGTGGGCTGCCCCTCGCGGAGGTCGACCCGGCGCTCTCGCGCTTCGTGCTCGGCTCGGAGCGCGACGGCCTGCCGGAGGAGGTGCTCGCCGCCTGCGCCGCGACCGCGACCATCCCGCTGGCCGGGTCGGCGGAGTCGCTCAACGTCGCCATGGTCGGCACGATCGCGCTCTACGACTGGCGCCGGTCGCGTGGCTAGGATGATCCGATGCCGAGGATCGTGGGGGTCTTCACCTCGCCGGGCCGGAACACCGCGCAGTCGGTGCCGCACGAGCGCCGCCGGGCGGTCGCCGGCCAGGGGCTCGAGGGCTGCGCGCACGCCAACCCGCCGAAGCGCGAGGTGCTGTTCGTCTCGGCCGAGCACATCGACTCGCTCGACGTCGAGCCCGGCGCGATCCGTGAGAACCTGCTCGTCCAGGGCACGGACGTCCAGCGGTGGCCGATCGGCCAGCGCGTGAGGGTCGGCAGCGCGGCGGTCTTCGAGATCACGATGGTGTGCGACCCGTGCGCGCGGATGGACGCGCTGCGCGAGGGCCTGCGTGCCGAGCTCGAGGGCAAACGCGGGATGCTTGCGCGCGTGGTCGAGTCCGGCGAGGTCGCCGTCGGCGACACCGTCGAGCTGCTCTAGGCGGGCCTCCGCGCGACCCAGACGGTGTCCTCGCCGCCGCCCAGCCATCGCTTGCGATGCCGCCTCAGGTCAGGCGGCTTGGCCGGGTGACCGTCTGAAATGACCGGTCGACCCGACAGGGCCGGGACCCTAAGCCGGCCTTCGCGCCACCCAGACGGTGTCCTCGCCGCCGCCCAGGCATCGCTTGCGATGCCGTTTCAGGTCATCCGGGCTTGGCCGGGTGACCGTCTGAAATGACCGGTCGACCCGACAGGACCGGGACTCTAGGCGGGCCTCCGCGCGACCCAGACGGTGTCCTCGCCGCCGCTGTACGGCCGGCGGTCGAACCAGCCGTAGCAGCCGACGACCTGGAAGCCGGCCCGCTCCAACAGCGCACGCCACTCGTCGTTCGTGAGCCACGCGAGCACGAAGCTCGTCTCGCCGCCCGCGCCGCGCACGGACAGCGTGAGCGTGCGGGCGCGCGAGTCCCAGTCGGCGCGCTCGAAGATGCCCGGCTCGCGCTCGAGCCAGCGGGCGTGCGTCTCGGCGATGTCCTCGGCGCCCGGCGCGAAGACGTCGAAGACGAAGCGCCCGCCGGGCACGAGCAGGTCGCGCACCGCCCGCAGCGCGCGCAGGCGCGCGTCGTCGTCCAGCAGGTGCAGGAACGAGCGGAACGGACACGTGACGAGCCCGACGCGCTCGTCCACCGGCGGCGCCTCGAGCTCGCCGAGCCGGAGGTCGAGCAGCTGCGCCACGCCCGCCAGCCTCGCGTGCTCCCGGCAGACCTCGAGCATGCCCGGCGAGGAGTCGACGCCGATCACACGGATGCCGGCCGCGGCCGTCGGCACCGCGATCCGCCCCGTTCCGACGCCGAGCTCGACCACGGGCGAGCCGGCCTGTTGGGCCTCCTCGACGTAGAACTCGACGTCCTCGGTGACGCTCACGCTCCACGGGTCGTAGAGCCGCGCGATCGCGTCGTACTTGCTCAGGCGGGCCGGCGCGTCACCCACACGTACTCCCGCGACTCGTCCCCGAATGGGCTGCGGTCGAAATCGCCGTACAGCGCCTCCACCTCGAGCCCCGCGACGTCGATCAGCCCGAGCCACTCGTTCCTCGTCGCCCACCAGAGCGACGACGTGCCGCCGCCGTCGAGCATGATGTCGATGCGGTTGTCGCCGACCGCGTAGCGCAGCGAGTGCGGGACGGGCTCGTCCTGGTGGAAGCCGTCGAGCCGGGCGGCGATCGCGTGGTCGAACGCGAACGCGTTCCACGCGAAGCGACCGCCCGGCCGCAGCGAGGCCGCGACCCGCTCGAACACGCGCCGCCGGTCGGCCCAGGTCGGGACGTGGAGCAGCCCCCGGAACGGGCAGTAGACGAGGCCTGCCGGCTCGTCGAGCTCGAGGTCGCGCATGTCGCCCTCGCGCAGCTCGAGCTCGACGCCTGCCGCCGCGGCCCGGTCGCGGGCCTGCTCGAGCATCGCCGGCGAGCTGTCGATCCCGAGCACCGGCCGGCCCGCCGCCTCGGCCACCGGGATCGCGACGCGGGCGCTCCCGACCGCCAGCTCGACGATCGCTCCGTCGGCCTCGCGTGCCAGCTCGACGTAGAACGGCACGTCCTCCGTCATCTCGGCCGACCACTCGTCGTAGCGGTCGGCGAAGCGCTCGTCCCAGCTCGTCACCCGCCCGATGCTACGACCGATACAGTCGCCGCGTGGACTGGGAGACGTACTTCGACGACGCCGAACGCGCACTTGCAGGCGCTTCCGACCCGGCGGCGCTCGAGGAAGCGCGCGTGCGTTACCTGGGCCGCAAGAGCGACCTCGCACAGGCGCTCCGCAGCGTGCGCGACCGCGAGACCGGCATGACGCTGAACTCGATCCGCGACCGGCTCGAGGCGTCGGTCAGGGCCCGCCGCGACGAGCTCGAGCGCGCCGAGCTCGACCGCGCGCTGACCGAGGAGGTCGTCGACGTCACGCTCCCGGGCGATCCGTTCCCGCTCGGCCACTTGCATCCGATCACGCAGACGCGGCGGCAGATCGAGGACAGCTTCCTCGGGCTCGGGTACGAGGTTCGCGACGACCCGGAGGTCGAGACGGTCGAGCGGAACTTCGACAAGCTCGCGTTCGACCAGTGGCACCCGGCGCGCTCGCACCGCGCGACCTTCTTCTTCGACGAGCACCGGCTGCTGCGCACCGAGACCTCGCCGAGCCAGATCCGCGCGCTCGAGGAGGCTCCGCCGCCGATCTACATGGTCTCGCTCGGCCGCTGCTACCGCCGCGACGCGATCGACGCGACGCACTACCCGATCTTCCACCAGTTCGAAGGCCTCGCCGTCGACCGCGGGCTGACGCTCGCCGACCTGAAGGGGACGCTGCTGCACGTGATGCGCGCGATCTTCGGGCCCGACCGGCGCGTCCGCTTCCGCACGCACTACTTCCCGTTCACCGAGCCCTCGATGGAGCCGGACGTCTCCTGCGGGATCTGCGGCGGAGAGGGCTGCCGCACGTGTCGCCACTCCGGCTGGCTGGAGATGGGCGGCTCGGGCATGGTCGACCCGAGGGTCTTCGAGAACGTCGGGCTCGACCCGGAGGAGTGGAGCGGCTTCGCCTTCGGCTGCGGGATCGAGCGGGTGGCGCAGCTGAAGTACGACTTCCCCGACATCCGCGCGCTGTGGGAGGGGGACCTCCGCGTCCTGACGCAGTTCTGATGCGGGTCCCGGTCTCGTGGCTGCGGGAGTACGTCCCGCTCGAGATGCCGCTGCCCGAGCTGGCGGAGCGGCTGTCGATCTCGACCGCCGAGGTGGAGGGGATCGAGCGCCGCGGCGTGCCCGACGACGACGGCAACCTCGGCCTGTTCCGGGTCGGGAAGGTGGTCGAGGCCGCGAAGCACCCGAACGCCGACCGCCTCCAGCTGACGCGCGTCGACGTCGGCGAGGGCGAGCCGCGGCAGATCGTCTGCGGCGCCTGGAACTTCGGCGCGGGCGCGACGGTGGCGGTTGCGCTGCCGGGCGCGCGGCTGCCGGGCGGCCTGCAGCTCGAGCAGCGGAGGGTCCGCGGCGAGCTCTCCGACGGGATGATCCTGGCCGAAGACGAGGTCGAGCTCGGCAGCGACCACACGGGGATCATGGTGCTCCCCGAGGCCGAGCCGGGGACGCCGCTCGGCGACGTGCTGCCGCTCGTCGAAGACGTCCTGCTCGTCGAGTCGACCGGCAACCGGCCCGACCTGCTCTCGATCTACGGCCTCGCCCGCGAGGTGGCCGCCCTCTACGACCTGTCCCTTTCCCCCATGCCAGGGGGACAGGCCCCGGGCCACGGCCCGAACGGACGGGTGGAGATCGGGATCGACGACTTCGGAGGCTGTCCGCGGTACATCGGCCGCGTCTTCACGGACGTGTCCTGGGGACAGTCCCCGGTGTGGCTGCGCGCGCGGCTGACGAACGCCGGCATGCGTCCGATCTCGAACGTCGTCGACGTGACGAACTACGTCATGCTCGCGCTCGGGAACCCGCTGCATGCGTTCGACCTCGCCAGGCTGCACGGCAGCCGGATCGTCGTGCGCCGCGCGCGGCCGGGCGAGACGCTGCGCACCCTCGACGGCGTCGACCGGCAGCTCGAGCCCGACGACCTGCTGATCGCCGACGCCGACCGCGCAGTGGCACTCGCCGGGATCATGGGTGGCGAGGAGACCGAGATCGGCGAGGGCACGACCGAGGTGCTGCTCGAGGCCGCGAACTTCGAGCCGACCGGCATCTTCCGCAGCTCCGAGCGCCTGCGCCTCCGCACGGAGGGCTCGAACCGCTGGGAGAAAGGCGTCGACCCGTACCTCGCCGAGCCGGCCGCGAACCTCGCGACGCAGCTGCTGCTCGAGCTCGCCGGTGCGAGCTGGACCGCCGACGCCGACGTCCACGAAGGCCTGCCGGAGCGTCCGGTCGTCCGCTTCCGCGCGCGGCGCACGGACGAGGTGACCGGCGTCGAGACGCCGGCGGTGGAGCAGACCGCGTGGCTCGGGCGGATCGGCTTCCTCGCGACCGAGGGCGAGGTCGTGGCGCCGACCTGGCGCGCCCGCGACGTCACGCGCGAGATCGACGTGGTCGAGGAGGTCGCGCGCGCCCGCCTGGAGGCGGTTCCGTTCACGCTGCCGGCGCGCCGGGCGATGTTCGGCGTGCTCACGCCGCTGCAGCGGCTGCGGCGCCGGGTCGAGGACCTCCTCGCCGGCCTCGGCCTGACCGAGACGTACACCCCGTCGCTGCGGCCCGACGACCCCGACCCCGGCGCGCTGCGGCTGCCCGAGCCGATCTCGGCCGAGTTCGCCGTGCTGCGAACGACGCTGCTCCCGAGCCTGGTCGAGGCCGCGCGCCGGAACGTCGAGCTCGGCGCCGGGGGCGTCGCCCTGTTCGAGGTCGCGCGCGTCTACCTGCCGGTGGGAACCGATCTGCCCGACGAGGAGACCCGCGTCGGCGGGATCGTCGACGGCGGCTGGGCGCGGGCCAAAGGCGTCGTCGACACGCTCTACGCGGCGTTGAAGGCGGAGCCGACCTACGAGCGCGTCGAGCACGAGCTGCTGCATCCCGGGAAGTCGGCGAAGACCGCCGCAGGCGTCGTGGGCGAGCTTCATCCCGCGGTGCTCGAAGGCGTCTGGGGCGTGTTCGAGCTCGACCTGGAGCAGCTGCTCGAGGCCTCCCGCGAAGAGGTGCGCTACGCGGACGTCGTCTCGTTCCCGGCCGTGCGCCAGGACCTCGCCTTCACAGTCCCCGAGGAGGTTGCCGCCGCCGAGCTCGTCGCCGCGGCGCGCGAAGCCGCCGGCGAGGAGCTCCGCGAGATGCGCCCGTTCGACGTCTACCGCGGGGAGCAGGTCGGGCAGGGCCGGAAGTCGATCGCCTTCGCCGTCGGCTTCCAGTCCAGCGAGCGCACGCTCACCGACGAGGACGCGGCCGAGCTGCGACAACGCATCGTCTCGGCCCTCGCCGAGCGCTTCGGCGCCGAGCTCCGCGCCTAGAGCACGTCGGGCGCCAGGCGCGCCGCCAGCGCCGCAAGCACCTTGCTCTGGATCTCGGGCTGATCCTT
>DATIER010000009.1:0-16260 GCA_035455605.1 Gaiellaceae bacterium
CTCGGCGCCGCACGAGCTCAGGGACGAGGAGTCGGCGCCGCTCGACGCGGCCCGCGAGCAGGCCGAGCGACAGGGCGTGCGCGCACACACGCGGCTGCTGAAGGGCGAGCCGGTCGACGAGATCGTCGCGTACGCGGACACCATCGACGCCGGCCTGATCGTGGTCGGCTCCCGTGGCCACGGGGCGATCGCCAGCGCGCTGCTCGGCAGCGTCTCGCGCGGGATCCTGCGCGAGGCCCGGCGCCCCGTGCTGGTCGTGCGCGGCGTCGCCGCGCGCGAGCGGGCGGCCGCCGCCCAGTAGCGGAAAACCCGCAACGCGAGCCGGGATCCCCCGCACCAAGATCCCGGCTCGCTACCGATGGCGCCGCCGGCGACTGGCCCCACACTCCGCCGAAAGGTCGCAAGCGACGGAGAGGCGACCGCGACGGAAGGAGAGAACGATGAGAAAGTTCTTCGAGATCGGCGGAGTGGTCGCCGGCGCAGTCCTGATCGCCTTCGGCATCGCGGCGATCGTGATGGGCATGAACGGCCGCTCGACGGTGAACGACTCGCTCAAGCAGGAGCAGATCACCGGCACGCCCGACATGACGCCCAGCGCGATCGCCGGCGAGGTGACCGCGGCGAAGCAGGCACAGCAGAAGCTGTTCTCGCAGCTGAAGGCGGCCGGCTCGAACATGACGCCGTCCGAGATCAAGACCCCGAGCTGCTCCGTCGCGAACAAGCTCGTCGACACCGGCTCGGAGGCGCGCTGCTTCGCGGAGTACATGCGCATCCACACCTTCGGCGCCACCTCGGGCCTGACGTACGCGCAGATGGGACGGTACGTCGCCAAGCCCGACACGCCGATCAAGTACACGGACGGTCTGGGCGCGACGGGTGACCCGAAGTACGCCGTGACCGACCCGAAGACGCAGCAGCCGGTCGCCAACGGCCGCCGCGACATCTGGGTCACCTACACGGCCCTGACGACGGCGCTCAACACGAGCTACTTCGCCACGCAGATGGCGCTGTTCGGGCTCGTCATCGGAATCGCTCTCCTGCTCGCAGGCGTCGGCTTCGTGATCCTCGCGATCGGCGGAGCGCTCGAGAGCCCCAAGCCCGCGTTCGGCTTCCTGCAGCGCGGCGAGAAGCAAGGCGGAGTCGCCGCGAAGGCATAAAGCTCCTCCGTCGCACAAAGCGAAGGCCGCCTCCGGGCGGCCTTCGCATGTCTACGGGGAACCCGTAGCGAGTTGCGGGTCGGAGCCGATGGCGGCCCGGCCTCCGCGTGCCACAGTCCGGGCACCGAAAGGAGATCACCATGTTCGAGACCGTCGTCTGGGCAACCGACGGGTCGCCGGCTGCCGACAGCGCGCTCGCCTCCGCAAAGGCTCTCGTCGCCGGCGGAAACGGCAGGCTCGTGGCGGTGTTCGTCGACGAGCACTTCGTCGGCCGGTCGTCGCCGTACGCGGTGGCAGGGGACGCCGACGAGCTGAAGGCGAAGATCCACGAGCAGGTGCAGGAGGCACGCAAGCAGGGGCTCGAGGCGTCGTTCAGCATCGTCCCGCGTCTGTCCGCGGGCACCGCGCACACGATCGCGTCCACGGCGCGCGAGCTCGGGGCCGATGCGATCGTCGTCGGTACCCGTGGCCACGGGCCCGCGATCGGGCTGCTGCTCGGCAGCGTCACCCAGCGGCTGCTGCACCTCGCACCGTGCCCGGTGCTCGTCGTTCCGCCGCACGGCGCGCAGCCGGCCGTCGCGGCCGCGTGAGCTACGCCGGCGGCTCGTCCAGCAGGCCGCGGTCGAGCGCGTAGCGGACGAGCTCCGCGCGGCTCGAGAGCCGCAGCTTCTGCATGATGTGCGCCCGGTGCGTCTCCGCCGTGCGCACCGAGATGAAGAGCTGCTTGGCGATCTCCTGGTTCGTGTGCCCGAGCGCCAGCAGCCGTAGCACCTCGCTCTCCCGCTCCGAGAGGGGGTCCTCCTCGGCCCGCTTCCGCTCCGCCGACTCGGCCGCCACGAGGCGCGCGCCGAGCTCCGGGTGGACGTAGCGCCCGCCGCTCGCGACCTCCCGCACCGCGGCGACCACCTCGCTGTCGGCGGCCTCCTTCAGGACGTAGCCGCTCGCGCCGGCCGCGAACGCCTCCCGCACGTACTGCGGATCGTCCTGCATCGAGAGGACGAGGATCTTCGCGTCCGGGTTCTCGTGCAGCAGCGTCGGGATCGCGTCGAGCCCGCTCTGCTCGGGCATGACCACGTCGAGCAGGATCACGTCGGGCTTCGTCGAGCGCGCCTCGAAGATCGCCTCGCGCGCGGTGCCGGCCTCGCCGACCGCCTCGAGGTCGTCCTCGGCCTCGAGCACGAGCCGCAGGCCCGAGCGGACGACCGCGTGGTCGTCGACGATCAGGACACGGGTGGCTATGCGGGGACCTCCACTGCGACCGTCGTCCCGCTCGTGGGCGTCGTCTCGACCGCGAGCGACCCGTCGAGCAGCTCGATTCGCTCGCGCATGCCGATCAACCCGATGCCGCCGTCGGTGGCGTTTTGGTCGAAACCGGTGCCGTCGTCCTCGATCACGGCCTTGATCCTGCCATTCGCACGGGTCAGCAGCACGCTGACCCGCTGCGCCCGCGCGTGCTTGACCACGTTCGTGAGCGCTTCCTGGACGATGCGGTAGATCGCGGTCTCGACCTCCATCGGCAGGCGCTCCGTGATCGCGCTCGCCTCGAGGTCGACCGCGATGCCGGTGTGCTCGGCGAAGTTCTGCGTCAGCCGCTCGAGCGCCGGGACGAGCCCGAAGTCGTCCAGCACCTTCGGCCGCAGCTCGACGGCGAGACGGCGGACGTCCTGGAGGGTGGCGACGACGAGCTCGCGCAGGCCTTCGAGCGCCTCGGGCGACTTCGCGCCCTCGAGCTGCTTCAACCCGAGCAGGATCGACGTCAGCGCCTGCCCGGTCTCGTCGTGCAGCTCGCGCGCGAGGCGTTGACGCTCGAGCTCCTGCGCCGCCACGACGCGCCGCAGCGCGTCCCGCTCGACGCGCTCCGAGAGCTCGACCGCGACCGCCGCGCGCGCGGCGAAGGTCTCCGCGAGGCGGACGTCGTCCTCGCTGAAACGGGCGTCGGGCGTGGTCTGCTTGTCGTACGCGGTGATCACGCCGATCGGCCGGCCCTGGACGACCAGCGGGACCCAGATCCCGGTGCGGGCGCCGAGGTCGCGCGTGAAGCCGCGGTGCACCTCCGCGTCGTCGATCAGCGCGTCGACGCGCTCGCTGCGGCCGCGCTCCAGCACGCGGCCGGCCTTCGTGTCCGAACGGCGGATCGTCGACTCGGCCAGCTCGGCCGCCTCGTCGCCGGCGGTCGTGACGATTCGCAGCTCGTCCTCGCCGGAGGGCAGCGCGACCGCGACGACGCGCGCGTCGAGCAGCTCCACCAGCCGGCGCGCGACGAGCTCGAGCAGGCGGTCGACGTCCGTCTCGCGCGCGAGGGCGCTGCTCACCTCGATCAGCGACTCGAGCTGGCGCGACCACCGCGTCGCGGACTCGTACAGCCGCGCGTTCTCGATCGCGACGGCCGCCTGGGCGGCGAGCAGCTCCACGAGCGCCTGGTCGGCGTCGGTGAAGTCGGAGCCGTCCTCCTTCTCGGACAGGTAGAGGTTGCCGTAGGCCACGCCGCGCAGCAGTACGGGCACGCCGAGGAACGAGCCCATCGGCGGGTGGTTCGGCGGGAACCCGACCGACCGCGGATCGTCGGAGATGGCGTGCAGCCGCAGCGGTCGGGCGTCGGTGATCAGCGCGCCGAGGATGCCGCGGCCGCGTGGTAGGTCGCCGATCGCCGCCCGCGTCTCGTCGTCGACTCCGTGCGTGATGAACCGCTCCAGGTGCGACCCCGTCGGGTCGATCACGCCGAGCGCCGCGTAGCGCGCGCCGGTCAGCTCGGCGGCGAGCTCGACCAGGCGCTGCAACAGGCTGTCGAGCGAGAGCTCCGACGCGAGGGCCATCCCTGCCTCCAGCAGGGCGCGCAGCCGGGTCTCGCTCGGCGTCGCCGCCTCCACGGCGGCAAGGGTACTGTGGCCGCGCGTCAGGCGGCGCGACGCCGGGCGGCGCGCCGCGTGGCCACGAGCACCGGCCGGTCGGCGCGGTGCACGACCTCCCGAGAGACGCTTCCCAGGAGCGCCCCGGCGAGCGTGCCGAGGCCGCGAGAGCCGACGACGATCAGGTCGACGTCGCGGATACGCGCGAGCTCGAGGATGCGGGCCGCCGGGTTGCCCTCGACGATCTCGACCTCGGCGTCGACGCCGAGGTCGCACGCCTGCGTCGCGACGACGCCCGTCGTCTCCTCCGCCGTCCGGAGCTCACGGCTCAGCGCGCGCTGGTAGACGGGCTCCCCGAGCACCGGCAGCGGGGCGTGCCGGACATAGGCGACGACGAGCCGTGCGCCGCTCGAGCGCGCGAGCGAGATCGCCTCCTCGACCGCGAACTGGGCGTTTTCGGAACCGTCGGTTGCGACGAGGATCTGCTTCATCGGGAAACCTCCTTGGTGCTCGGAGCTTCGGCGCTCGCGGTGCGGCTCACATCGGGGGGGCGACGGATTCGCACCTACGGGAACGTCCCGCGGCGTTGCGGGAAAACACCGGATGCAGGCTCGCCGCGAAGAGACGACACTTGCAGGCAACGCGACGTGAGGAGGCCGCCGTGGCCACGACCACAACAGAGCAAGGAGCAGTCGACGTCATCCTCAAGGACGGCGGCACGCTGCGGCTACGGCCGCCGGCGGGCGCGGACGCCGGGGCGGTGCTCGCCTTCCTCGAGGGCCTCTCCGAGCGCAGCCGCTACCTGCGCTTCCACGGCATCCGCAAGGTCGACGAGGCGCTCGCCGAGACCTTGCTCGACCCGGACTGGCTCGAGCGGGGGGCGCTCGCCGCGTGGCTCGGCGACCGCGTCGTCGGGATCGCCAACTACGTCCGCCTGCGCGACCCGGCCGTCGCCGAGGCGGCGTTCGTGGTCGCCGACGCGGAGCAGGGGCGCGGGATCGGGACGCGGCTGCTCGAGCAGCTCGCCGGCCGCGCCGCCGAGACCGGGATCACGCGCTTCGTCGCGCAGGTGATGGCCGAGAACCAGCAGATGCTGAGCGTCTTCACCGGCGCCGGCTTCGACGTCGTCCGCGAGCTCGAGCACGGGGAGGTCGAGGTCGGCTTCCCGATCGCGGCGACCGAGGCCTTCCTGGAGCGGGTCGAGGAGCGCGACCACGTCGCCGTCGCCGCCTCGCTGCGGCCGTTCTTCGAGCCCGCCAGCGTGGCCGTGATCGGCGCCTCGCGCCGCCGCGGCTCGATTGGCGGCGAGCTCTTCCGCAACGTGCTCGAGGCCGACTTCGACGGGGCCGCCTATCCCGTCAACCGTGGCGGCCAGCCGGTCGCGGGCGTCCGCGGCTACGGCTCGATCACCGAGATTCCGGACGCCGTCGAGCTGGCGGTCATCTGCCTCCCCGGCCCGCAGGTGATCGAGGCGGCGAGGCAGGCGCTCGAGAAGGGCGTGCGCGCGATCTGCGTGATCTCGTCCGGCTTCGCGGAGACCGGGGCCGAGGGCGCCGAGCGGCAGGAGCAGCTGCTCGCGCTCGTGCGCGCCTACGGCGCCCGGCTGCTCGGCCCGAACTGCCTCGGCATCGCCTCCTCCAAGCCGCGGCTGAACGCGACCTTCGCGCCGCGCGCGCTGCCGTCCGGGCGGATCGGGTTCTCGTCCCAGTCCGGCGCGCTCGGGCTCGCGCTGCTCGAGCAGGGCTCGGCGCGGCTCGGCTTCTCGGCCTTCGTCTCGATCGGGAACAAGGCCGACGTCTCCTCGAACGACCTGCTCGAGTGGTGGGAGGACGACCCCGAGACGGACGTCGTGCTGCTCTACCTGGAGTCGTTCGGCAACCCGCGCAAGTTCGCGCACGTCTCGCGCCGGGTCGCGCGCAAGAAGCCGATCCTCGCGATGAAGGGCGGCGCGACCGCCGCCGGCGCGAAGGCCGCGAGCTCGCACACAGCAGCGCTCGCCGGCTCGGAGGCGGCCGTCGACGCGCTCTTCCACCAGGCCGGCGTCCTGCGCGCGCGGACGCTCGAGGAGCTCGTCGACGTGGCCGGCCTGCTCTCGAGCCAGCCGCTCCCACGGGGCCGCCGCGTGGGCGTGCTCACGAACGCCGGCGGGCTCGGGATCCTCTGCGCCGACGCGTGCGAGGCGGCGGGGCTCGAGCTGACGGAGCCGACGCAGGAGACGAAGGACCGGCTGCGCGAGCTCCTGCCGGGCGACGCCAGCGTCTCGAACCCGATCGACATGCTCGGCTCCGCCACCGGCGCCACCTACGAGCAGGTGATCCCGGCGCTGCTCGCCGACCCGCGCCTGGACGCGCTGATCGCGCTCTTCGTCCCGCCGGTCGTCGCCGGCGCCGACGAGGTGGCGCACTCGATCTGCCTCGCGGCCCGGGCCGCCGGCTCGGACAAGCCGGTCCTCGCGGCGGTCATGAGCGCCGAGGGGATGCCCGTCGAGCTGCTCGAGTCCGAGCTCGCGAGCTTCGCGTACCCGGAGTCGGCCGCGCGCGCCCTCGGCCTCGTCGCCGAGCGCGCCGAGTGGCTCCGTCGCCCGGCGGGGAGCGTGCCGGAGCTGGACGGCATCGACCGCGACGCCGCGCGCGACGTGGTCGACGCCGCGGGCGAGAGCTGGCTGCCGCCGGCCCAGGCGCGCACGCTGCTCGGCGCCTACGGCATCCCGCTCGTCGCCGAGCGGACGGCCGCGAGCGCGGACGACGCCGTCGCCGCCGCGGGCGAGATCGGCTACCCGGTCGTCGTGAAGACCGCCGCCCCCGGCGCGCACAAGACGGAGACGGGCGGCATCGCGCTCGACCTCGCCGGCGAGGAGCAGGTGCGCGAGGCCGTCGAGCGGATCGGTGCGCCCGTGATCGTCCAGCAGTACCTGAAGGGCGGCACCGAGCTGCTCGCGGGCGTGGTGCAGGACCCGGTGTTCGGGCCGCTCGTCGCGTTCGGCCCGGGCGGCGTCTTCGCGGAGCTGATCGGCGACGCCACCTTCCGGATCGCCCCGCTCACGGACGTCGACGCCGAGGAGCTCGTCACGCGCGGCAAGGCGGGCCGGCTCGTCGCCGGGTTCCGCGGCGCGCCCGCGGCCGACCAGGCGGCCCTGGAGGATCTCGTCCACCGGCTCGGCCGGCTTGCGGAAGACTTCCCGGAGGTGAGCGAGCTCGACCTCAACCCGGTGATCGCCGGCCCGGACGGCTGCGTCGCGGTCGACGCCCGCGTACGCGTGGGTCCACGGCCGAGCGAGCGGGCGCTCAAGAGCTGGTGAGCGCCGAGCTCGAGCGCCTCGACGCCTTCTGGCGCGCGGCGAACTACCTCTCCGTCGGCCAGATCTACCTGCTCGACAACCCGCTCCTGCGCGAGCCGCTCCGCTCCGAGCACGTGAAGCCGCGGCTGCTCGGCCACTTCGGCACGGTGCCCGGCCTGAACCTGATCTGGGCGCACATGAACCGGGCGATCCGCGCACGCGACCTCGACGCGATCTCCATCTGCGGGCCGGGGCACGGCGGCCCGGGCGTCGTCGCCTGCGCCTACCTCGAGGGGACGTACACCGAGCTCTACCCGCACGTGACGCTCGACGAGGCCGGCCTGAAGGCGCTCTTCCGCCAGTTCTCGTTCCCGGGCGGGATCCCGAGCCACGCGGCCCCCGAGACGCCGGGCTCGATCCACGAGGGCGGCGAGCTCGGCTACTCGCTCGCGCACGCCTACGGCGCGGCGTTCGACAACCCGGGCCTGACCGTCTGCTGCGTCGTCGGCGACGGCGAGGCCGAGACCGGGCCGCTCGCGACGAGCTGGCACTCGAACAAGTTCCTCGACCCGGAGACCGACGGCGCAGTCCTGCCGGTCCTGCACCTGAACGGCTACAAGATCGCCAACCCGACCGTGCTCGCCCGGATCCCGGAGCGCGAGCTCGTCGAGCTGATGCAGGGCTACGGCTACCGGCCGATCCTCGTCACCGGCGGGTTCGACGGCGAGGAGCCGCTCGCGGTGCACGAGCGCTTCGCGGCCGCGCTCGACGAGGCGCTCGACGGGATCGCCGAGGTGAAGGGCGGCTCCGGCGGCAGGTGGCCGATGATCGTCCTGCGCACGCCGAAGGGCTGGACCGGCCCGCGGGAGATCGACGGCAAGCCGGTCGAGAACACCTGGCGCTCGCACCAGGTGCCGATCGTCGACCCGCGCGAGAACCCGGAGCACCTGCGGCAGCTCGAGGAGTGGCTGCGGTCGTACGGGCCCGACGAGCTCTTCACGGACGCGGGCGCGCCCCTGCCCGAGCTGCTCGAGCTGCCGCCCCGCGGCGAGCGGCGGATGAGCGCCAACCCGCACGCGAACGGCGGCGCGCTGCTGCGCGACCTGATGCTGCCCGACTTCCGCGACTACGCGGTCGAGGTCGACGAGCCCGGGACGACGTTCAGCGAGGCGACGCGCGTGCTCGGCGGCTTCCTGCGCGACGTGATCGAGCGAAACCCCGGCAACTTCCGCCTCTTCGGTCCCGACGAGACCGCGTCGAACCGGCTCGCCGACGTCTTCGCCGCCACCGCGCGGCAGTGGGAGGCCGAGATCCTGCCGACGGACGAGGACCTCGCCCCGCGGGGGCAGGTGATCGAGGTGCTGAGCGAGCACCTCTGCCAGGGCTGGCTCGAGGGCTACCTGCTCACCGGCAGGCACGGCCTCTTCAACTGCTACGAGGCGTTCATCCACATCGTCGACTCGATGTTCAACCAGCACGCGAAGTGGCTGAAGGTGACGCGCACCATCCCCTGGCGTCGCCCGATCGCCTCGCTCAACTACCTGCTCAGCTCACACGTCTGGCGGCAGGATCACAACGGCTTCTCCCACCAGGACCCCGGCTTCATCGACCACGTCGTGAACAAGAAGGCGGAGATCATCCGCGTCTACCTCCCGCCCGACGCGAACTGCCTGCTGTCGGTCGGCGACCACTGCCTGCGCAGCCGGGACTACGTGAACGTGATCGTGGCCGGGAAGCAGCCGGCGCTGAACTACCTCTCCATGGACGACGCGATCGTGCACTGCACGCGCGGGATCGGCATCTGGCAGTGGGCCTCGAACGACGACGGCGTCGAGCCCGACGTCGTGCTCGCGTGCTGCGGCGACATCCCGACGCTCGAGACGCTCGCGGCGACGGCGCTCCTGCGGGCGCGGCTGCCCGACCTCAGGGTGCGCGTCGTGAACGTCGTCGACCTGATGCGCCTGCAGCCGGAGAGCGAGCATCCGCACGGCCTCCCAGACAGCGAGTTCGACGCGATCTTCACCACCGACAAGCCCGTCGTGTTCGCCTACCACGGCTACCCGTGGCTGATCCACCGGCTCACGTACCGGCGCCGCAACCACGTCAACCTGCACGTCCGCGGCTACAAGGAGGAGGGCACGACGACGACGCCGTTCGACATGGTGATGCTGAACGACCTCGACCGCTTCCACCTCGCGATGGACGTGATCGACCGCGTGCCCGGCCTCGCCAACTCGGCCGGGCCGCTGCGCCAGGAGCTCGAGGACCGCCGCCTGCGCGCCCGCGCCTACACGCGCGAGCACGGGGAGGACGATCCGGAGCTCGCCGGCTGGACGTGGCCGGGCTGAGCACGAACGTCCTCGTCGTCAACGCCGGCTCGACCTCGCTCAAGCTCTCGGTCGTCGCCGATGACGACTCGACGACGACCGTCGCGTCGCTCGCGGAGGCTCCGCCGGTCGACGCCGTCGTCCACCGCGTCGTGCACGGTGGCCCGCGACTGGAGCGGCCGGTGCTGATCGACGACGAGGTGCGCGCGGAGCTCGACCGCGCCGCGGAGCTCGCGCCGCTGCACAACGTGCCGGCGCTCGAGGCGATCGACCGCGCGCGGGCGGAGCTGCCCGGCGTGCCGCACGCGGCCGTCTTCGACACGGCGTTCCACGCCACGATCCCGGAGGTGGCGTCGACGTACGCGTTGCCCCGCCGCTGGCGCGAGGAGTGGGGGATCCGGCGCTACGGCTTCCACGGGCTCTCGGTCGCGTGGTCGTCCGAGCGCGTGCCCGTGCCGCGCCTGGTCGTCTGCCACCTCGGCGGCGGCTGTTCGGTGACCGCCGTGCTCGACGGGTGCTCCGTCGACACGACGATGGGCTTCACGCCGCTCGAGGGGGTGCCGATGGCCACGCGTCCGGGCTCGATCGACCCGGAGATCCTGCTCTTCCTGCTCCGCCACGGCGCGGAGTCGCCCGAGACCCTCGAGCGGGCGCTCGAGCACGAGTCGGGCCTGCTCGCGCTCGGCGGCACCGCCCGCGTCGAGGAGCTGCAGTCGTCCGACGAGCCGGCCGCCCGGCTCGCGCTCGACGTCTTCTGCTACCGCGTGGCGGCCGCGGTCGCGGCGCTGACGGCTGCGCTCGGCGGCCTCGACGCGCTCGTCTTCACGGCCGGGATCGGCGAGGGCTCGGCGCACGTCCGCGAGCGGGTGTGCGCGCGGCTCGGCCACCTCGGCATCCGCCTCGACGTCGCGGCCAACGCGGACGCGCAGCCCGATCGCGAGGTGGCGGACGACGCCTCGGCCGTGCGCGTCGTGGTCGTGCACGCGCGCGAGGACGTGGTCGCGGCGCGCGCCGCCCGGGCGCTTCTCTAGGTGAGCGTCAGCTTGGCGACGTGCTCGGTGATCTCGGCGATCACGCCGGCCTGCGCGACGGACGAGACGACGATCGCCTCACCGCCGCGCTGCTCGAGCACGAGCGTGGGGTGGCCGTTCAGGCGCTCGGCGCTCGTGCGCCCGGTGTGGACGCCCTCGAGGTTCTCGTACGGGATCTCGAGCGTGACGTGCTCCTCGCCCGAGACGCCGTCGAGGCGAAGCACCCGTGGCAGCAGCTCGAGCTTTCCCCGCGCGAGGGGGTGTGTTCCGGTACGCCAAACCACGCCGTAGCTCGTCCTCATGTCGGAAGTGTGCGGGCGATCGGGCGGGCCGCCATCGGGACGCGCGCGGATCCGCCGTTGCGGGAAAGCCGCAGTTCCCTCGAAGCAGGCTCCCGCGCCCGCGCCGTCGCGCCGACCGCTCTAGGAGCTGGCGCGCAGCAGGTCCGCGGCGGTGCCGATCGCGATCAGGGGCGCCGCCGCGGGCCGCAACCACCGCAGCGTCGCCTGGAGCCGGGGGCGCGGCAGGCTCACGCACCCGAGCGTCGGTCGGCCGGTGCTGACGTGGAGGAAGATCCCGGAGCCGCGGCCGGGCACGACCGGGCCCGTGTTGTACGCGATCACCGCCAGGTGCTGGTAGGCGACCGGCGAGCGGGACATGTCCTCGCTGGTCGTCCGGAACGGCGGCTTCGAGCCGCAGGCGACGTGCCGGAAGCGGTTGTAGAACGGCGAGGCCGGATCCTCGACCCACCAGTCGCCGCAGACGATGCGGTGGTAGCGGTAGCGGAGCACCGGGCTCGGCGAGAGGCCGTACATCGTCGGCAGGAAGCCGAAGATGCCGGCGGGCGTGCGGCGGTCGCCCTCGCGCTTGGACGGCGAGGTGCCGTTGCCGCCGAGCCACGCCGCCCACGGGCCGGCCGAGCGGCGCCAGCAGCCGGCGCGCTTCGTCCAGAGCGTCAGGGGCGCCTGCGTCGAGGCGCGACTGGCGGCGACGACGGTGATCAGCTGCGTCGCGCTGCCCGTGTCGAGGCGCCCCGCGAAGGTCGGCGCGCACGCGGCGGAGGCCGTGCCGGCGCTCGAGGCGGAGGCGCCTGCGGCGACGACGGCGAGCACGAGCACGAGCAGCTTCACGGCCCTGCACACTACGGACGATGCCCGTCTTCCTGCTCGCGGCGCTCGCGCTCCAGGCGCCGCCGTTCACGCACTCGGTCGCGCGCGTGACGGCCGCGCAGCTGCCGCACTCGTGGCACGCGGGCTGCCCGGTCGCGCCGGCCCGCCTGCGGCGCCTGCGCCTGACCTACTGGGGCTTCGACGGCCGCGCGCACACGGGCACCCTGGTCGTGAACGCCGTCGCCGTCTCACCGCTCACGCGCGTCTTCTCGCGCCTCTACGCGGCCCGCTTCCCGATCCGGCGCATGCGGCCGGTCGACGCGTACGGCGGCGACGACGAGCGCTCGCTCGCCGCCGACAACACCGCCGCCTTCAACTGCCGGTACGCGGTTGCCCCGGGCCCGAAGCGCTGGTCGGTGCATGCCTACGGCCTCGCGGTCGACGTCGACCCGGTCGAGAACCCGTACCTCGAGGGCGGGCGCGTGCACCCGCGCGCCGGGCGGGCGTTCCTCGACCGCTCGCGCTTGCGGCGAGGGATGGCGGTGCCCGGCGGAGTGCCCGTCGCCGCCTTCGCGTCGGTCGGCTGGCGGTGGGGCGGTCGCTGGACGGGCTCGCCCGACTACCAGCACTTCTCGGCGACCGGCGGCTAGGGCGCCGCGAGCCTGCCGAGCACCGTCCCGAAGAGCAGGTGCCGCCACGTCGCCTGCGCGAACGCGCGTCGGCTCGTCAGGAGCCGCGGGATGCCGGGCTCGCCGCGCGCCGGGTGGTACCGGTCGACCAGCGCGCAGAGCGGGTACAGCGTCGCGTGCTCGGCGAGCGCCATCGCGACGGCCAGCCTGCGCGGGCCGACCGGCACGCGCCGGCGCACCTCGTCGTGGACGAGCCCGAAGACGACGCCGTTGCAGGCGTGAACCGCGAAGCCGGCCGCACGCCAGCGGGGACCGCGCGTGACCGCCTTGCCGAGCAGCGCGACGTCGGAGTAGTCGTAGCCGAGCAGCCGCTGGTCGAGCGGCTCGGCGAGGCCCCAGACGGTGGCCGCGACCGCGCCTGCCGCCGCCGCGCGCAGGCGGCGCACGCTCAAGCCGCTTCGCGCAGGTGACGCTCCTGCCGAGCCGCCGGACGCCGTCCGGGAAGCATCGAGGCGAGCCCGCCGAGCGCGCCGACGCCGACGGCGCCGAGCGCCCACCAGAGGCCGTGCCAACCGATTCCGAACGCGTCGTCCAGCGAGTAGCGCCCCGCGCCGATCGCCGCGACCGCGAACGCGACGGTGCTCAGCACCAGCGGGAACTCGATCCCGCCGTTCTGGTTCCAGAGCCCCTTCTCCCAGTGCACCGCCGCGATCGCGCTGACCATCACGCCGGTCAGCATCGCCGCTGCGGCGGGGAGGAACAAGCCGAACGCGAGCAGCAGGCCGCCGCCGAGCTCGGCCGCGCCGGCGAGGAGCGCCATCGGCGTCCCCGGCCGGAAGCCGATCGACTCGAAGAAGCCGCCGGTCGCCTGCAGCCCGTGGCCACCGAACCAGCCGAACAGCTTCTGGGCGCCGTGGCCGGCGAACAGCCCGCCGACGACGACTCGAAGGATGAGGAGTGCGATGTTCATACGCTCCACGTGCCCGCTGCCGCGGGTCTCAATCGTCCAGTTCGCGCAGGAACGAGCCGCCGCCGAGCACGCGGCCGGCGCTCCCGCAGGCCGCCTCGCGCAGTGCGCGGTCGGAGGTGACGAGCCAGGCGCCGGGGTGCGCCGGCACCTCGCGGATCAGCCAGTCGTCGGCGCTCTCCGCGCCCGAGCCGACGAGCGTCGTGCGCTCGTCCAGCCGCTCGCTCCCGGCGACGTCGCCGGGCGCTCTCCGGTCGAACACGATCACCAGCTCGTGCCCGTGCCGGCCGCCCCAGGCCCGGACGCGGTCGACGAGCTCCTCGGACGTCAGGTTCGGCCACCGCGAGCGGCGGACGTTGTTCGCGTCGACGAAGACGAGCACCTGGCCTAGGCTGCCACGTCGTGCGCGCGATGGTGCTCGAGCAGCCGCGGACGCCGCTCGTCGAGCGCGAACTGCCCACGCCCCGGGCGGGCCCGGGGGAGGTCCTCCTGCGCGTGCTCGCCTGCGGCGTCTGTCGCACCGACCTGCACGTCGTCGACGCCGAGCTCCCCGACCCGAAGCTGCCGCTCGTCCTCGGCCACCAGATCGTCGGCGAGGCGCCCGACGGCCGCCGGCTCGGCGCGCCGTGGCTCGGCTGGACGGACGGCGACTGCCGCTACTGCCTGAGCGGCCGGGAGAACCTGTGCGACCGCGCGCGCTTCACCGGGTACACGCGTGACGGCGGCTACGCCGAGCACGTCGCCGCCGACGTGCGCTTCTGCCTCGAGCTGCCGGAGGCGTACGCCGACGCGCACGTCGCGCCGCTGCTCTGCGCCGGGCTGATCGGCTACCGCGCGCTGCGGCTGGCCGGCGACGCCGAGCGACTCGGGCTGTACGGCTTCGGCTCGTCGGCGCACATCGTGGCGCAGGTCGCACGCTGGCAGGGGCGGCGCGTCTTCGCCTTCACCAAGCCCGCCGACGAGGAGACCCAGGCGTTCGCCCGCGAGCTCGGCGCGGAGTGGGCCGGCGGCTCGGACGAGCGGCCGCCCGACGAGCTCGACGCCGCGATCCTGTTCGCGCCGGCGGGTGAGCTCGTCCCGGCGGCGCTGCGCGTGCTCGCCAGGGGCGGCACGGTCGTCTGCGCCGGGATCCACATGAGCGACATCCCGTCGTTCCCCTACGAGCTGCTGTGGGAGGAGCGGATGGTTCGCTCGGTCGCCAACCTGACGCGCGAGGACGGCCGGGAGTTCCTGCGGATCGCGCCGCAGGTGCCCGTGCGGACCGAGGTCGAGGTGCTCGCGCTCGCGCAGGCGAACGAGGCGCTCGACCGGTTGCGTCGCGGCGACGTGCGCGGCTCGCTCGTGCTTCAGGTCGCGTCGAGCGCCGAGCGCAGCGACGCGACGTAGGCGGCGAGGGCGTCAGGGCCGTCCTCGGCGACCTCGACGGCGCGCGTGCCGACGACGACGCCATCGGCGAGCCCGGCGGCGGCGCGGGCGTGCTGCGCCGTGGAGATGCCGAAGCCGGCGTAGAGCGGCAGCCGGGTGTGCCGGCGGGCGCGCTCGACGAGCCCGGCGAGCGCGGGGGAGAGGTCGTCACGGGCACCCGTCGTGCCGGCGACCGTCACGAGGTACAGCCAGCCGTCGCTCTGCTCGGCGGCGAGCGCGAGCCGCTCGTCGGTCGAGGTCGGCGCGACGAGTTGGACACGGCGCAGCTCGGGCCGCTCCCCGGCCGGGAGGTCGGCGACGATCAGGCTCGTCGCGCCGGCCTCGCGAGCGTCCTCGGCGAACCGCTGCCAACCGTGTGCCTCCAGGAGGGAGGAGTACGTCATCGGCACGAGCGGCGTGCCCGGCAGGCGCTCGCGCGTGGCGGCGAGGCATTCCAGGCAGGCGCCGGTCCGCATTCCCTGCGCGAGCGCGCGCTCGGCCGCGCGCCGGATGACGGGCCCGTCGGCGACCGGGTCGGAGAACGGGAACCCGAGCTCGACGAGATCGGCGCCCGCCTCGACCGCGGCCTCCGCGAGCTCGGGCGTGTGCGGCCCGCACATCAGGTAGATCGCGAGCGCCTTGGGACGAACCGGCATGGATTCGTCACCACTCCGTGACACACCCGTGCGCCTTTCGCCGCTACCTTCGGTTTCCCCGGGTGGGTGGGGGCTAGGGATGGGTCCCGCGGCCGCCGGCTGCGCTCGACGGCTCACCGGCTCGCGACCTCGGCGAGGTCCTTGTCGCCGCGGCCGGACAGGCACACGAGCACCAGCTCCTCCTCGAGCTCGGCCACCCGCGCCAGCGCATGCGCGGGCTCGAGCGCCGGGAGGATCCCCTCCGTGCGCGCGAGCCGCCGGAACGCTGCGAGCGCCTCCTCGTCGCTCGTCCCGACGTACTCGGCGCGGCCGCTGTCGCGCAGGAACGCGTGCTCGGGCCCGACGCCCGGGTAGTCGAGGCCGGCCGAGATCGACTCCGCGTCGAGCACCTGCCCGTCCTCGTCGGCGAGCACCGACGAGCGCGAGCCGTGCAGCACCGCGGGCCGTCCCGAGCCGAGCGACGCCGCGCCGCCGGCCTCGACGCCGACGAGGCGCACCTCGGGATCGGCGAGGAAGCCGGCGAACAGGCCGATTGCGTTCGAGCCGCCGCCGACGCAGGCGAGCGCGACCTCGGGCAGCCGCCCCTCGGCCTCCAGCATCTGCGCCCGCGCCTCGCGGCCGATCACCGACTGCAGCTCGCGCACGATCTCGGGGTACGGCGTGGGGCCGACGCACGAGCCGATCAGGTAGTGCGTGTCCTCCACGTTCGCGATCCAGTCGCGGATCGCCTCGCTGGTCGCCTCCTTCAGCGTCCTCGTGCCGAACTCGACCGGACGCACCTCGGCGCCGAGCAGCGCCATGCGCTCGAGATTCGGACGCTGGCGCCGCATGTCCTCGGCGCCCATGTAGACGACGCA
>DATIER010000010.1:0-8960 GCA_035455605.1 Gaiellaceae bacterium
GGCCAGCAGCGCCGCCATGCGCGCGACGTTGCGGTTGTCCTCGCCGGCCTGGTTGGCCGCGCCGAACCAGACGTCCTCGATCTCGGCCGCGGGCACGCCGGCGCGCGCGACCGCCTCGCCGATCACGAGCGCGGCCAGATCGTCCGGCCGCTCGCCCGCGAGCGCACCGCCGTAGCGCCCTACGGGCGTGCGGACAGCCGAGAGGACGACGGCGCGGGACACCGCGCCAACGCTAACTAACGAACTCGACCCGAACGGGGCGCTCGTAGGTGCCGAGCGCCTCGGCGCGCTTCAGCAGCTCGCGCACGGCCTGGCGGCCCTCGTCGCCGTAGTCGCACGTCAGCTCGTTGACGTACATGCCCACGAAGCGGTCGGCGAGCTCCGTGTCGAGCCCGCGCCCGAACCGGAGCGCGTACTCCATCGCCTCCTCGCGGTTGTCGAGGCCGGCCTGGATCGAGTCGCGGAGGACGTCCGAGAGCTCGAACAGGTTCTCGGCGCCGACGTCGCGCCGGGCGACGTTCGCCCCGAGCGGCAGCGGCAGCCCTGTCTCGAGCAGCCACCACTCGCCCAGGTCGACGACCTTCTTCAGCCCCTCGGCCTCGTACGTGAGCTGGCCCTCGTGGATCAGGAGGCCGGCGTCAGCGCGGCCGGACTTGACCTCGTCGATGATCCGGTCGAACGGCACCGCGCGGTAGCGGAACTGCCCGAAGCACATGCGCAGGACGAGGAACGCCGTCGTCAGCTCGCCCGGCACCGCGATCTCGACGTCCTTGGCGTCGGCGACCGAGAGCTGCTCGCGCGCGACGACGATCGGGCCGTAGCCCGAGCCCATAGACGCGCCGTGCGGCAGCAGGACGTAGCGGTCCTGCACGAGCGGGTACGCCGCGAGCGAGATCGCCGAGACCTCCAGCTTGCCGTCGAGCGCCCAGGTGTTGAGCGTCTGAATGTCCTGCAGGACGTGCTCGAACTCGAAGCGGCGCGGGTCGGTCTCGCCGGACGCGAGCCCCCAGAACATGAACGCGTCGTCGGGATCCGGGCTGTGGCCGAGGCGGATCAGCATCGAGCGCCGGAGGCTACCGCAACCGCGCCGTACACTGGACGGGTGGCGAAGCCGGCGCTGAGCGACGCGATCCAGGACTACCTCAAGGAGATCTACCACCTGCAGGTCGAGGACGGCGGCCGGGTCTCGGTGACGGCGCTCGCGCGCGAGCAGAAGGTCTCGCCCGCGTCGGCCAGCGCGATGGTGAAGAAGCTCGCGGCGCTGGAGCTGGTCGAGCACGCGCCGTACCGCGGGGTGCGGCTGACGCCGGCCGGCGAGCGGGTCGCGGTCGAGGTGATCCGGCACCACCGGCTGCTCGAGCTCTACCTCGCGCGCACGCTCGGGCTGCACGTCGACGACGTCCACGACGAAGCCGACCGGCTCGAGCACGTGATCTCCGAGGAGCTGGAGGCGAAGATCGACAGCGCGCTCGGCTACCCAACGCACGACCCGCACGGCGACCCGATTCCGAGCGCCGACCTGAAGTGGCCTAAGTAGCCAGGCCCCAGGGACAGTCCCCGGGACGTGTCCTTCACGCCGGCAGTCGCCCGTCTCACCTCCGCGGCGTGTCCGAACGGGCCACGGCCGAGGGCCTGTCCCCGGATCATGGCCGTTTCGGACCGGCGAGCGCCTCCAGCTCGAACGCGCGAGCCAGCGCCTCGGCGAGGTGCGTCCCGAAGCAGACCGGGCCGTGGTCGCGCATCACGACGGCGTGACCGTGGCCCGCCGCGGCCACCACGGCTGCGCCGAGCTCACGCGTCCCCGACTCGCCCTCCGCCACCGGTACCGGCGGGCTCGCCGTCGCGCGAGGCGAGTGGGTGTGCACGACCGCGCCGACCTCCGGTCGCGCCGCGTACACCGCCAGGTGCGTCGGCAGCTCGACGCTCGGCCGCGGCCCTTCGACGAGCTCGCCGCCGGGCGTCACGAGGCAGACGTCCTGCGGCCGCAGCGTCTCGTACGGAAGCGAGCTCGGCGAGACGGCGATCAGCTCGCCGGCGCGGGCGCTCGCGTTCCCCTCCGTGCCACGCACGAGACCGCCCGCGGCCATCGCCCGCAGCGTCTCGACCACGTCGCGCCGGACGTCTAGCGCCCGAAGAACCACCGCTCGAGCGGGCCGATCAGCTCCTCGCGCACGAACGGCTTGATCTTCTCCACCCGGCCGTCCTGCTCGGAGACGACCGCGTCGTCCTCGAGCGCCTCGTTCGCCACGAGGAGCGCGTCCGAGAGCTCGTGGCCCTCGAAGACGTAGTCGTCCTTGCGCGCCTCGTCGCTCGGGCGGTGCTGCGGGTTGACCGCCCGGCCGACCGCCCAGACGGCGCCCGGGAGCCGCTCGATCCAGATCACGATGCGCTCGGGCTCGCCCCGGTCGTCCACCCCATGCACTTCCCGCTCGGCGAAGCGTGCGGACGACGGCTTCCTCACAGCGCCAACTTTACGCCCAGTAGGATCGAGGGGATGGCGAGCAGGCTCGGGTCATTCCTCCGCAACCCGTTCTCGTTCCTCTTCACCCGCTCCTCGCAGGAGGACCGGCTCGCGGCGTACGTGATCCGCGAGCACGAGCGCGGGCGGGCGCTCGACGAGATCCTCGACGACCCGTATGTGCGCAACCGGGCGACGCCGCAGGAGGTCCAGCGGCTGCTCGACCGGCCCGAGGTGATCCACGCGCTCGGCGAGGCGAGGGTCTCAGCCGCGCAGGACCGCCTGAGCTAGGCGGCGCCGGGCCCCGGTGGGAGCCCGGCGACTCGCCCTAGTGCCGTGGCGCGACCGGCCTGTACCCGAACGCGGCCAGGGCCCTGACGAACACCTTGCGGCCCCTGGTGTTGATGTGGATGCCGTCGCCCTGGATGAGCCCCTTGGCCACCGGGTCCTCGAGGTGGCTCGTGCCGTTGAACCCCGTGTACAGGTCCGCCACGGGCACCTCGTAGGCGCCCGCCGCCCGTGCGATCGCCGCGGAGAACTCCTCGTGGCGCTTCGTGCACTCGGCGACGACGCCGGCCTGCTGCCAGCTGATCGGGGGGAACCCGCTCCACTCGGGCGGCGCGTGGGAGATGATCGGCACGTACCAGTTGTTGGTGCGCAGGATCACCGGCCTGCCCTTGCGGATCGCGAAGATGCGCTTGTAGATCGCCTTCAGGGTGATCGCGTACTTCGTCCAGACCTGCGGCCGCGTGTCCACCGGCGGCCCGATCCTCGTCACGCAGTCGTCGCCCACCAGGCCCGAGGGGTTGCCGGAGACGACGATCACCTCGGCGTTGCGGATCAGGCGCACCCAGTGGTGCGACGGCTGGCGCAGGCGCGCCAGCACGATCGAGGCCGGAAGGCCGCTCTCCCACTCGTCGTGGACCCGAACGCGAACGCCGAGATCCCGCCTGATGCGGAAGGCGTAGTGCGGCGCCGTGTAGAGGCCGACCGAGTCGCTGATCCAGACGAGGTCGAGCGTCCTCGCGAGAAGGCGCGGGTCCCGTGCCGACAGGGCGTGCGGCGTCTTGCCGGCGAGCGGCTGCCAGGCGGGACCGCCCTCGCCCAGGTCGTTGGCGGTCAACCTCGTCACGCTCGTGCCGTCGGCGTTCATGACGTAGAGCTCGGCCGGGCTGCTCTGCTCGGGCGGCATGAAGCTACCGGCGCCGCGGACGAACGCGATCCTGCGGCCGTCCGCGGACCAGGCCGGCTCGCTGTCGACGACCTTGTTCCGGGTCAGACGAACCCGCAGGCTGCCGTTCGCGTTGGCGACCCAGATCTCGGCGTCGTCCAACGAGGAGTGCTGGCCCTGGGCGAACCCCATGAAGGCCAGCCTGCGACCGTTCGGCGACCACTCGGGCATCAACGCCTGCAACCTCCTCCAGTTCGGGTTGAGCACCCGCCGGTGCCCCCCGTTCGCGTCCATCACGTAGAGCTGGAAGACCATGCCCGTGGCACTGGAGAACGCGAGCTGGTTGCCGGCGGGGCTCCAGTCAACGTCCCACTCCCACAGGCGTGGCGTCTTCCACATCTGGTGCAGCCCCGTGCCGTCGGCATTCACGATCCAAATGTCGCGCTGGTTCTCCGCGGTGCGTGCCGTGAACGCGATCCTCCGCCCCTGCGGCGCCCAGGTCGGCGAGAGGAGCTGCCTCATCTTCTGCCCTTCGGCGACGAGGCGTACGAGCCCCGTTCCGTCCGCGCTCATCGTCCAAAGGCCGCCGTCGACGAACGCGAGCTTGCGGCCGTTGGGCGACCAGTGCATACCGGATGGGGCGCTTCCTTGCCTGAGAGCGTGGACGTCGCTTCCATCGAGGTGCATGACGTAGATCCCGTCGGCGCGCGCGAACGCGAGCAGGCCCACAGGCCGGCTCGCCGGGCGGGCCGCGCCTGCAAGCAACGTCGCGGCGAGCGCCGCCCCGGCGGCCAGCGCGAGCACGAGGGACGCCGACCGGAACGAAGTGCCTCGAATCACCATCGTGTCTCACCTCCAAGCTCGCGTCAGTAGCTGAGCGTCCCTTCCCACGTCATGGCGACAGGGCGGGGGGGCGCCGTGTTCGTGACCACCGCCGTGATCTGGAACATGCCGGTCGCGTTCGCGAACCGGCCCGTGCCGCCCACGATCACGTTGTCCGTGATGCAGGTGGCGAAGTCGGGCGGATTGCACGCGCCCGTGTACGTCAGGTACAGCTCGTCCCCGTTTGCGGCGACGAACTTCCCCTGGCCCTGCGTGATCAGGTTCGGCAGGGCGAAGCAGTGATTGCTCGCGAAGCTGACGCGGCCGAGATGGCTCGCCGTGCCCGAGGTTTCGGTTACCGATCGGAACCCCAGCGGGCAGCTCGGATCGGGCAGGAAGTCGGCCGACCCGACGGTGCGGCCCGTGAAGGGCCGATCGGTCCCTCCGGCCGCGGAGAGCGCGACCGCGGCCAACGCGAGCGTCGTGACGAGCGTCACGAGCACGAGTCCCACGAGAGTTACTGGTTTCCGCATGACCGCTCCTTTCCGTGACTCCTGCGCCAACGTAGGACGTCGTGCCCAGCCGTCGGTCACCGCGGGCCCGATGCCGGTAACCGCGCGGCAATCGGTCACCCGAATGCGTAGTTCGCCGACATCGCGCTCCGGCGCGACCCGGATGAGCTCTCCCGCCGGCGGCGTGACGATCTCCTGGTGGAGGCCCTACGTCATCGCGCGCAGCGCGGGGGCCCACGCAAGCCTGCCGCGCCCGCAGGGAGCGACCTCAGCTTCCGGCTGCTCGGCCCGCTCGAGGTTCGCGGGCGCGACGGTTGCGAGCTGCCCCTCGGGGCCGGCCGGCAGCGCGCGCTGCTGGCCGTGCTCCTCCTCCACGCGAACGAGACCGTCTCGACCGACCGCCTGATCGACGAGCTCTGGGGCGAGCGGCCACCGCCGACCGCCGCCAAGATCGTTCAGAACCGCGTCGCACGTCTCCGGCGGGCTCTGGGCAACGGCCACCTCGTGACGGCAGGGCACGCGTACCGCCTGGAGACCTCGCCGGGCTCACTCGACCGCGACCGGTTCGAGACCCTGGTCACCGAGGGAAGCGACGCGCTCGCCGCGGGCGACCCGCAGCGCGCGGCTGACCGGCTCCGGGAGGCCCTGGCCCTCTGGCGCGGCGCGGCGCTGGAGGAGTTCGCCTACGAGGCGTTCGCCCGGGACGAGATCGCCCGTCTGGAGGAGCTGCGGCTGGCCGCGACCGAGGAGCGGGTCGAGGCCGACCTCGCGCTGGGCCTGCACGCCGAGCTGGTCGCCGAGCTCGAGGACCTGATCCGGAAGCACCCGCTCCGCGAACGGCTCCAGCGCCAGCTGATGCTCGCGCTCTACCGGTCCGGTCGCCAGGCGGACGCGCTGTCGGCCTACCGAGACGCGAGAGCGCGGTTGAAGGACGAGCTCGGGCTCGAGCCCGGCGACGAGCTCCAGCGGCTCGAGCGCGACATCCTCACCCACGATCCGGGCATCGCACCGGCGCCCCACGGCGCCCGGCGCCCCCGGAGAGGAGGGCGCTCGGGACGGCGGCTCGCTCTCTGGACGGTCGCCGCGCTCCTCGTTGCCGCCGCGATCGTCGTCCTGGTAGTGCAGCTCACCGGCGGCGCTTCGCCGCCTCGCGTCGTCGCCGACTCGGTCGCGCTCGTCGATCCGAGCACGACCCACGTCGTCGGCGACGTGCGCGTCGGGTCGCGGCCGATCGCGATCGCCTCCGGCGCCGGCTCGATCTGGGTCGCCAACGCCGACGACGGAACGATCTCGCGGGTCGACGTGCGCTCGCGCGAGGTCGTGGACACGATCGGGATCGGCGGCGCCCCGGCCTCCGACATCGCGTTCGGAGCCGGGTCGGTATGGGTCGTGACCGGCAGCGACGGCCGGCTCGTGCGGATCGACCCGCGGACGGATACCCCGATGGAGCCGATCCCGCTCGGCGGCCCGAGCAAGCTTGCCCCCCACGGCGCCTTCGCCGTCGCCGCCACGCGGGGCGCCGTCTGGGTCGGGAGCGCGTCGGGCCGGCTCCTGCGGGTTGATCCGCGAACGGGCCACATCGCGTCCCTGGACGTCGGACAGACCCCGACCGCGATCGCGGCGAGTGGCGACGAGGTCTGGGTCGCGCTCGCCGACCGCGAGACGCTTCGGGTCGACGCGCGGACGCTGGACAAGACGGGCTACCTGGCGCAACCTCCCTCGCCGATCAGCCTCGCCGCCTCGGGAGCGTCGCTCTGGGTGGGCGGACGTAGCGGCGAGCTCCCGGGAACGGGCGCGAACGCGCTCTGGCGCGTCGATCCCGCCTCCGTCGACGTCGCGCGCACGACGGGGCTCCCCGGCCCTCCGATGGGCATCGACGCCGGCGGAGGCGCGGTCTGGGTGGCGTGCGCAGACGGGACGGTCGTCCGGGCCGATCCGCAGTCGGGTGCGATCAGGGAGACGATCCGGGTAGGGCACCTGCCGCTGGATGTCGCCTACGCCCGAGGGCTGGCCTGGGTCTCGATTGGCGGCGCCGGCGCTATCTGAGCTTCGTGGGGATCTTCCGGATCCGACCCGCCGCGATCAGCCGCCGTACGCGCTCGACCCTCGAGACGAGCTGACGCGGCACGCGAGGGCTGATCCGCCCCAGTCCGACCGCCCCTTGACGCACGCCGAGGACGGTCGTCCGCCCGAGGGCGAGGTTGCCGCGCTGCGCCGACCGCACCGTCTCGAAGACGGCCGCATCCACGTTCTTGACCGCGCTCGTGAGGATGTGGGGGCCGAGTGAGGACTGGTCGACGTCGACGCCGATGCCCCACACGGCCTTCTCCTTCGCAGCCCGCAGCGCCCCGAGCCCGCACTGGCCGGCGACGGGGAAGACGACGCCCGCGCCGCGCGCGATCTGGCGGAGGGCGACGTTCCGGCACCTCGCCCGCTGCGAGGCGAAGAAGCCGTTCGCGTAGCCGTTCAGCGTGGTGATGCCCGGCGCGGCACGGTGCGCCCCCGCCTGGTAGCCCGCGATGAAGCGGTCGACCTGCGGGGCGTCCCGCATGCCGCCCACGGACCCGATCGCATGCCTCCCGCGGCTGCGCCGCTCGACCAGGCCCGCCAGGTAGCCGGCGAGGTAGCCGCTCTCCTCCGAGGCGAAGGTCACGGCGGCGGCGTTGCGCGGGCGGTGCGGCAGCTTTCCGTAGTCCTCGTCGACGAGGACGAAGCGCGACCCGGCGAAGCGACGGGCGGCGACGTCGATCGGCCGCGCCTGCGACCAACCCACGCCGATGATCAGGTCGTAGCGCTTGCGGCCGAGGTACAGAAGCGTCGGGAGGTATCCCTCTCTGGGGCTCGGCCTCAGGACTCTGGCGGCCTCACGGTCGATGCCGAGCCGCGCAACGGCCTTCCGCAGGCCGGCCTCCGCCATGTGCCCCCAGGGATCGCCGACGCCGGTGGGCGGGTCGACCACGACCGCGACCTTGAGCGGTTGCGCGTTCACACGCGCGCTTGCCTCGCGGACCGAGGCGGCTTGGCTGCAAGCAGCGACGAGAAGCACTCCGGCCGCGAGGCACGAGCCCACGCGAGCAGGCGATCTTCCTCCCATGAGGCCTCCACGCCGACCGTAGAGCCCATGCGAGCCGGTGCCATCCGACACGGCGCGGAGCCCCGCTTCGGGAAACTACGCGGGCACGTTGTCGCCGATTTCCACGCCCAGGCCGCGCTCGCGGGCCCGCTCGACCGCGACCGCTCCGATCGCGACGTCCCAGGCGGCGAGCCCGTTCGACTTGAAGACGACGACGTCGTCGTCCGCCTGGCGTCCCGCCAGCTCGCCGGCGACGACCTCCTGCAGCTCGTGCACCTCCAGCCAGTCGAGCACGCCGACCTCGACCGGCTCGATCAGGTCGCCCGACTCGCGCCTGGCGTTCTCGACCGAGTCGCAGCAGACGAACGCCGCCCGCTCGAGCACGACGTTGTCGAGCTCGCGGCGCCGCGGGTCGTTCGCGCCGACCGCGCACACGAGCGCACCGGGCTTCAGCCACTCGCCGCGCAGCACCGGGTCCTTCGACGTCGTCACCGTCACGACCACGTCCTGCTCGGCCGGGTCGCGGTGGCTCTCCCCGGCCTCGGCGCCGACCTCGGCGCAGAACTCCCCCAGCCGCTCCTCCGAGCGGCAGTAGGCGACGACGGTGTCGATCGCCGGCAGCGCCTCGCGGATCGCGGCCGCCTGGCTGCGGGCCTGCCAGCCGCAGCCGATCACGCCGAGCGACGTCGCCGCGTTGCGCGCCAGGTACCTGGCGGCCACGCCGCTGGCCGCGCCGGTGCGGAGCTGCCCCAGCTTGTCGGCCTCGATCACGGCGACCGCCCTCTGCGTCTCGGTCTCGAACAGCACGACCACGAACGTCGCGTTCGAGGTGCCGGCCGCGTACGTCTTCACGCCCGCGAGCCCGAGCCCGCGGTCGACCGCCCACATCACGGCGAGCGCGCCCTCCTCGAAGCGCGTCCGCTG
>DATIER010000011.1:0-2680 GCA_035455605.1 Gaiellaceae bacterium
CTGGATCAGCACGGTCTTGCCGAGGCCGGCGCCGCCGAACAGGCCGACCTTGCCGCCGCGCACGAACGGCGCGACGAGGTCGATCACCTTGATGCCGGTCTCGAAGATCTCCATCGTCGGCTGCAGCGCGTCGAACGACGGGGGGTCGCGATGGATCGGCCAGCGCTCCGCGTCGTCGACCGCCTCCTCGCCCTCGTCGATCGTGTCGCCGAGCACGTTGAACAGACGGCCGAGGGTCGCCTTGCCGACCGGAACGGTGATCGGCGCGCCCGTGTCGACCACGTCGACGCCGCGCGGGATGCCGTCGGTCGCGTCCATCGCCACGGCGCGCACCCGGTCGTCGCCGAGGTGCTGCTGGACCTCCGCGATCAGTTCGCCGGAACCGTCCGGGCGCTCGATGCGGAGCGCGTTGTAGATCTCGGGCAGCGACTCGGTGAAGACGGCGTCGACGACGACGCCGCGGATCTCGATCACCTTGCCGACGTTCTGATTCTGGCCGTTCTGTTGGTCAGGCATGCGTCTCCTGGAGAGGTGTGTCGGGTGCGCGGCGGACACGGCACGAGAGCCTGCCGCTCAGCGGGCTGAGTGTACCGAAGCGCGCCCGACCCAGCCGCCGCGCGCCGGCCTCCGGAGAACTGCCTCGCTCGACCGCTGCCGCCACCCGGGCGGCGTGGTCGAGGCTTCAGACGTACGAGGTGACGAGACCCGGAAACACGCTGAACAGTATGCGCGCTCCGGCGAGCGTTACGTCCGGCGCGGCTACGGCTCGAGCACGACGCGGCCGCCGTGGACGGCACGCGTGGGCACGTTCGAGAGCGCCTGCGAGTGCTGGTGCTCGAGCGCCACGAGCTTCAGCAGGTTGAGCGCGTCGGGGCCGCCGACCGCCGGCGTCTCGTGGATTCCGTGCGAGGAGACGACGTTCGAGCTCTTGAGCTGGACGGATGCGAGCAGGCTGCCGAGGCCGATCGCGACGACCGCCATGGCGACCGCGACGGGGGCCAGCGGCGCGTGGATCCGCCGCCGCGCCCGGCTGACGACGACGCCCTCGAACGGCTCGAGCGGAGCCGCCCGCAGCGCGGTCGTGAAGCCGCTCACCGAGTCGGCGAACGTGCGGCACTCGGCGCAGCGGCCGAGATGGTCGTGCAGCAGCGCGCGCTCGAACGACGACAGCTCGCCGTCGAGGTCGGCCGACGCCCAGCGCCGCGCACGCTCGCACTGTCCTTGCATGGGCCTCACAGTAGCTCTGACGCGATCATCGGTGGGAAGTTAGTCGGCAGCCAGGCCGCGATCCTCGATCAGAACAGCGAGTGCCGCGAGTCGAAGAGGATGCCGATCGCGACCAGCACGAGGCCGAGCGCGATGAAGACCGCGGAGTTGTTGATCGTCTCGTTCTGCTCGCCGAGCGTGGCCCACCGCAGGTTGCGGCCGCCGCCGACGATCATCCCGAGCGGCGAGGCGCGCGTGTCCGACTCGGACTTCACGCGGGCCGGGCCACGGTTGCCGACGAAGAAGCCCCCCAGCATCAGGAAGCAGCCGACGAGGTAGAAGCCCACGGTCAGCGAGCGGCCGAGCGAGGCGCCGAGGAGCTCCGCCACGACGACCGAGCCGGCGGCGGTGAGCGCGACAGCGCCGAGGATCAGGAGCAACAGCCGGCGCAGGCCCGCGACGATCATGGGACGCTAGGTGCGGAGCGGCTGCTCGGGCTCCTGCTCGGCCGTGGTCGCCGTCGCGCGGCGCATCTCCTTCGCGTCCATCGGCCAGCGCTCGAGCGCGTAGTGGCACGCGGCGACGTGGCCGTCGCCGAACGGGTAGAGCGGCGGGTCCTCGACGTCGCAGTGGCCCTCGACGAAGCGCGGGCAGCGCGGGTGGAAGCGGCAGCCGCTGGGCGGGTTGACCGGGCTCGGGACGTCGCCCTCGAGCACGATCGCCTCGCGCTTGCGTCCCAGCTCCGGGTTGGCGATCGGCACGGCCGAGAGGAGCGCGCCCGTGTACGGATGCTTCGGCTCCTTGTAGAGGATGTCGCGCGAGGCGACCTCGGCCACCTTGCCGAGGTACATCACCATCACGCGGTCCGAGATGTGCCGGACGACGTTCAGGTCGTGCGCGATGAAGATGTACGTGAGGCCGAAGTCGTCCTGCAGGTCCTTGAGCAGGTTGAGGATCTGCGCCTGCACCGACACGTCGAGCGCCGAGACCGGCTCGTCGCAGACGATCAGCTTCGGGTTGACGGCGAGGGCGCGCGCGACGCCGATGCGCTGGCGCTGGCCGCCGGAGAACTCGTGCGGGAAGCGGTTGTAGTGCTCGGGGTTGAGCCCGACGACCTCGAGCAGCTCCTGCACGCGCTTCTTGATCTCGGCGCCGCTGCCGAGGCCGTGCACCTCGAGTGGCTCGCCGATGATGAAGCCGACGCGCTTGCGCGGGTTCAGCGACGCGTACGGGTCCTGGAAGATCATCGTCATCTCGCGCCGGATCGGGCGCATCGCCGGACGCGAGAGCTTCGTGATGTCTCGCCCGTCGAAGACGATGCGGCCGTCGGTCGAGTCGAGCAGGCGCATGATGCAGCGGGCGAGCGTCGACTTCCCGCAGCCCGACTCGCCGACGATCCCGAGCGTCTCGCCGGGCCTGACGCTGAAGGAGACGCCGTCGACCGCCTTCACCGAGGCGATCTCCTTCTGGAAGA
>DATIER010000012.1:0-26400 GCA_035455605.1 Gaiellaceae bacterium
CGCGTTCCACACGGGAAAGGTGTTCTGGGTGTCGCCGATGTAGTTGAACAGGCGGCCCTCGTCCCAGTCGTAGGCGGTCCAGGCCCAGCCGCGGCCGGCCATCCCCGTCGCCTTCAGGTCGGCGCGCCACTCGGCGACCGAGCCGAAGTCCCGCGAGATCAGCTCGCGGACCAGGTCGTCCGGGTCGCCGCCCCCGCCGCCGAGATGCTCGAAGTAGATCTCGTGGTTCTTGATCCCGCCGAGCGCGAAGCTGAGCTCGACCTTCAGTGCCCGCACCTCGGAGTAGACCTGGTTCGCGGATCCGAGCTCGATCCCGCCCAGGCGCTCCATGATCTCGTTGCGCTTGTTGACGTAGCCCTCGTAGAGCTTGTAGTGCGCCTCGACCGACTCGCGCGAGATGCCGTCCAGCTCCAGCAGCGCGGGCTTGAGCGGACGCGGGGTGATCGCTTCCCGGTTGAACGCGAGCGTGGCCAAGCGTGCTCCTCTCTCTCCGAAGGGTCGGCTGAGCATAACCAGCCACCGTCGGGGCAGACCCGTTAGCCTCACGGCAGCGAAGAAAGGAGCGCGACATGCCCTTCGAGGTTCCCCCGCTTCCCTACGACTACGGGGCGCTCGAGCCGCACATCGACGAGCAGACGATGCGCGTCCACCACGACAAGCACCACCAGGCCTACGTCGACAACGCCAACGCCGCGCTCGCGGGGACGGAGCTCGCCGACATGTCGGTCGAGCAGGTGCTGACGAACCTCGAGGTCCTCCCGGAGGACAAGCAGACGGCCGTACGGAACAACGCCGGCGGGCACGCGAACCACTCCCTCTTCTGGGAAATCATGGGCCCCGGCGGCGGCGGCGAGCCGTCAGGCGCGCTCGCGGCCGCGATCGGCGAGCTGTGGGGCAGCTTCGGCGACTTCAAGGCGGCCGTGAACGACAACGGCGTCAAGCGCTTCGGCTCTGGCTGGACGTGGCTCGTCCACGACGGGACGAACCTCGCGCTCTACTCGACGCCGAACCAGGACTCGCCGATCCTGAACGATGACATCCCGATCCTCGGCATCGACGTCTGGGAGCACTCCTACTACCTCAAGTACCAGAACCGTCGACCGGACTACCTCGAGGCGTGGTGGAACGTCGTCAACTGGGACGCCGTCTCCGCCAACTACGAGCGGGCGCTGGCGGAGGCGGGCTAGGCGCGCAGCGACGCGCTCGTCGCGGCGACGTAGCACGGCGCGGCCTGCGCCGTGGAGATCGCCAACCGGACCCGCGTCCCGCGGGTGAGCTTCGCCGTGAACGTCACCGAGCTGACGACCGTCGACTTCGCCGGGCCGGGCGTGCTCGTGGCGAGCAGGACCCGCTTCACCTGCCGCCAGCGCTTGCGCAGCTTCACGTAGCGCTGGAAGAGCACGGCCTTCCCGGTCAGCGCCTGGCCGGCCGTCACCTTCGCCGTCCAGGTCGTGCCGCTCTTCGTCAGCGCGAGCACCGGTCGCACCGTGACCGCGACCGCCGGGCTCTTCACGTTCTTGTACGTCGCCTGGTAGCTCGTGGCGCCGGTGGGCGTGACGGCCGCCGAGTAGGCGCCGGTCGAGGTCGTCTTCGCGCTCGTCACCTTCGCGGCGCGCGAGGTGCCGCAGACGGTGCCGTCGACGGCGACGGTCTGGTTCGGCTTGCCGCCGGTGAGCTGGCCGCTCAGCGTCACCGGCTTGCCGTACGCGACGACGGTCGCGCTCGACGCGAGGGTCAGCGTCGGCGCGGCGGCGCCGGCCGCGGTCGCGAGCGCGGCGCCGAGGACGAGGGCGATGGCGATGGCGATGGCGATGGCGAGAGTCTTCATGCCGAGGAAGTCGCCGCAAACGGGAAGAACTTGCGCCTTGCCTAGACTCGTCGCGTGAAGGCGCTCGTGACCGGAGGCCGGGGCAGGCTCGGCGAGGCGATCGTGCAACGCCTCTCGCGCGACGGCTGGTCGGTCTTCGCGGCGGGCCGCGCCGACGGCGACGTCTCGCGCCCGGAGGAGGCGCGCCTCCTGGTCGAGCGCGCGGCGCACGAGCTCGGCGGGCTCGACCTGCTCGTCAACTGCGCCGGCGAGGGCTTCGCGCCGAAGCCGTTCGACGAGCTGACGGAGGCCGACTGGGACGCCGCGTTCGGCGCGACCGCGAAGGGCAGCTTCTTCGTCACGCAGGCCGCCGCGCCGCATCTGCGCGCGAGCGGCGGCTGCGTCGTGATGATCGAGGACGTCGCCGGCTACCAGCCGTGGCCCGCCTTCGCCGCCCATTCCGCGGCCAAGGCGGCGCAGGCGATGCTCACCCGCGTCCTCGCCCGCGCCCTCGCACCGGAGGTGCGCGTCTGCGGCGTCGCGCCCGGCCCGGTCGCGATCGAGCGCGGCCAGGAGGAGCGCCGCGCGGCCGAGACGCTGCTCGGGCGCGTGGGCTCGCCCGACGACGTCGCCGCCGCGGTCGCCTACCTCGCCGGCGCCGGCTTCGTCACCGGGACGACGCTGTTCGTCGACGGCGGGCGGGCGCTGAAATCCGGCGCCCCGTCCGGCCCGTAGAGACAGGTGATGGAGATTGCGCTCGACTCACCCAGCTTGCCGCGCCGTGCCGAACGAGCCACGATGCCCCCCGTGGCCACGAACGAGCTCAGCGACGGCGAGTTGATCGTCCGCTCGGCCGACGGCGACCGTGGCGCCTTCGAGGTGCTCTACCGCCGCTACGCCCGGCCGGTTTTCGGGCTCGCCCTGCGCCGCCTCGGCGATCGTGGCCGCGCCGAGGACGCGGTGCAGGAGACGTTCGCCTCGATCTGGCGCGCCGCGCGGAGCTACAAGCCCGAGCGCGGCCCCGGCGCGCCGTGGCTCTACGCAGTCGCCCGGAACGCGATCACCGATCGCGGCCGCGCCCGCACCGAGACGCCGACCGAGGTTCCCGAGGAGCCGTCGCCGGACGCCGGGCCCGCCGAGCGCGCCGAGGCCGGCTGGACGGCCTGGCGCGTCCACCGCGCGCTCGAGGAGCTGAACGTCAACGAGCGCAGCGTGATCGAGCTCGCGTACTGGAGCGAGCTCTCCCAGTCCGAGATCGCGGAGTTCCTCGGGATTCCGCTCGGCACCGTCAAGACCCGCACGCGCGCGGCGCTCGCCCGGCTGGCGACGCTGCTCGAGGAGGAGCTGAGATGACCCGCGAGCCCAACTTCGACGAGCTCGTCGGCGCGGAGGACCTGACCCCCGAGGAGGCCGCGCGCCTGGAGCGCGTCCACGACCTGCTCGTGGCCGCAGGCCCGCCGCCGGAGCTTCCGCCGCGTCTTGCCGACCCGACGCCCGCGCCTCGCGAGGACAGCCCGGTCGCCTTCCTGCCCCGGCGCCGGGCCGGGCTGGCCCTCGCGCTCGCAGCCGCCCTCGCGCTCGTGACCTTCGTCGGCGGCTTCATCGCCGGCCAGCACCGCGGCAAGCAGTTCGCGACGCGTTACACCGTTCCGATGCGGGGCACCGCCTTCGCCTCGAACGCGTCCGCCGTGATCAAGATCGGGAGCGACGACTCGAACGGCAACTGGCCGCTGAAGGTCGTCGTCCACGGGCTCAAGCAGCTGCCGAAGGGTCAGTTCTACGAGATGTACCTGACCCGTCACGGCAAGGCCGTGGCGACCTGCGGCACCTTCCGGCTTACGAGCGGGGACAGCGTCCAGCTGAACGCGCCGTACAACCTCCGCAACTACAGCGGCTGGATCGTCACGCGCGAGGGCCAGGGCATGAAGACCCACCCGGTCGTGCTCCGGACCAGCCGGATCTAGGTCTCCTTACCAGGGCGCCGTGCGGTCGTTCTAGGGCGCCGTGCGGTCGTTCGCGACGAACGCCGCGTACGTGATCGGCATGCGCTCCTCGAGGAACTGCTCGCACGCCTCCGCGTAGCGGCGGATCTCGCGCTGCGCCGTCTCGGAGTTGCGCAGCGAGAGGAAGTTCATCAGCGAGCGCGCGTTGACGGTCCAGTAGAACTCGGTGTAGGCGCCGACCGGCAGCACGCAGCGCGCGAGCTCGCGGGCCACGCCGAGCTCGACCAGCTGCTCGTACGCGAGGTAGGCCGTCTCGTAGACCGCCTGCAGCTTGTCGCGGGTCGTCTCGGCGATCTCGTCCGGGACCGGCTCGAACGAGTAGGCGCCGGGCTTGCCGACCTGCGTGCGCACGTCCTCGGGCTCGGGGACGTAGAAGTCGTCGGTCGCGCGCGCGTAGCGGAGGCTGAACTCGTTGAACGACCCGACGCGGTGCCGGAACCATTCGCGCGCCACGAAGATCGGGCAGCGGACGTGGAACCGGAACGCGTTGTGCTCGAACGGCGTCCCGTGCCGCTCGCGCATCAGGAAGCGGATCAGGCCGGCGTCGGAGTCGTCCAGCTCCTGCTTGTGCCGCGCGAAGCTGACCCGCGCGCCGTTCACGACGGAGAGGTCGTCGGCCATCGCGTCGTCGAGCCGGACGAAGCCGTGGTCGAGGACGGGGATCGTGTTCTCGGGTATCACTTCGGCCGTGACCGCCACGCGGGCGAGTCTAACGGGGGCATATGTCGGCACCTCCGGCTGGTCCTACCCGACCTGGCGGCCCGGGTTCTACCCCGCCGAGACGAAGCCGGGAGACTTCCTCCGCTACTACTCGCAGTGCTTCTCGACCGTCGAGCTGAACACGACAGGGTACCGCCTGCCCCGCGAGGAGCTGTTCGAGCGTTGGGCGGAGCAGACACCGCCGGGCTTCCGCTTCGCCCCGAAGCTGAACGCGCACCTGCGGTCCGACCTCGGCACGTTCTCCGAGCGCGTTGGTCTGCTCGGCGAGCGGCTCGGGCCGATCCGGGTGCTCGTCTCCTCCGCGCGCGACGAAGGCCTGCTGGCGCTCGTGCTCGGGTCGTTCGACCCGGCGCTCGAGCTGGCGCTCGACTTCCGCCACAACTCGTGGGACGGGATCGAAGCCGAGCTCCCGCCCAACGCCGTGCGTGTGGGCGCGGTCGAGGCCGCGGCGCCGTTCCGCTTCCTCCGGTTCCGCGAGCCGCCGTACTCGGCCGAGCACCTGAACGCGTGGGCCGCGCGCCTGCGGCCGCTGCTCGAGGACGGCGTTCGCCTCCACTGCTACTTCAAGCACGAGGACGAGCCGACGGCGCCGGCCTACGCGCACCAGCTCCTCGCCGCCCTGGGAGGGTGATCGCAATCCGCGTGAATCGCCCTACAGTAGGCGTGTCGTGAAGGTCGTGATCTTCTGCGGCGGACGGGGCATGCGGCTCGACAGCTTCTCCGAGCGCCTCCCGAAACCGATGGCCTCCATCGGCGGCCGCCCGCTGCTCTGGCACATCATGAGCTACTACGCCCACTTCGGGCACCACCGGTTCCTGCTCCTCCTCGGCTACCGCGGCGACGGCATCCGCGAGTACTTCGCCGAGCCGGAGTTCGAGCGCATCGGCTGGGAGATCGAGTTCCTCGACACCGGCCTCGACGCGAGCATCGGCGAGCGCTTCGCGGCCGCACGCGACGCGATCGACGAGGACGTCTTCCTGGCCTCCTACGGCGACACGCTCACCGACGCCGACCTGCCGACGCTGATTCGGAAGCGCGAGGAGAGCGGCAAGCTCGGGAGCCTTCTCGCCGTGCCGCCGAACTACACCTTCAACGTCGTCGCGAGCGACGGGGACGATGTCGTCACCGGCTTCCACGACGTCGCCGACTCGCCGCTCTGGATCAACGGCGGCTTCTTCGTCTTCGACCGCCGTGTCTTCGACTACGTCCGCGAGGGCGACGACATGCCGGAGATCCTCGGGCGCCTGATCGACGACCGGGAGCTGCTCGCGATCAAGTACGACGGCTTCTGGTCGCCGATGGACACGCTAAAGGACCGCGAGCGGCTCGAAGCGCTCGTGCGCGGCGGCCAGGGCGTCTGGCAGGTCTGGGCGCCCGCCGACGCGCGCTGACACCTCGAAGGCGGCGCGAGCGCCGAGCCGTGTTCTACGCCGGCAAGCTCGCGCTCCGAGCGCCGTCGAGCTCGACGATCTGCTCGACCGCGAAGCGGATCTCGTCGTCGCTGGTGAAGAAGTGCGGGCCGAGGCGCAGCCCGACGTCCGGCCGCCAGTCGCAGATCACCCCGCGGGCGAGGAGCTCGCGGCCGACGCGCTCGTGGTGTGGCGGCTTGACGACGACCGTGCCGCCGCGGCGGGCCGGGTCGCGCGGGCTGCCGACCGGGAAGCCGGCCTCGTCGAGCAGCTCGACCAGCAGCGTCGTCAGCTCGACCGACCGCTCGCGGATCCGCTCGACGCCGACCTCCTCGATCACGTCGTAGCCGGCGGTCGCCGCGTACAGCGCCGGCACGTTCGGCGTCCCCGTCAGGAAGCGCCACGGGCCCTCGGCGTAGTCCTGCTCCGGCTCGAACGCGAACGGCCGCGCGTGCGCCTGCCAGCCGGTGATCCTCGGCTCGAGCGTCGCCGCCAGCTCGGGCCGTACGTAGAGCCACGCCGCGCCCGGCCCGCCGCAGAGCCACTTGACCGAGCCCCCGACGGCGAAGTCGACGTCCAGCGCGGTCACGTCCAGCGGGACGGTGCCGGCGGACTGGTAGGCGTCGAGCACGACGAGCGCGCCGTGCTCGCGCGCGGCCGCGACGATCGCCTCGACGTCCTGGATCCGTCCCGTCTTGAAGAGGACGTGCGTGACCGGCACGAGCAGCGTGCGCTCGTCGATCGCCTCGGCCACGCCCTCGTCGTCGGCGGCGACCACGATGTCGTCGCACTGCGCCTGGTAGAGGTAGCGCACCGACGGGAAGTTCCCCTCCTCGTACACGATCCTCCGCCGCGGGCCGGCGAAATCGAAGCACGAGAGCACGGCCGCCTCGGCGAGCGTCACGTTCTGGTGCATCGAGACCGAGCCCGGCGGAGCGCCGATCAGCCGCGCGATCTGGTCGCCCACCGTGACCGGCAGCTCCCACCAGCCCTCCTCCCACGCGCGCACGCCGCGGGTGTTCCAAGCGCGGGCGTACTCGAGCAGCCGCTCCTCCGCCGCCGCGGGCATCGCTCCCAGCGAGTGGTTGATCAGGTACGTCGTCTCCGCGAGGATCGGGAACCGCTCGCGGTAGTCGAGGAGGCCGGCCACCGGCCGCGAGTATAGGGACACCCCGGCGCCGTTCCTGGTCCCCCGGACGAGGGATCGCGGGCCGAATCCCCTTTAGGGGTGATTCCGGCTCGGCGGCACCCGAATACCGTCGGTTCGAGGACGAAGCGGCGGCCCGCGCAGGAACGAGCGCGGCGGAGGGGAGCAACGTTGAGGGACGAGAGCATGCGCGGCGAGGCTCGCGGAAGCGGGCTCTGGGGCTCACGGCGGGGCGGCGGCCCGGGCGGCGACGGGCGCAACCGGGCGGTGAGGCGCGGCCTGCTCGTGCTGCTCGCCCTCACGCTCGCGGCGCCGCTGGCGGCCTCGGCAGGGAGCAATCACGACCGCTCGTGGTCGCCGAGCTACCTGGCGCCCTCGCTCGCACGCAGCGCACAGGAGACGCCGAACGCGAGCGTGCCCGTGATCGTCCAGAGCACGACCGGCGACGACGGGCAGGCGGCGGACGCGCTCAAGGGCTACGCGAAGACCCAGCGGCGGTTGAGCATCGTCGACGGCGCCGCGGCGAACGTGCTGGCGAGCGACCTGCCCAGGCTCGCGCAGCAGCACGACCTCGTCATCACCCCCGACCAGCAGGTCGTCTTCGACGGAGCCGGCGGGAACGGGAAGGGCCCGAAGGGGCCGAAGCCGCCGCACAACCCGCATCAGTCCGGTGGCTTCAGCTCGTCGCAGATCTGGCCCGCTGCGGTCGGCGTCGACCAGCTCTGGCCGACGCTCGCAGAGGAGGCCTCGGGCTCCAGGCCCGGGCCGGCGGCGCCCTCGATCGCCTTCGTCGACTCCGGCATCGAGCCGAACCGCGCCGACTTCGGCAACCGCGTGCGCGCGGCGGTCGACCTCTCGACGCTGCCGGGCAACTCGGCCGGAGACGGTTTCGGCCACGGGACGCTGGTGGCGGGCGTCGCGGCCGGCTCGGCGCCCGGGTTCGCGGGTGCCGCGCCGACGGCGGGCATCGTCTCGCTCGACGTGATGGACGACCAGGGCATGGCACGCACGAGCGACGTGATCGCGGCCGCCCAGTGGATCCTCAGGAACCGCAAGGCCTACGACATCCGCGTCGCCAACTTCTCGCTCCACTCCGCGAGCGCGACGAGCTTCCGCTGGGACCCGCTCGACAAGGCGGTCGAGAAGCTGTGGCTGAACGGCGTCGTCGTCGTCGCGGCCGCCGGCAACCAGGGCCAGCCGGGCAAGCCGACGCCGATGGCCTTCGCTCCGGGCAACGACCCGTTCGCGATCACGGTCGGGGCGCTCGACCTGCACAACTCGACCAACCCGGAGCGGGCCGACACGGCTCCCTGGTCGGCGTGGGGCTACACGCTCGACGGCTTCGCCAAGCCAGAGCTGGCCGCGCCCGGGCGCAACATCGTCGGCCCGGTCCCGGACGGCTCGACGCTCGCGACCGAGCGCGGCGGCCAGGTGATCCAGACCGCCGGCGGCACGTACATCGACCTCTCCGGCACCTCGCTGGCGGCGCCCGTCGTCTCGGGGATCGCCGCCGACCTGCTCACGCTGCGCCCGTCGATGACGCCGGACCAGGTCAAGGGCGCGCTGATGCACGAGGCGCGTGCGCTGCCCAGGGTCAGGACGCTCGCGGCGGGAGTCGGCGAGGTCGATGCCCCGGGCGCGCTCGCGCTGGCGTTCCCGCCGAACCCGAACCGGGCGCTCGACGGCTTCCTCGTGCCCGACCCGAAGGGCGACGGCCCGATGTTCGACGACGTCTCCTGGCTCGACGCGGCCAAGGCCTCGCCGGCGTGGGACGCGGTCTCGTGGCTCGACGGCTGGGCCGACGTCTCCTGGAGCGACGTCTCCTGGTCGGATGTCTCGTGGTCGGACGTCTCCTGGGGCGACGTCTCCTGGTCGGACGTGTCCTGGTCGGACGTGTCGTGGTCGGACGTCTCCTGGGCCGACGTCAACGCCGCCGCGTACTCCGACGTCGGTCCCTAGAAGAACCGCTTCACGACACCCAGCGCCCGCTGGTCCCACGGCACCCGGTGCGTGAGGCCGGCGGCGCCGACGCGGCCACGATTGGCGAGGTACCAGTCGTAGGTCTCGCAGAGCGCCTGCTCGTTCGAGAGGCGCGGCGCGAAGCCGAGCTCACGCTGCGCCTTCGAGACGTCGACGAACGAGTCGCGGTGGGCGGTGCGGTAGTGCCACTCGGCGAGCGGCGAGAGGCGCGCGAGCTCGAGCGCCCGTAGCGCCAGCTCCGCCGGCCGCGCCGGCACCGGTCGCAGCCGGCTGCCGGAGCGCGCGTGCGCGATCAGGCCCTCGAGGTCGGAGCGAACGGTGCCGAACTCCGTCGCGCCGACGTTGAACGTCTCGCCGGCCACATCCCGCTCGGCCGCGGCGACGGTTGCCTCGACCAGGTCCTCGACGGCAAGCAGCTGGTAACGGTTGGAGCCGTTGCCGAGGATCGGGATCCCGCGCCCCTCGCGGATCCAGTCGAACAGGATCTCGAAGACGCCGAGCCGCTCCGGCCCGACGAACGTCTTCGGGCGGATGATCACGACCTCGAGCCCGCGCCGACCGGCGTCGCGCGCGACCTCCTCGGCGTCGATCTTCGACTCGCCGTAGTGCCCGACGCCGACGAGCGGCGCGTCCTCGGCGATCGGGTGGTGCTTCGGCACGCCGTAGACGGCCGTCGACGAGATCAGGATTGCTCGCCGCACTCCCGCGTCCGCGGCCGCCGCGAAGGCGACGCCGGTGCCGCCGACGTTGACGGAGCGGATCGACTCGCGCGAGGCCTGGATCGGCAGCGCCGCCGCCGCGTGCACGAGCACGTCGGCGCCGGTCACGAGGCGCGCGACGGCGGAGAGGTCGCGCACGTCGCCGCGCAGCTCCTCGACGTCCCGCTCGAGCTCGACGTCGTCGAGCGGCGCGAGGTCGAGCGTGCGCACCTCGTGCCCGTCGGCCAGCAGCCGCCGCGCCAGGTGCAGGCCGAGGAAGCCCGCGCCGCCTGTGATCGCCCACCGCATCGGAGCAGGACTCTACGTGCGCGGCGCGAACGGGACCGCCCCGTGGCCCGCAGACTCGTGGCACTCGGCGCGGCGCTGCTGGCGGGGCTCACGCTGGCCTCGGCCGCGCACGCTCGGAACCCGCAGATCGCGGGTCTCCAGGTCGCCCTGCGCGCGTACGGGCTCTACAACGGCCCGATCGACGCGATCGCCGGGCCGCTGACCGTGCGCGCGACGAAGAAGTTCCAGCGGCGCGCCGGGCTCGTGCCGGACGGCCGTGCGGGACCGGCGACGCGACGCGCGCTCGGCCCGCTGGGAACGCCGGTGTTCGGGCGCCGGACGCTGCACCGCGGCTCGTTCGGCTGGGACGTCTCCGTGCTGCAGTACATGCTCGCGCGCCGGGGACGGCTCGTGCCGGTCTACGGCTTCTTCGACGCCGCGACCGAGCGCGCGCTGCGGAGCTACCAGCGGGCGAGACGGCTCACCGCCGACGGCATCGCCGGGCCGAGGACCCTGCGCGCGCTCGGGCACGCGACGCCCGGCGTGCGGCCGACGCGCCCCGCCCGGCACGCGACCCCGGCGGCGCCCGCGACGAGCGTCCGCACGATGCTCACGAACTGGGCGATCGCCTACCGGCTCGACCCGGCGCTCGTGCGCGCGCTCGGGTGGATGGAGTCGGGCTTCCAGACCGGCCTCGTCTCGTCCGCCGGCGCGCGCGGCGTGCTGCAGGTGCTGCCCGTGACCCGCGGCTACGTCGAGCACCAGCTGATCGGCCACAAGGTGCCGCGCTCGACCTCGGGGAACATCCGCATCGGGGTCGTGTACCTGCGCCAGCTGCTGCGCGAGTTCGGGTGGGACCGCACCCGCGCCCTCGCCGCCTGGTACCAGGGGCCGGCCTCGGTGCGCAAGCGCGGTCAGCTCGCGTCGACGAAGCTGTTCGTCGCGAACGTGCTAGCGCTGAGCAGGCGCGACATTTGACGCCGTGGAAGCCGGAGCGCTCGGGGGCGGCGGCTTCGAGTCGACGAGCACTGCGGCGGCGAGCAGGATCGCCATCCCGACCGCGCTCTCTCCGGCCAGGCTGCGCGGCAGGCGGGCGAACAGCGGCGCGCCGCGCTCGAGCTTCGGCCGCACGAGGAAGTGGTGCGCCGCGCCCCAGAGCAGCGCCAGCGAGACGAGCCCGAGCTTGACGAGCAGCACCTGCCCGTAGCCCGCGCTCCAGAGGTCGGCCAGGTGCGGCAGCCGCAGGATGCTCAGGTACGTGCCGGCGGCGAGCAGCACGACGATCAGCATCGTCGCGAGCCTCGAGAAGCGCAGGAACGCCTGCCGGCGCAGCTCCGGCTCCAGCGGCCAGACCACGAATGCGAGCTGCACCAGCCCGCCGACCCAGAGCGCCGCCGCCGAGAGGTGCAGCCAGTCGGCGAGCTGTGAGAGCCAGGACGAGCCGGCGTCCACCGCGGAGTGACCCGACAGCGACAGGCCGGAGGCAAAGCCGAGCGCGAGCAGGAACGCCGGCCAGAGCAGCCGCTCCCGCTCCGTCAGCCAGGCCAGGAAGACGAGCGCCGCGACGAGCGCGTAGCCGAGTGTCATCGCCACGAACGCGGTCCCGAAGCGCGTCTTCGCGAGCGGCGAGAGGTCGCCGTAGAGGAAGTCGACGAACGGCAGCTGCAGCGCGTCCTCGGCGCGCAGGAGGAAGGCGAGGATCCCGACCTCCAGCGCGCCGACCGCGCCCAGGCCGAGCAGCTGGTAGAAGCGCCGCTGCGCACGGGGCCCGAACGATCGGCGGACGACGAGCAGCCGGAAGCCGAGCCCGCCCGCGAGGAGCGCCAGGGCGAGGAAGTAGAGCCAGCGGACGAGGTGCTCGGTCGTCGTCGGGCCGCCCGCCCCGAAGGCGTCGGTCGCGGCCGGCGCCCGCAGCTTCACGCCGAAGGTGAAGACGCCCGAGACGACGTGCCCGTCCGCCGAGACCACGCGCCAGCGGACGGTGTAGCCGCCGCGGCGGAGCGTCTTCACCGGCACCGAGATCGTCCGCTTGTCCGCGCTCGCGCGGGTGATGCCGGAGAGCACGGCCCCGTGCGCGCTGTAGACCGTGATCGCCGTCGGCAGCGCGTCGACGCTCTGGTCGAACCTGAGCGTCACGGCCTGCGGCGACTGCTCGACGCGGGTGCCGAACCGCGGCGTCGTCTGCTCGAGCGTCGCATGGGCCGAGGCCGCGGCCGGGAAGGCGAGCGCGAGCAGCGCGACGAGCACGAGCCCGCGCCTCACCGGTGCGGCACCCCCGCGCGCTCGGAGAGGTGGCCGAAGATCGGCGCGACGTCGCGGTCGGAGTAGAGGAAGACGGCGACCAGCACGAGCGTCAGCGCGAAGCCGGCAGGCCACGCGCGGCGCCGCGGCTGCAGCACCGCGAGCAGCGGGAAGATCGCGCCGACGAGACATGTCCAGCCGAGGACGTGGTGGAGGAACGCCGCCCGGGCGAAGAACCACCCGTTCTGCTCGTGGACGAGCAGCGCCGTCCCCGACACCGCGAGCGCGAGCGGCACGGTCAGGTGCCAGAGCCGGTTGTGCAGCTTGCCGCGCAGGAGCCCGAGCTCCGCGGCGCCGGCGAGCATCATCGTCTGGGCCCAGGCGCCGTGGGCGACCATGTGGATCGTCGAGTTGGTGAAGAAGACCATCACCGGCCACATGAAGACGCCGAGCCCGAAGAGCAGGCTCGGCCACAGGTAGGCGCGCCAGGCACGCCGGTCCCAGACCTCGGCGCCGACGATCGCCCGCGCGAGCAGGCAGAGCCCGAGCAGCAGGAACCCGGTCGCGAACAGCCAGTGGACGTGCTCGGCGGGCGGTTCCATCAGTGCTCTTCGAGGTCCTCGATCAGGCCCGGCGCCACGAACAGCGCGAACACGATCCCGACGGCGATCACGAGCAGCGGCGGCTCGACCAGGAGCCACCAGAACCCCTCGCCGTGCGGGTGCAGGAGCGTGATCCGGTACGGCTGCAGGAACGCCCACGCGACGCCGCCGAGCATCGTCAGCGGGCCGAGCAGGCCGACGGCGCGCGCCCGTGCGGAGCGGGTACGGCTCGACGCGCGCTCGGTGACAAGTTGTGTGCTCATTCCACCTCCCCAGGTCGGGACGACAACCGGTCCCGCGGTCTGGGCGCTACCGCGGGCTTATGCCGGGAGGGGCGGCGGCCGGCTCTCGAAGGCGAGGCCGAAGAGCTTGCGAGGCGGCGCCTGCGAGTCGCGGCGGCGCCGGATCGCGGGCGCGATCCTGGAAGGCGTGGCGTGCCCCGCGCGGGCCCACGTGTCCGCGGCGTAGCGCTCGTACGCGCTCAGCCAGCTCGCGACCGCGCTCCAGGCGAGCGAGACGAGGACGGCGAGCACGGCGAAGACGGGCAGCGCCGAGGTGTGGAGCCACGGCGCGAGCAGCGGCCAGCGGCCGGACGCGACCTGCTCGGCGTCGGTCTGCAGCAGGTAGAAGGTCGAGGTGGCGAGGAACGCCGCCAGCCAGAGCCGCGGCGAGAGGTCGAGCCGGAACCGTGGCTTGGGCGCAGGCGCCTTCCCGACGGCCGCGAGCACGCGGCGACCGGCCCGCGCCGCGACGTGCGCACGCGCGAACCGCCAGACGAGCCGGGCGAGTAGCAGCGCGACGCCGAGCTTCACGGCGCCGAGCAGGAACGGGTAGTACTCGGCGCCCGAGTACGGACGCGAATCGACGTGGCGACCGAAGTCGAGCCGGTGCGTCAGGCTCCGCCCGGCGAGCTCGGCGATCAGCGCGAGCAGCGCGAACGCGAGCGCCGAGAACATCCGCTGGTGCCGCCGGGCGCGCGCCATGGAGCCAGTGTGCCGCACGCGGCACGGGCGAATCAAACAGATGCGCCTAACTAGCCGAGAAGGGACAGCGCCCAGCGCGGCTCGTCCGGCGGCGCGAAGTCGACGAGCAGGATGCGCTGCCAGCGGCCGAGGCAGAGCTCGCCGCCGGCGAACGGGATCTGCTCGCCGCGCGGGCCGAGCAGCATGCAGAGCAGCCGCTCGCGGTCCTGCTGGCCCGGCGGGACGAGCCGGTTGAGCAGGTCCTCGAGGTCGCAGAAGAAGCCGGACTCGCGCTCCTGCACGCGCACCAGAGCGACGTCGTCGAGCGGCGAGACGAAGGCGATCCCGCTCTCGCGGCCCGACCCGGCGAGCTCGCGGCGCACCTCGTTCGTGATGTCGAGCACCGTCAGCGACGGCAGTGCCGAGGCGATCGAGTACGGCACCTCGACGCTGGTCATGCCGGCGTTGTTACCTCCCGCGGCAGGCGGAAACTCACGTTCTCGCGCGCGACCTCCACCTCGCCCAGCTCGTCGAAGCCGAACGACGCGAGGCTGCGCAGGACGAGCGCCACGAGCTCCTCGGGCGTCGAGGCGCCGGCCGTCACGCCGACCGTCTCGTGCCCCGCCAGCATCTCCGGGTCGAGGCCGCTCTCGCCGTCGATCAGCTCTGCCGTCGCGTCGAAGCGCTCGGCGACCTCGACCAGGCGCCGCGCGTTCGAGCTCGTCTCGGAGCCGATCACCAGGATCAGCGTCGCGCCGCGGCGGGCGAGCTCCTTGACCGCGTCCTGGCGGTTCTGGGTCGCGTAGCAGATGTCGTCGGCGGCCGGCCGCTTCAGGTCGCCGAAGCGCTCGGCGAGCGCGTCGACCGTCTCGGCCACGTCGTCGAGCGAGAGCGTCGTCTGCGTGATCACGGCGATCGGCTTTCCCTCGGGGTCGAGCCGCGCCGCGTCCTCCGGCGACTCGATCACGACGGTCTCCTCCGGGCGCTCGCCGCGCGTCCCGATCACCTCGACGTGGTCGGCGTGGCCGACGAGCGCGACCAGGTGGCCGCTGTCGGCGTAGCGCCGCGCCTCCGCGTGGACCTTGGAGACGAGCGGGCAGACCGCGTCCACGACCCGCAGGCCGCGGGCCTCGCAGTTGGCCCGCACCGACGGCGCGACGCCGTGCGCCGAGAGCACGCAGATCGCGCCGGCCGGGATCTCGTCCTCGTGGTCGACGAAGACGGCGCCGAGCCCCTCGAGCCGCTTCACGACGTGGTCGTTGTGGACGATCTGGTGGCGGACGTAGACCGGCGGGCCGTGCTGCTCGAGCAGGAGCTCGACGATCTCGATCGCGCGGTCGACGCCGGCGCAGAAGGATCGCGGCGCCGCGAGCAGGACCTGGCCTATCGCGACCACCCCTTCGCCGCCTCGCCCAGGCGCCCGAGCGCGCGTTGCGCGTCGCCGGCCGAGCGGACGAAGCCGCGCGGCGAGCGGGCGAACGCGCGTGCGAGCGCCGGCCAGTCGGTGCGGCCGTCAGGCCTCACGCCGGCGGCGAGCCCGTCCAGCGGGCGCGACGGCGTGTCGCTCACGGCCCGCAGCACGCCCAGCAGCCGGCCGCTGCGCGCGAGCGCCCCGCTCTCGAGGTCGGCCGTGTCCGCGCCGGTGCGCTCGTGCAGCCGGCGCCGCTCGTCGGGGTCGTCGACGATCCGGTCGGCGGCGAGCATCGTCACCGGCTCCGCTCCCGCAACGCCGAGCGGGCCGTCGTCCCAGAGCACCGTGCCCTCGACGTCGACGATCCTCGCCGCGTCGACCACGGTGCCGGGGGCGAGGCCGTCCCGCAGAGCTCCCGCCAGTCCGAAGGACACCAGTGCGCCGTCTGGCACGCCGTTGCGGGCGCCGAGGCCGACGAGCGCCGAGCGAGCGCCAGCGCGGCGCGCGACGCGCTCCTCCGCGGTCGTGGCGCAGGCGAAGGTCACCCGGTCAGCGTCCATGCCGCGCTGCGGACGGTCTCCCTGACGCTCCCGGTCGCCTCGAACGCCGCCGAGGGCTCGAACCCGGAGTGGATCGCGCAGTGCTCGCAGCGGTCGTCGTTGCCGGGGCCGTACTCCTCCCACTCGATCCCGTCCAGCAGCGCCTCGTAGGTCGGGAAGATGCCGTCGGTGAGCAGGTAGCACGGGCCCTTCCAGCCGTACGGGTTGCGCGTGATCGAGCCCCACGGCGCGCACGGCAGCTTGCGGTCGCCCGTGAGGAAGTCCTGGTAGATCGGGCTCGCGAGCCAGCGGTAGCCGTGCTCGCGCGCGGCCGAGCGGATCACGCGGAACTTCTCCTCGTGCTCGTCCCGCGTCATCGTCAGGTTCGGGTCGATCTGCGAGTACTGGTATCCCGGCGCGACGAGCATCCCGTCGATACCGACCTCGTTCGTCAGGTAGCCCATCATCTCGACGACCTCGCCCGGGTCGGTCTCCTTGAAGATCGTCGTGTTGGTGGTGACGCGGAAGCCGCGGGCGCGCGCCTGCTTGATCGCGTCGACCGCGATGTCCCACAGGCCCGGGTAGTCGCAGATGTAGTCGTGGATCTCGCGCATGCCGTCGAGGTGGACGACGAAGGTCAGGCGCTTCGAGGGCGTGAAGACGTCCAGGAACTGCTCCAGCCGGAGCGCGTTGGTGCAGAGCTCGATGTTCTTGTTCAGCTCGAGGAAGCCCTCGACGACCTCCTCGATCCCCTTGTAGACGAGCGGCTCGCCGCCACAGATCGAGACCACCGGTGCCGGGCACTGCACGCCGGCGTCGACGCACTCCTCGACCGACAGCCGCGCCTTGTTCGACTCGTACTCGCGGATCTTCCCGCAGCCGATGCACGCGATGTTGCAGGCGAGGGTCGGCTCCAGCATCAGGACGAGCGGATAGCGCTCGCCCTTGCGCTGCTGCTGGGCGACGTAGCGGGCGATCTGGACGGTCGAGCCGAGCGGAAACTTCATCGAGACAGCCTTTCTCGTAGACGGCCGAGAGCGAGCAACGGGAAATGGAGACGGTACAAGTGGTAGCGAATCATGAAGTCAAGCGGAAAGCCTGTTCCTGTGAACGCTGTTTCCTCCCAGTCGCCGTCTAATCGTTGTGCGATGCAAAGCCACTCCGCGGCGCGGCGGGCGGCGGGCGAGCCTGCCTCGTCCGCGGCGACGTAGGCTAATAGGGCCCAGGCCGTCTGGCTAGCGGTGCTCGGCCCGCGTCCGCGCCAGGCGGTGTCGGCGTAGGAGCGGATGTCCTCGCCGAAGCCGCCGTCCTCGTTCTGAACGGAGTCGAGCCACGCGACCGCGCGGCGGAACGCCGGGTGCGACGGCTCCAGCCCGCACGCCTCGAGCGCCGGCAGCGCGGCTCCCGTGCCGTAGACGTGGTTGACGCCCCAGCGCCCGAACCACGAGCCGTCGGCCTCCTGCTCGGCCAGCAGCCAGTCGAGCCCGCGGCGGACCTCGGCGTCGTAGCCCGCCTCCGGCGCCAGCGCCTCCAGCGCGTGCGCTGTGACGTCCGCGCTCGGCTCGTCGGTGACCTTGCCGAAGTCGCAGAACGGCAGCCTGTAGAGCCAGAACGCTTCGTTGTCGACGTCGAACGCGCCCCAGCCGCCGCTGCGCGACTGCATCCCGGCGGTCCAGCGGAGGCCGCGGTCGACGGCCTCGTCGCCTCGGTGGCAGCGCCGCAGCGCCAGCGCGACCACGACCGTGTCGTCGACGTCCGGGTAGAGGTCGTTCTGGAACTCGAACGCCCAGCCGCCGGGCTCGAGCTCCGGCCGCCGCACGGCCCAGTCGCCGGCGACGGTTACCTCCTCGTTCAGCAGCCAGTCCGCGGCGCGGACGAGCGCCGGATGCTCCGGGCCGAGGCCGGAGTCGCGCAGTGCGAGCACCGCCAGGCCGGTGTCCCAGACCGGCGACTGACAGGCCTCGGGCCGCAGGCGGTCGCCCTCCTCGACCATGAACCCCTGCCAGCCCTCGACCGCACGACGCAGCGTCTCGTCCTCGAACCCGTGGCCGAGCGCGGCGAGCATCAGGATCGACCAGACCCAGGGCGGCTGGATCCCGCCCCACGAGCCGTCGGCCTCCTGGTGGGCGCGAACCCAGCGCTCGGCCTCGCGGAGGGCCGCTCGCCGCAGCGGCCCGGGCGGCGCCGGCCGCCGCGTCCGGCCCGGGCGCGAGCCGATCTCGCGCAGGTCGACGTCCGCGGGGCGCACCGGCCGCAGTGCGCGACAGGCGGCGAGCGGGACGAACGTGCCCCGCGCCCAGCACGCGAAGTTGTAGATCGAGAACGGCGCGCCCGGCGGGAAGAGCACGAGCTCGACCGGGATCGGCGTCACCCGCTGCCACGGCCACTGGCCGAGCAGCGCCAGGAAGCACTTGGTGAAGATCCGCGTCCTCGGGATCCCGCCGCGCGCCTGGATGAACGCGCGCGCCTTCGCGCCCGGGTCGACGCCGGCGAGCTTCAGCGCGGCGTACGCCTCGACCGTCGTGGACAGGTCGCCGGGGCCGTCGAACCAGATCGCCCAGGTGCCGTCGTCCCGCTGCCGCGCGAGCAGCTCGTTGGCGATCTTGCGGTCGAGCTCGGGCGTGCGCAGGCCGAGGACGTGGTGCCAGAAGAGGTGCTGCGCCGTCATCGTCACGTTCGACTCGAGCTCCCCGACCCAGTAGCCGTCGGGGTGCTGGAGCTCGAGCAGCCGCTTCGTCGCCGCCTCGATCGCCGCGTCGAGCCGCGTCTCCGTCGCGACGCTCACGCGGCCACCTCCTCCCTCGTGCTCGTGAGGGCGCGGGCCGCGGCGCGGCCGCTGCGAACCGCGCTCTCCATCGTCGCCGGCCAGCCGGTGGCGGTCCACGCGCCCGCGCGGGTGACGTGCTCGCGCGAGGTGTGCGAGCCGCGCCGCTCCGCCTCGCTGCCGGGCCGCAGCGCGATCGTCGCCGCGGGCTCGCGGCTCACCCGCGACCAAAGCAGCTCGGCCGCCCCCAGGCGCCCGGTCACCTCCCCCGCGATCCGGTCGACGAGCTCGCGGCCGCGCAGCTCCATCAGCTCGGGGGCGCCGGAGGAGACGACGGTCACGTACTGCCCGCGCTCGGGGCGGTGACCGGTGAGCGCGCCGCGGTCGAAGATCCAGTGCGCGTCGCTGCCGAGGAGCGCGGCGAGCGGTGCCGGGAGCAGCTCGCGGTCGAACCAGAGGTGGACGCTCACGATCGGCGAGTCCTCGAGCCGCGGCTCCGGCTCGCCGAGCAGGCGCGCGCTCTCGCCCGGCGGCACGGCGACGACGATCGCCTCGGCGTCCACGTCGTCGAGCGACTCGATCCGCGAGCCGGTGCGGACGACCGCGCCCGCGGCCTCGAGCGCCCGGCCCGCCGCGTCGCCGTGCAGCTCGCCGAGCGGCGCCGTCGGCAGCAGCAGGTCGGAGTCGCGGCGGTCGCCGAGGAGGGCCGTGCGGACGGTGAAGTCGCCGGCCGCGGCGCTCGCTTCGGCGCTCGGCAGGTTCAGCGCCGGGCGGATGAAGACGTCCCAGAAGCGGTCGATCGCGGCCTGCGACTGGCCGCGCGCGCGCAGCGCGTCGGCGAAGGTCTCGCCGCCAGCCTCGCCCCAGCGGGCGAGCGCGCGCACGATCCGGAGGCGGTCGCCGACCGGCACGTGCCGGTAGCGCAGCAGCGCGAGCGCCGACGGTGCGATCACGGCCGTGCGCCCGCGCTCGTCGATCACGGGCAGCTCGAGCCGCCGGCGCGAGACGCCCTTCGCCGCGTCGATCCGCTCGAGGAAGCGGAGGTACTCGGTGAAGCAGGCGAGTGCGATGTGCTGGCCGTTGTCGGGCGGCGGCTCCGGGTCGCCCTCGCGCCGGGGCAACGTCTGGACGGCGCCGCCGAGCGTCGGCCGCGCCTCGTGCAGCTCCACCTCGGGCCCGCCGTCGACGAGCTCGAGCGCCGCGCTGAGGCCCGCGAGGCCGCCGCCGACGACCGCGACCTTCATCGGAGCAGCCCTGCCCCGACGATGCGCAGCTTCGTCAGCGGCGAGAGCCGCAGCGAGCCGTCGAAGACGTCGAAGCCGCGCGCCTCGATCCGGTCGAGCGTCGCGCGGTAGAGGCCCGCGAAGGTCGAGACGCACGCGGCGCTGCGGGAGTCGAGCGTCTCGACGAGGCCGAGCCCGTCGTCCAGGTACACGCGCGCACGCGAGGCCTGGAACGCCATCAGCGCGCGCCACGCCTCGCCGGCGCGGCCGTGCGCGATGTCGTCCTCGCCGACGCCGAAGGCGGCCAGCTCGTCCTGCGGCAGGTAGACGCGGCCGAGCTCCCAGTCCTCGCGCACGTCGCGCATGATGTTGATCAGCTGCAGCGCAACGCCGAGCGTCTCCGCCCGCTCGACGTCGGTCGAGCCGTAGACCGCCACGCACGCCACGCCGACGGCGCCGGCCACCTTCCTGCAGTACTCGTGCAGCTCGTCGAAGCTCGCGTAGCGCGACTGCTCCGTGTCCTGCAGGCCGCCGTCCACGAGCGCCTGCAACGCCGACTCCGGGATCCCGAAGCGCGAGCGCGCGTCGGCGAGCGCGACGAGCATCGCGTCCGTCGGCGGCGCGTCGAGCGCAGCGACGAGCTCCGCCAGCCGCGCACGCTTCTCCCCGGGCGGCAGCTCGCCGTCCGCAATGTCGTCCACCCGCCGCGCGAAGGCGTATACGGCCGAGATCGCCTGGCGCTTCTCGCGGGGGAGCACACGGATCCCGTAGGCGAAGTTGCGCGCCTCGCGGCGCGTGAGGCGCTCGACCTCCGCGTAGGCCTCGGCCACGGTCACAGCCGCGACTCCTGTCGGACATCGCATCGACCGGTCAGCGCAGACGGCCGAGCGGGCAAAGCCCGCACGGCCTGAGACCGACGACGCAAGCGTCGTCTCACCGGATCGCCGCCAGCGCCAGGCGCGCGCGCGAAGGTCGCGGCCGGCCGTTGAAGATGTCCCAGTCGGCACGCTCGAGCGCCTCGAGCGCCGCCAGGCCGCCGCGGGCGAAGAGCGCCACCGCGCGGCCGACGCGGCCGCCGCCGAGCAGCCGCCCGAGCTCCTCGCCGCTCGCGAGCAGGCCGCGCGCGCGGCCGGCCTCGAACTCGAGCAGCGCCCGCAGCTCCGGGCTCGGGCGATCCAGTTCGGTCACGCCGAAGCGCCGCCGGTCCTCCGCCGGCAGGTACACGCGCCCGAGCGCGAGGTCGCGCGGCACGTCCTGCAGGAAGTTGACGAGCTGCAGGCCCGTGCAGACCTCGTCGGACAGGGCGACCGGCTCCGGCTCCGTGCGGCCGAGCACGCCGAGGACGAGGCGCCCGACGGGATCCGCCGAGTGGACGCAGTAGTGCTCGAGGTCGGCCCAGGTCGCGTACTCGGACACGCGCTGATCCATGCGGTTGGCCTCGATCAGGCGCAGGAACGGCTCTCGCGGCAGCGAGAAGGCGCGGATCGTCGGCTGCAGCTCGCGCATCACCTCCCACGTCGGCTCGCCCGAGTAGCACGCCTCCAGCTGCTCCTCGAGCTCGTCCAGGACGGCGGACCGGTCCCCCTGGTACTCGTCGCCGAGGATGTCGACGAGGCGCGCGAAGCCGTAGATCGCGCGCAGGTGCGGCCGGTACGTCCGCGGGAAGAGCAGCGACGCGACGGGGAAGTTCTCGGTGCGCGCCCGGGCGGCCACGGAGCTCGCGCTGGCCGGGTCCATGGGCACAACCTATAGCGGTCGGCTAGCTCGAACCGCCCGCGTAGCGATAGCCGTAGCCGCGTACGGACTCGATCGCGTCCGCCGAGACGCCGGCGGCGCCGAGCTTGCGGCGCAGGTAGCCGACGTAGAGCTTGACCTGGTCGCGCGACGAGCCGCGCTCGCCGCCCCACGCGAGCGCGAGCAGCTGGTCGTGCTCCAGCAGCCGGCCGGGGTGGTCGACGAACGCCGTCAGCAGCCGGAACTCGAGCGGCGTCAGCTCGACGTCGACGCCGTTCGCGCGGACGCGCCGCTGCGAGAAGTCGACCTCGAGCAGCTCGTCGGCGTAGGCCTCGCGCACCTCACCGGTCGGCGCGCGCCTCAGCACGGTCTCGACCCGCGCGAGCAGCTCCTGGCGGCCGAAGGGCTTGGTCACGTAGTCGTCCGCGCCGCCGCGGAGCGCGCGTACTTTCTCGAGCTCGGCGCCGAGCGCGCTCAGCATCACCACCGGGACGGTGCTCAGCTCGCGGATGCGCTCGAGCGTCGCCCAGCCGTCGAGCTCGGGCATCGAGACGTCGAGCACGATCAGGTCGGGCCGCTCCTCGTGGAGCAGGCGCAGCGCCTCGCGGCCGTTCGGCGCCTCCGAGACGGCATAGCCCGCACGCGCCAGCAGCTCGCAGACGAGCGTCCGCACGTCGGCGTCGTCGTCCACGACCAGCACGGACGCCCCTTGCATGGGTAGCTCTTACCACACGGTCCCGCCGTCGCCGGCGGGACGGTCAGCTCTGGCGGGCGGAGGCAGGCGCTGGCGGACGCGCCGGGGTCGTCCCCGGTGCGGTCCGCCAGACCTGCGTGAGCGAGGCCCCGGGCCTGAGCCCGCGCCTGCGGGCCTCGCCGGCCGGGAGCTCGAGCGCCGCTCGTGCTCCACGGCAACCTGCCATGCGCCACGGGCCGAGGTCGCTCGCGACCTTCAGCACCCGGTCGGCACGGTCGAGGAAGACGACGTCGATCGCGAACCGCATGAAGGCGGTGTGGACGGACGACGCCGGCCGGAGCAGCATCCCCTCACCAGAGGAGAGACCGCTCCGGCCAAGGAGGCCGCGGCAGCGCGAGAGCGCCGTCTCCGCGAGGAGGCAGTGCTCCACGACGACGTCGCCGTCGTCGTTCGCGAGTGCGACCTGAGGCAGTTCCATCAGTAGCCGACGTGGATGTGGTCGTAGTGGTTGGCCAGGGCGAAGGAGGGCCCGCCCATGCCGAGCAGCGAGATCACCTGCGCCGGCTCCATCCCGCCCGGCAGCATCAGCAGCGCGCGGACGGCCTGCTCCGTGATGCCGCCCGGCTGCTGGTGGCCGTAGATCGAGACGCCGTTCAGCGCCGCGACGTCCATCGCCCGGCCGTAGATGTGAGCGGAGACGACGCCCGGCCGAGCGTAGAGCCGGTGGCCGGAGATCAGGCACGACACCGTCACCTCGTGGAAGGTGTCCGCGAGGTAGAGCATCGTCGCCAGCACGCGCACGTCGACGTGGCCGGCGGCGATGTCGTTCCGGCCGCCCGAGTAGATGTGCAGGCGCATGTCGTGCAGGACGCGGTCCTGCAGGTCGGCCTTCTGCGAGAGCAGCCCGTCGACGAGCGCCGGCAGCCCGACCGCGCGGTAGTAGTGGCGAAGCGCGACGACGCGGTCTGCGAGCGAGGAGTCGCTCGAGTAGGCGAGCGCCGCCGCCCACGGGTTGACGCGACCGCCGGTGGCGGCGAGCCGGGTCGAGAGCGTCCGGAGCTCGACGCGGCCGGCGGGCATGCGGCCGTTGCGGCCCTCTGCGCGCAGCGTCGCCAGGACGAGCGCCCAGTCGACGTGCGCCTGCCGCGAGTACGAGACCAGCTCACGCGCGAAGCTCAGCTTCAGGCGCGCGGCCGGCGGCGTCGGGTCGGGCGCCGCGCGGTTCAGCCAGACGGTCGCGGCGGGGAAGTCGTGGACCTCGGGGTCGAGCGCCGGCGGCTTCGCCTGCACCTTCGGTGCGGTCGTCCGGTGGCGCGGCTTGGCCTGCGGCCTCGCCCGCTGCACGGTGCGCGACGGGCGCGACGCGCGCCTGGTCGCGACCGCGGCCGTCTTCGTCGCCGCGGTCGAGCCGGCGACGACCGGCCGTGAGACGGCCGGAGCGGCCGACTGGACGGCGGTGCGAGCCTGCGGCGGAGCCGCGACCGGCCTGGCCGGAGCGGCGGCCGCCTGCGCCTGCGCCACACGGACGGGCGCGGCGGGAGCAGCCGGAGTGGCCGGGGCGGCCTCCGCGGACTTCGGGGCGTCGGTCACGCCGGTGGCGCCGGTCGGGCCACTGGGGCCGCTCGCACCGGAGTCCGCCGAGACGGCGCTGCCGTTGTCCACGAGCGACTGCACGGTGTTCCCCGCGCCCGCGGAGAACGCGAGGCCGGCGAGGAAGAGCGCGCCGAAGGAGAGGGTCTGCACGAAGCGGCTCCGGTGGCTCCGCTGCTGGGCGGGCTCGACGAGCTTGCCCTCGTCCCACTCGTCCCAGGCGCGGCCCCTGCCGATGACCGTCAGGATCGTGCGCGCGAGGGAGATCAGGAGGAGGTGCTGGAGGAACCGCCTGGTCAAGGACTTGCGTCGTGGCATTGCCGTTTGCTCCCGTTCGTCTCGGGCGCCGGTGGGCCGCCACGCTGGCGCGGATCTCTCGAATTCACATCCGCGGGCCGTACGGACTTGCGAGCACTATCGGTCGCCGCCGAGCGCGCCTCTCCCCCGAAATGGGGAATCGCCGCGGAGATCACCTTTCCTAGGGATGAGCCGGTGCCCCGATCGGAGCGATAACCCGCCAACTGAGCCATAGGCGGCGCGGCCACGCCGAGACATCCGGAGGTTTCCCCGGCGTGACCAAGCGCACCGCCCGCAGCACCAGCAGGCTCTTCCAGCACCACCTTCCACTCGCCATTCCTCAGTTTCCCTCGGGAATTTCGCGCGCGACCGCGTGCGCATCGATCCAGAGAAGGGAGGTGAACTAGATGCTGAAGCTCTTCACGTTCGTGCAGGTTGCCGCTGATTCGCTGCGCAGGCGCGAGGAGGGCCAGACGATGGCGGAGTACGGCGTGGTTCTCGCCGTGATCACGCTCGCCGTGATCGGTGCCATCACGCTCCTCTCGGACAACGTCCGCGCTGCAATCGAGAACGTCGCCGGCATTTTGCCCGGCTAGGAAGCACCGCAGTTTCTCCGGTAGGGGGCCCCTTCGGCCGAGAAGGGGCCCGCTCCACTCCGACTCACAGAGAGAGCCCCGTGTCCAAGGTATTTCGCCGCAAAATCGACTGTCGCTCCGAGCAGGGTCAGGCACTGACCGAATTCGCGCTGGCATTTCCACTGCTCGCGCTGGTCCTGTTCGCGGTGATCCAGTTCGGGATCGCCTTCAACAACTACGTCACGCTCACCGACGCGACCCGCGCCGGCGCCCGCAAGGCCGCCGTCGCGCGGCAGCTCTCGAATCCGACGAACGCCTGCGTGACCGCGGTCCGCAGCTCGGCGAGCGATCTCAACCTGTCCAACCTCTCCTCGAGCTGCACCTCCACGTGGCAGCCGGGGGCGGACGTGACCGTCACTGCGACCTACCCCTACTCGATCAGCCTGCTCGGGCTCGTCGTCAAGAGCGGCCGGCTCTCGAGCACGACCACGGAGCGTGTCGAATGAGCGTCCGCAACGACCGCGGCCAGGCGACCGTCCTGACCCTCGTCTTCCTCGTCGTGCTGCTCGGCATGGCGGCGCTCGTGCTCGACGTCGGCTCGTGGTACCGGGCCGACCGCGCGACGCAGTCGACGGCCGACGCCGCGGCGCTCGCCGGCGCGCAGGCGCTCCCGGAGAACCCGGGCCAGGCGTCGACGCTCGCGCAGCAGTACGCGACGCGCAACGGCGGGCTCGGCTCGGGCAGCGTCTCGGTCACGTCGCAGATCGTCAGCAACGACACGATCAAGGTGACGGTGAAGCGCCCGGCGCCGGGGTTCTTCGCGAAGCTCTTCGGCCTGCGCTCGGTCACCGTGGGCTCGACTGCGACCGCGCGGTCGGAAGGGGTCTCGTCGGTGAAGTACGTCGCGCCGATCACCGTGCACTACAAGCACCCGCTGCTGAACTGCACCGGGCCGTCGTCGAACCCGAGGTGCAACCCGACCTTCGGGGTGTCGACGACGCTCGACCTCGAGGACCTGCACCAATCCGGAGGCGGGAGCGGGTCGGGCGCCTTCGGCCTCCTGAACCTGAACTACGGCGACCCGAGCGGGACGGTCGGCGCCGGCACGCTCGCCGGCTGGCTGCAGTACGGCTACCAGGACTACCTGCCGCTCGGAAAGTACTTCTCCGCGCCGTCCGCGAACTTCAACAACGGCCAGTTCATCGACGCGATGAACACGGTCGTCGGCAAAGAGGTGCTGTTCCCCGTCTACCGGCTGCTCACCGGGCCGGGGTCGAACGCGATCTACGACATCATCGGCTGGGTCGGGTTCGTCGTCACGTCGTTCAACCCGAGCGGCAGCAGCGGCTCGATCACCGGCTACTTCACGAGCTACACCGCCGACGGGGTCCAGGTGACCACCGGCGGCAACCCCTACTTCGGCGTGAAGAAAGTCCAGCTCGTCGGTTAACCCCCTCACCAGGAGAGAAGAACTCAATGGCATATCGAGCAAGGAACATCCTGATCGCGGTCGCGCTAGCCGCTGTGGCCGCGCTGCTCACGAGCTTCTACGTGACCAGCTACAAGCGGCACGTACAGAGCGGCGAGAGCCACGTGAAGGTGCTCGTCGCCAAGAAGGACATCCCGGAGGGCACGAGCGGGGCCGACGCCGCGGCGATGCTCGCGCCGCTCGACGTCACGCGGAAGAGCGTCGTCCCCGGCGCGATCTCGAACGCC
>DATIER010000013.1:0-21502 GCA_035455605.1 Gaiellaceae bacterium
AGGTACGGCACGGCGTCGAGCCGGAAGCCGTCGATGCCGAGGTCGAGCCAGAAGCGCAGCACCTTCAGCATCTCGTCCCGCACCTCCGGGTTCTCGTAGTTGAGGTCCGGCTGGTGCGAGAAGAAGCGGTGCCAGTAGTACTGGCCGGCGACCGGGTCCCACGTCCAGTTCGACGGCTCCGTGTCGACGAAGATCACGCGCGCGTCCGCGTAGCCGGCGTCGCCGTCCGACCAGACGTACCAGTCGCGCTTCGGCGAGTCGGGGGACGAGCGCGCCTCCTGGAACCACGGGTGGTCCGACGAGGTGTGGTTCATCACCAGGTCGGCGATCACGCGGATCTGCCGCTGGTGCGCCGCGTCGACGAAGGTGCGGAAGTCCTCGACCGTGCCGTAGTCCGGATGGATGTCGTAGAAGTCGGCGATGTCGTACCCGCCGTCGCGCAGCGGCGACGGGTACATCGGCAGCAGCCAGATGCAGTCGATCCCGAGCCACTCGAGGTAGTCGAGCTTGTCGGTGAGCCCGCGCAGATCCCCGCTCCCGTCGCCGTTGCCGTCGAAGAACCCGCGCACGTGGATCTCGTAGAAGACGGCGTGCTTGAACCACAGCGGGTCCGACTCGAACCAGTGGCCCGCCTCGCTCACGGCGCCGCGCCTCGAGAACCAAGTAACAGTCTGTTGCAAGAGCTTTGGACCCGACGTCCCCGCTGGCGGTGCCGGGTCGAAGGGAGTAAGTAACAGTCTGTTACTTGGATGGGCGTGGCCGTTCGGGTCACCGGCGGACGTGGAGGACGTGGGACTGGCCCGGCTCGAGGCGGACGTAGTTGCGGCCGATCCGCCAGGCGTGGTCGTCGTCGGCGAGCAGGTCGCGGACCGTGAACGCCGGCGGCAGCCCCAGGGCGGCGGGGATCACCGTTACGCCCTCCTGCGGGTTGCGCGGGTCGAGGTTGACGACGACGAGCACGTCGTCCTTCGCGTACGCGACCAGCTCCTCGTTCTCGGTCTCGAGCCAGCGCAGGTTCTCGAGCCGTTGCAGCGCCGCATGCTCCCGCCGGATCGCGTTCAGCCGCCGCACGAGCGGCAGCAGCTCGCCGTCGAGCGTCCGCTGCTTGACCTCGTACTTCTCGGAGTCGAGGTACTCCTCGCTGCCGGCCGCAGCCGGGACGTTCTCGCACGACTCGAAGCCGGAGTAGATCCCGTAGCTCGGGCTGAGCGTCGCCGCGAGCACGAGCCGCGCCTCGAACGCCGGGCGGCCGCCGCGCTGCAGGTACTCGTGGAGGATGTCCGGCGTGTTGGCGAAGAAGTTCGGCCGCAGGAAGCGCGACCAGTCGAGCAGCTGCGCCATCAGCTCGTACAGCTCGGACTTGGTGTTCTTCCAGGTGAAGTACGTGTAGGACTGCTGGAAGCCGGCCTTGCCGAGCGTCGTCATCATCGCCGGCCGGGTGAACGCCTCGGACAGCAGGACGACGTCCGGCTCGCGTGCCCGCACCTCCGCGATCAGCCACTCCCAGAACGGCACCGGCTTGGTGTGCGGGTTGTCGACGCGGAAGACGCGCACCCCGCGCTCGACCCAGTGCAGCATCACGTCGCGCAGCGCGTTCCAGAGGCCCTCGCGGTCCTCGGTGTCGAAGTTGACGTTGTAGATGTCCTGGTAGCGCTTGGGCGGGTTCTCGGCGTACTTGAGCGTCCCGTCGGGGCGGCGGTGGAACCACTCCGGGTGCTCGGTCAGCCACGGGTGGTCGGGCGAGGTCTGGATCGCGTAGTCGAGCGCGATCTCGATGCCGTGTTCTCGCGCGCGCGAGACGAGCCGCTCGAAGTCCGCCTCGGTGCCGAGGCCGGGATGGATCGCCGTATGGCCGCCATCGGCGCCCCCGATCGCCCACGGGCTGCCCGGGTCGTCGGCGCCGGGAGCGAGCGCGTTGTTGCGGCCCTTGCGGTTGGTCGTGCCGATCGGGTGCACCGGCGGCAGGTAGAGGACGTCGAAGCCGAGCTCGGCGAAGCGCGGCAGCAGCTGCTCGACGCCGGCGAACCCGCCCCACGAGCGCGGGAAAAGCTCGTACCAGGCGCCGAAGCGCGCGAGCTCGCGGTCGACCTCCAGGTACAGCGCCTGCGACTGCGTGCGCTCGCGCTTCTCCTTCGGCCGGGCCGCGAGCGCCTCGTCGACCGTCAGCTCGTCACGGCCGAGGAGCACGGCGCCCTCGGCGAGCTCGGACGAGAGATCGCGCTGCCCGCCCTCGAGCTTGCGCCGCAGCTCCCACTGGAACGACGCGACCGGGTCGACCCACGCCTCGACGCGGTAGCACCAGCGCCCGGCGGCCTCGGGCTCGAACGTCGCGGCGAAGCGGTCGTTGCCGAGTTCCTGCAGCGGCTGGTCGCGCCAGCGCGTCGCACCCGGCGGCTTCACCCGCAGCGCCGCGCGCAGCACCTCGTGGCCGTCGCGGAAGATCGTCGCCTCGACCCGAACCTCGTCGCCGACACACGCCTTCGCGGCGAAGCGGCCGCAGTCGACGAGCGGCTCGACGTCCTGGATCTGGATGCGAGAGGCCATGCTTCGCTTGGTGTCCGTTTCGAGTGCGCCAGAACCGTAAACAGCGCCCCATGCTCCGCGAGCGATCGAGCGGCGTGCTGCTGCATCCGACTTCGCTTCCCGGAGGCCGGCTCGGCGAGGAGGCGTATCGCTTCGTCGACTGGCTGGCGGCGGCCGGGCAGTCGTGGTGGCAGGTGCTCCCGCTCGGCCCGCCGGACGAGCACGGCTCGCCCTACCGCGCCCGCTCCGCCTTCGCGGCGTCGACGGGCCTGCTGGGAGACCCGCGTGCGCCGGTCTCCGCCGACGAGCTCGAGGACTTCGTCGCGCGCCACCCGTACTGGGCCGCCGACTGGGCATCCTTCGCCGGGCGCAACGCGGTCGCGGGCCAGGTGCGCTTCGAGCGCGAGTGGTCGGCCCTCCGCCGCTACGCGGCCGGCAAGGGCGTGCGCATCTTCGGCGACCTGCCGATCTACGTCTCGGACGAGGGCGCCGACCTCGCCGCCCATCCCGAGCTGTTCGAGACGAGCGTCGTCGCGGGGGCGCCGCCGGACTCGTACAGCCGCACGGGGCAGCTCTGGGGAAACCCCGTCTACCGCTGGGACGTCGCCAGCGCAGAGGGCTACCGCTGGTGGATCGAGCGCCTCCGCCGGACGTTCGAGCTCGTCGACCTGACGCGGCTCGACCACTTCCGCGGCTTCGTCTCGTACTGGGCGGTGCCGGCGCGCGCGAAGACCGCGAGGAACGGCCGCTGGTTGCGCGGGCCCGGGATCGAGCTGTTCCGGGCGGCGAAGCGGGAGCTCGGCGAGCTGCCGCTCGTCGCGGAGGACCTCGGCCACGTCACGCCCGCCGTCTACGCGCTGCGCGACCGCCTTGGCCTGCCCGGGATGGTCGTGATGCAGTTCGGCTTCGACGGCGGCCGCTCGAGCCCGCACCGGCTCGAGAACCACTCCGAGAACGCGGTCGTCTACACGGGTACGCACGACCACGACACGGCCGTCGGCTGGTGGCGGTCGCTGCCCGCGCGCACGCGCCGGGCGAGCGGCCTCGACCCGTCCGACCCGGCATGGTCGCTGATCGAGACGGCGCTCTCGTCACGCGCGCGACTCTCGATCGTGCCGGCGCAGGACGTGCTCTCGCTCGGCAGCGAGGCGCGGCTGAACACGCCGGGGCGCAGCGAGGGCAACTGGCACTGGCGCCTGCGCCGCGGGCATCTGACGGACGAGCTCGCCGGAAGGCTGCGACAGGCGACGGCTTCCGCCGGCCGCCTGGCCTAATCACCCGATAGGGGTGGTGCGCCGGCTCGGGCCGATTGCGAGCCTCGCGCGGTGGTGCCGATGCTCAAGCAGGCTCGGGCATGGGCCGCCCTCCTGCTGGTGGCCGTGTGCGGGTTCGCGCTCGGGGCCTGCGGCGGCGACAACGGCGCGATCGGCTCCCTCAGCAGCATCACCCGCACGCGCTCGATCGCGACGCAGACGGTGACGACGACCACCCCCGGGGTGACGACGACGCAGACCGTGCCGGCTCCGGTCGAGACGACGGCGAGCGAGTCGTCCTCGAGCGGGACGCCGTGGGGCTGGATCGTCCTCGGAATCGCGGTCTTGCTCGCGCTCCTGCTCGGGCTGATCTTCTGGCGCCGGCACCGGGCGGGCGCTGCCGCCTGGGGACGCCGGACCGCCGAGCTCAACCGTCGCGTCCTCGTGACGCTCGACGACGTGCTCGCGAAGGGCTCGGTCGTCACCGGTCACGTCGAGGCGCTCGCCTCCGAGGCACGCAGCTTCGAGGCGCGTGCACCCGACGAGGCGTCTCGAGTCGCCGCCGCGAGCATCCGCGCGAGGCTTGACGAGCTCGCCGCCGCGCTCGAGGCCGACCGCGCGCTGCGGCTCTCGACGCCGCCGCCGAGCCAGGAGCAGCTCGCCTACTCGACGGCACTCATCCGCGAGCAGGCCGAGCAGCTGCAGGCCGCGCTTCGACCGCCGGAGGCCGGCCAGGCCTCGGCGTGGCCCTCGCGCTGACGCTCGGACGCCCGGGGCGCCGAGCCCTCGCCGCAGTCGGACGCTAGATTCGCGCGTGTGACCCTGCTCGGCTTCACCGCCGGCGACAGCGCGCTGCTGGCCGTCCTGCTCGCCGTCGGCCTGCTCCTGCTCGCCGCCGCGCACTTCGTGCGGGTGCCCTACCCGATCGTGCTCGTGCTCGGCGGCGCGGTCATCGGCTTCCTGCCGGGGATGCCCGAGGTGCACCTCAACCCGGACCTGGTGCTCGTCGCGGTGCTCCCGCCGCTGCTCTACGGCGGCGCCTACTTCACCTCGCTGCGCGAGTTCCGCGCGAACATCAAGGCGATCGGCCTGCTCGCGATCGGGCTCGTGCTGGTGACGATGCTCCTCGTCGCCGCCGTCGCGCACGCCTTCATTCCGGGGTTCGCCTGGCCGGAGGCGTTCGTGCTCGGGGCGATCGTGGCGCCGACCGACCCGACCGCCGCGAGCTCGATCTTCGAGCGCCTCGGCCTGCCGCCGCGCCTCGTCGCGCTGATCGAGGGCGAGAGCCTCGTGAACGACGGCACGGCGCTCGTCGCCTACCGCTTCGGCGTCGTCGCCGTCGTCACCGGCGCCTTCTCGCTGCTGGACGCGAGCTGGCACTTCGTCTGGATCGTGCTGGGCGGGATCGGCACCGGCCTGGTGGTCGGGTGGCTGATCCGGCAGCTGCGCAGGCGGATGGACGACCCGCCGGTCGAGATCTCGATCGCGCTGCTGAGCGGCTACCTGGGCTACCTGCCGGCGCAAGCGCTCCACGTCTCCGGCGTGCTGGCGGCGGTCACGGTCGGGATCTACGTGGGGTGGCACACGCCCGAGCTGACGACGGTCCAGACGCGCCTGCAGGGACTGGCGGTGTGGGAGATCGTCTTCCTGCTCCTGAACGGGCTCCTGTTCGCGCTGGTCGGGCTGCAGCTGCCGTCGATCTTCGACGCGCTCTCGCAGCGGTCGACGGCCGAGGTGCTCGGCGACGCGGCGCTCGTCAGCGGCGTCGTGATCGGCGCGCGGATCCTCTGGATGCTGGCGACCTACGTGCTGGCGGTCGTCAGCAGCCGCGTGCGGGCGGACGACCCTGCACCCTCGTGGCAGGCGAAGTCCGTGATCGCGTGGTCCGGGATGCGCGGCGCGGTGTCGCTCGCCGCGGCGCTCGCGCTGCCCCTGGCGACCGACGCCGGCCGCGGCTTCCCCGACCGCAACCTGATCATCTTCATCACCTTCGGCGTCATCTTCGCGACGCTCGTCCTGCAGGGCCTGACGCTCGCGCCGCTGATCCGGATGCTCGACCTCGACGACGGCGGCGTCGCCGAGAAGGAGGAGACCAAGGCCCGGATCCGTGCGGCCGAGGCGGCGATCGAGCGCCTCGACGAGCTGATCGACGAGGACTGGGTGCGGGAGGACACGGCCGAGCGGATGCGCGGGCTCTACAACTTCCGCCAGGAGCGCTTCCGCTCACGCTTCGACCCTGACGGCGACGGCACGACCGAGGAGCGCTCGCAGTCGTACCAGCGGCTGCGGCGCGAGTTGCTCGACGCCGAGCGCCGCGCCGTGACCGAGCTGCGGCAACAGGGCCGGATCGGCGACGACGTGATGCGCCGCGTCGTCCGCGACCTCGACCTCGAGGACGCTCGCCTGGACGTATGACGAAGCGCGTCGTCACGCCGGAGCAGGCCCGGCGGATCGCGGTGCGGGCGCAGCTGCTCGACGGCTCGGCGTCGGACGTGCTCGCGACCGTTCGCGGGCTCGGCTTCCTGCAGCTGGACCCGATCGCGACCGTCGCGACGCCGCAGCAGCTCGTGCTCTTCAGCCGACTCGGCGACTACGATCCCGGCGAGCTCGACCGGCTGCTCTGGGAGGAGCGGAAGCTGTTCGAGTACGACGCCTTCGTCTACCCCGTCGAGGACCTGCCGTTGCAGCGGGCGCGGATGGCGCGGTTCCGGCGCGGCCGCGGGCTCAAGCGCGACGAGTGGATTCGCGACTTCGTGCGCGAGAACCGCCGCTACCGCCGCTACCTGCTCGCAGAGCTCGAGCGGAACGGCCCGCTGCTGTCACGCGACCTCGAGCACGACCTGATGGCGGTTGGCGACGACCACCGCTGGTGGGGCCGCCGGCAGTCGCGGCTGATGTTCGACATCCTCGCCGCGCGCGGCGAGATCGCAGTCGCCGGCCGCGTGGGGAAGCTGCGGCTCTGGGACCTCGGCGAGCGCGTCTACGGCGACGGCGAGGCGCTGCCCTGGCGCGAGGCCGAGCGCGAGCTCGAGCGGCGGAGGCAGCGGAGCCTCGGCGTCTGGCGCGAGCAGGGCGAATGGGTCGCGCACCCGGACGTGAGCGACGAGCCGGTGCCCGACCGGGCGGTGCTGCTCTCGCCGTTCGACCGGCTCGTCCACGACCGCCGGCGCGCCGAGGAGCTGTTCGGCTTCCGCTACCGGCTCGAGATGTACGTCCCGAAGGCGAAGCGCGAGTACGGCTACTACGTCCTGCCGCTGCTCGTCGGCGACCGGATCGCCGGGCGCGCCGAGCCACGCTTCGACCGCGCGACGCGGACGCTCGAGCTGCTCGGCGCCTGGGGTGACACGTCCCGGCTCGACGAGGCGCTGGAGGAGCTCGGGCGCTGGCTCAGGGAGCGAGCGTGACCGGGATCCGCACCTCGTGCGGCGGCTTGCCGGTGCCGGCCGCGTCGTCGTCGTGGACGAGGATCGTCCCCGGCTGCGCGCTGCCGACCTTGTAGGTCACCGACGCCGAGAAGCTGCCAACGCAGCCGGTGCCGCAGCTCGCGGTCGTGAACGTCTTGCCGACGATCCGGTCGTGCGCGTCGTGCACCTCGACGGTCAGGTTCGCCTCGAAGACGTTCGCCGTCCCCGCGACGGTGACCGGGCTCGTGACGCGGTCGCCGCTCGCGGGCTGCGCCACCGAGATCGCCGGCAGGAGGTCGACGTAGTCGGAGCGGCCCACCGGATGGTCGAGCACGAGGCCCTCGCTCGAGAACACGTTCACAGGCGTGCCGTCGAGGCGGAAGCGCACCTTCTGCACGCTCGGGAACTGCGTGAGCGTGTAGACGACCTGCGCGAGGCGCAGCTGCATCGAGTGCGCGCCCGCGCCCGACTGGAACTCCGAGGTGAGGTCGACGGTGGCGACGCCGTCGTGGATCGCGATCCCGAGCAAGCGCGTTCCCGCCGGCACCGCGCTGCCGAGGCCGGTGAGGCGCTCGTCCTGGGTCGGCCCGGCGAGCAGCGCGTTCACGGCCGCCGTCGCGACGAGTTGGGTCGGCTGGTGCGTCCGGTGCACGCCGACGAGGCCGTCGTCGCGGGCGAACCAGACCTGGAGCGAGAGCAGCGTCGGCACCTTGCCGGTCTGCTCCTTCGCGGTGGTGGTCTGCGGCGCCGGCGGGCCGAGCGAGACCGCTTTCTCGGAGCCGCAGCCGGTGGCGGCGACGGCGAGGGCGCCGCCGCCGATCGCGAGTGCCGCGAGTGCGAGGAGCTTCTTCACGTCTCCACTGATGATGCGCCCCCGGCGGGACGGCCGTGTAACGGTTTCGTCACGGTTGGTATTGCTGCTCGACCGAGACGACGGGGTTCGGGTACTGCGTTCCGATGCGGATCCAGAAGCCGTAGCCGGCCGTGCGCCCGAGCAGCGGGCGGTGCTTCGGGTTCTTGCCCGCGAGGATCTGCGCCAGCTCGGCGATGGAGATCGAGACCGGCGAGACGTGTCGAGGCCCGGAGACGAGCACGGTCGCCCGCGCGTCACGCCGGACGGCGAACGTCAGCAGCCTGTGGCTCTCGTCGACGACGTAGTAGTCGTTCGCGACGGGCTTGCAGCCGCAGGCACGCTCCGCGGCCAGGCCGGTCAGCCACCAGGCGGGGTCGAACCGCATCACGAAACGGCCGTTGCTGCTCGTGATCGACTTGACGTGGCCGTAGAGCGGGCCCTGGGCCGGGCTCGACTGGCTTGCGGCCTGAAGCGCCGACGCGCCGGCGACGACTGCGAGGACCGCTGCGACTGCGAGGGTGAGGAGCTTCATCGGACGCCTCCTTGCTCGATGGCGTCCACAGCGTGCGCCGCCTAGGAAACACCCCCGTCACCGGCGGGTAACGGTTTCGCCACAGGCAGCCGCAGCGTGAAGCTGCTGCCCGCGCCGGGCGCGCTCTCGACCTGGATCTCGCCGCCGAGCAGGCGCGCGTTCTCCTGCGCGATCGCGAGCCCGAGGCCCGTGCCCGCGCCGCTGCGGGCCGCGTCGGCCTTGTAGAAGCGCTCGAACAGGTGCGGGACGTGCTCCGGCGCGATCCCGGGGCCGTCGTCGGCGACCTCGACGACCGCCTCGCCGTCGTGCCGCGCCAGGCGCACGGAGACCTCGGAGGCCCCGTGCTCGAGCGCGTTGTCGACGAGGTTCGCGACGATGTGCTCGAGGCGGCGCGGGTCGCTCGTCACCCTGAGGCCGTTGCCGTCGAGCTGCACGCGTCCTTCCCAGCCGCGCCCGCGCAGCGTGGCCGCGACGAGCGCCGCGACGTCGACGTCCTCGGCGTGGACGCTCTCGACTCCCGCGTCGAAGCGCGAGATCTCCATCAGCTCCTCGACGAGCCGGCGCAGCCGGGCCACGTCCGCGATCAGGAGCTCCGCGGGGCGGCGGGACTCGGGCGGCATCCGGTCGAGGTGCTCGGCGAGCAGCGAGGCCTCGCCGACGAGCGCGGTCAGCGGCGTGCGCAGCTCGTGCGCGACGTCCGAGGTGAACCGGCGCTCGCGCGCCTGCGCCGCCGAGAGCGCGGCGATCTTGGTCTCGAGCGCGGCGGCCATCTCGTTGAACGCCTGCGCCCACGCGCCGAACTCGTCCTTGCCCTCCACCGGCAGGCGCGTCTCGAGCAGCCCTTCGGCGAGCGAGTGAGCGGCCTCGCTCGCCCGGGCGACCGGCCGCAGGGTGCCGCGTGCGAGGACGACGCCCGCGAGCGCGGCGAGCAGGACGAGGATGCCGACGCCGCCGAGCAGGATGGTGCGCAGCTGCGCGAGCTCGTGCCAGAGCCCGTGCTCGGAGAAGAAGAAGTACAGCCGCGTGCCGGCGGCGGCAGGCGAGCCGGTGACGAGGTAGTGCTTGCCGGCGATCGTCGTGCGCTGGTAGCCGAGTTCGCCGCGCCCCACGACTGCCTGCAGCCCCGGGGGCACCGCGCTCAGGGTGACCTGCGGGCCGGAGAGGTAGACGTGGCCGCCGCGGATCGCGACGGTCTCGAAGTCGCCCCGGCTCCGGTACGCCTGCACGAGGTCGTTCGCGCCGGTCGAGCGAAACGCGCGCGCGACCTCGAGGTTGCGACGGGTCTGCGTGACGCTCGAGTCGACCGAGTCCGCGAGCAGGTTGTGGCGCACGACGAAGTACGAGCCGGTCCCGAGCGCGGCCGCCGAGAGCCCGACCGCGAGCGCGAAGGTGATCGTCAGGCGCCGGCGGAAGCCTCCCGCGGCGATGCCCTGGCGCCGCATCAGCCCGCGTCGAAGCGGTAGCCGACCGCGCGCACGGTCTTGATCAGCGTCGGGTGCTTCGGGTCGTCCTCGACCTTCGCGCGCAGCCGCTGGACGGCGGCGTCGACGAGCCGCGAGTCGCCGAGGAAGTCGTAGTTCCAGACGAGCTCGAGCAGGAGGTCGCGCGTGAAGACCTGCTTCGGCCGGCGCGCCAGCTCGTGCAGGAGCCGGAACTCGGTCGCCGTCAGGCTCAGCTCCTCGCCGCCCTTCCTGACCCTGAACCCCGCCGGGTCGATCTCGAGGCCGCCGGCGTTGATCGTGGAGGCGACGTCGGCGCCGGACGGTCCGGCCCGCCGCAGCACGGCCTTGATCCGCGCGACCAGCTCGGGCAGCTCGAACGGCTTGGTCACGTAGTCGTCCGCCCCGAGCTCGAGCCCGACGACCACGTCGTGCAGCTCGCTCCTGGCGGTGAGCATGACGATCGGCGTGCCGCTCTCCCGGCGGATCTCGCGGCAGACCTCGAACCCGTCGAGCGACGGCAGCATCACGTCGAGCAGCACCAGGTCGACTCCGCCCTCGCGGAACCGCGCCAGCCCCTCGCGGCCGTCGCCGATCGCCGTGACGCGGAGGCCGGCCTGCTCGAGGCCGAGCGTCGCCACCTCGCGGATGGAGGCGTCGTCCTCCACGAGCAGGACGTGCTCGTCCACCGGCCAAGCGTAGGCCGCGCCGCCGCCGTTGCCTAGGCGCGGGCGAGGGCGCAAGCGTTCGTGACAACTCCGTGCCGGAAGACGCACGGCCGCCCAACACCCGGTCGGCGGGCCGGTATCGGTGGGGCGCAACCCGATCGAGAGGAGATCTCATGCGCCTCATCGCACGACGCGTCGCGCTCGTCGCGCTGCCGCTGACACTCGCCGCCGGCGTCGCCCTGGCCGCGCAGCCTGCCTCCCGTCAGGCGACGAACGCGGTCGTCAACGCGTGCGTGAAGAAGAAGACCGGCGTCGTCCGGATCGTCACCGCCCGGAGGGCGTGCAAGAAGGGCGAGTCGCCGCTCGCCTGGAACGTCCAGGGCCCGGCAGGCATCCGCGGCGCGAACGGCTCGGCCGGCCCGGCCGGACCGGCTGGTCCGGTCGGCCCCGCAGGCCCGACGGGCGCCAAGGGCGACGCAGGCGCGCGCGGCCCGACGGGGCCCGCCGGCCCTGCCGGGCCGAAGGGCGATGCCGGCCCGGCGCTGCCGTCGCTCGAGAGCCTGAACGGCGTCGGCTGCCACCTCGCCGGCGCGCCCGGCGTCGCCTCGCTGACGTACGACGCGGGCGGCATCGCCACGCTCAAGTGCGTTCCCTCCGGCGGCGGCTCGTCGGCCGAGATCCGCGTGAACGAGTTCATGACCGGCTCGACCGGAGCCGCGTCGAACGAGTTCGTCGAGCTCGTCAACGCCGGCTCGAGCGCGGCCGACGTCGGCGGCTTCAAGGTCGCCTACCGTGCGTCGGCCGGCACGAGCGACATCTCGCTGGCGACGATCCCGGCCGGCACGACGATCGCGGCCGGCGGCTTCTACCTGCTGGCCGGCAGTGGCTACCTCGGCTCCCACACGGCCGACCAGACGTTCTCGACCTCGCTCTCGTCGACGGGCGGCGGGATCGCCGTGCGCGACAGCGGCGGCGTGATCCTCGACTCCGTCGGCTACGGCGACGCGACGAACGCGTTCGTCGAGGCGCACACGGCGACGGCGCCGCCGGCGACGGCGGCTCCGGGCTCGAGCTCGAACCGGATCCCGGACGGCAACGACACGAACGACAACGCGGCCGACTTCTCGGTCAGCGCGACCCCCACGCCGGGTGCGGCGAACCACTAGGGAACCCGCGCGGGCGGCGCCGTTCGGCGGCGCCGCCCGCCAATCCCTCCATCGGGGCATGCGCGGCCTGAATGGCCGCACCGATACTCACGTGCGCGGGGACAGGCGGTCCTCGGATGGCGTACGGAAATGCGGAAACTGCGGCGATTGGTCTCATCGATCAGCACACCCTGGAACGGTCTCTCTCTCCCGAGCTCATGCTCGTGGACTCCGAGCTGGCCGAGCGCGCGCGTGCACTGCTACGCGAGCCGGGTGAGGCCAACGGAAAGGGCAACCACATGTCGGCACTAGGAACCCACGAGTTCACTGCGGGGACGAGCCTCGGGCTCGAGCCCCCGCTCAGCCCGCCGGTGGTCCGAGGGCCGATGGCCTCGGCCCTGCCGGCCGACGGCGGCCTCTCGGAGCTGCCGACCCCACCCCCGGCGATCAGGCCGCCCGAGAGCGCGGCTCCCGCCGCGCCGGCCCCGGCGGCTGCGCCGGCACCCGCGCCTCTGCCCCAGGCCGAGGTGCCCCGGCAGCCTACGCCGACTTCTGCGCCTGCGCCCGCTCCGGCGCCCGTGCTGCCCGACCCCGCGCTGCCGGCGATGGCGCCCGAGCCGCAGGCGCCCGTGCACGACTACTTCGCCAGCGAGGCCCCGGCGCCGGAGCCGACGCCCGAGCCGGCGGTCGAGCTCGCGCCCGTCACCGAGCCCGTCATCGAGCCGGAGCCCGCGGTCGAGCTCCACTCGATCCCGCTGATGGCACCCGCTCCCGCGGCGACGCCCGAGCCCGCGCCTGCGCCGGCTCCCGAGCCTGCACCTGCGCAGGAGCAGGTGGTCGAGCTGCCGACGATGGCGCCCCTCGCGCCCGAGCCGGCCGCGGTCGAGCCCGAGCCCGAGCCCGCCGTCGAGCCGGAGCCCGTGCTCGCGCCGGTGGCGGCCCAGCCGGTCGAGCCGGTCGTCGAGCTCGAGCTCGCGGTCGTCGAGCCGGTCGCGGCCCCCGCGCCGGAGCCGGCGGTCGACCCCGCCCTCGAGGAGCTCTTCGCGCCGAAGCGCGCGACGGACTTCCGCGTCGTCGTCCGCCTGAAGGAGGGCGAAGGCGTCGAGGTCGGCTCCTTCCGCGACTTCGGCACCGCGATGGAAGGCGCCCAGGAAGTGATCGAGCAGTTCTCGACGGCGACGGATGGCCAGTGGCCCTTCTACGCCGGGCGCTTCATCCGCCCCGACCTGATCGTCTCCGTGGACGTGGTCGAGGGCGGCGGCGACGCCGTCGGCTAGGCCTTGCGGCCGACGTAGATCGTGATCACCGAGCCGGCGGGGGCGTTGCGCCCGCCGGCCGGCTGCTCGTCCACGACCTTGCCGACCTGCGCGCGGTCGCCGACCGGCTGCTGCAGCGTCTGCACGACGAACCCGGCGGCGCTCAGCTTCGCGCGGGCCGCCGAGGGGCTGAGGTTCCGCACCTCCGGCACGCCCTTCAGCGTCCCCGGCTTCGAGCCGAGCGCGACGTTGAGCTGGACGCGCGTCCCGCGCTTGACCGTCTTGCCACCCGGGGGCGACTGCGAGACGACGGTTCCCTGCGGCTGGTCGGACTTGACGTAGACGACTCCTGCCTTCAGGCCGGCCGAGCTCAGCTGTTTCTGCGCCGCCGCCTGTCCCTGGCCGGTCACGTCGGGGACGTCGACGCTCGCCGGCGCCGTCGACGACGGAGGCGGAGGCGGCGCGGCCGAGCCGCTGCTGCCGTTGGAGACGTTCAGCCGCACGGTCGAGCCGCCGGCGATGCGCTTGCCGGCCTGCGGGTCCTGCGCGACGACGACGCCCTGCTTCTGCGTCGAGGAGACGACGAACGCCTTCGGCTTCAGCCCGGCGCCGCGGATCGCGGCGACGGCGGTGTCGCGCTGCTGGCCGAGGACGTCGGGCACGGTGACGAGGCCGCGCGAGACGCGAATCGTGACCGTCGAGCCGCGGGCGATCCGGTCGCCCGCACCCGGCGTCTGTGCCAGCACGGTTCCCTGCGGCTTCTTCGAGGCCACGCTGACCGTCTTCACGGCGAAGCCCTTTGCTCGCAGCGCCGTGACCGCCCCGGGCGCGCGCTTGCCGACGACGTCCGGCACCGCCGACGTCTGCGCCGACGAGACGCCGAGCGTCACGACGGAGTGACGCGTCACGTTGGCGCCCGGGCCCGGATCTTGCGCGACGACGGTTCCGGGCGGCGCGGAGCTGGTGCGCGTGGAGATGCGCGCGACGAGGCCGCGCTGATTCAGTCGCGAGACGGCGTCCTGCTGCTTCAGCCGCACCACGTTCGGGACGTTCACCGTCGAGGCGCTGCTCTTGTTCCCGTTGTCGCGGGTGAACCACCAGGCGGCGACGAGCCCGCCGGCGACGAGCAGCAGGAGGAGGAGCAGCCACGGCCAGAGCAGCGGCCGCGGCGGCGGGGGCGGCCCGGCGGGCGGAGGTCCCTGGACGATCTCCTCCTCGACGACGGGCGCGCGCTCGTCGACGACAGTGGTGGCATCGGAGCGCCGGAACGGTCTCACGTCGACCGTCATCCCCGGCCAGCCGAAACCCCGAACCTCCTGCTGAAAGAACCTTTGCAATTCGCCCACGGGCGCCTAACGCCGACCGCCTTGAATGGGGCGGCAGGCTCCCAAGGAGGTTCCAGATGCTCCGCAAACTGATCGTCCTCGCGCTCGCCCTCGGCGCCGGGCTCGCCGTCACGGGCGTCGCGGGGGCAGGCTGGTTCAACGTGATCCGCGGCACCAAGGGCGACGACGTGATCGCCGGGACGGTGCACCGCGACTTCATCCTCGGCTTCGCCGGCAACGACCAGATCAGCGCCGGCGACGGCCGCGACGTCGTCTTCGGCGGCAAGGGCAACGACACGATCGACGGCGGCGCCGGCCTCGACCGCCTCTTCGGCAACCTCGGCGACGACACGATCACCGCCGGCAACGGACGCGCCGTGATCTGGGGCGGGTACGGCAACGACACCCTCACCGCCGGCCCGATCGGTCTCAGCCGCCTGCACGGCGGCCCAGGCGACGACACGCTCAACGGCGGCGCGCGCCGCGACCGGCTGTGGGGCGGCTTCGGCTCCGACCACGAGTACGGCGGCGACGGCAACGACGTGCTGCACGCGCTCGCGCCGGATCATCAGACCGACTACCTCGACTGCGGCCCCGGCGACCACGACGTCGCCTGGCTGCGGGCGGGCGAGAACGACGTCACCACGAACTGCGAGGTCGTGAAGACGGTCTCGTTCGGCTCGGACGGCTAGCACCTCCCCGGGAGATGCCGTCCTGCGAGGCCCGCCCGCCGGCGGGCCTCGGCCGTTACGGGGCCTCGACGCGCTCGAGGAACGAGCCGACGGCGGCGAGGTAGCGCTCCGGCTCCTCGAGGTACGGCGTGTGGGAGCTCTCCTCCAGGAGCACCCACTCGGAGCCGCGGATGCCCGCGTGCAACGACTCCACGAGCGCGGGCGTGCACTCGTCGTGGCGCCCGGACGTGATCAGCGTCGGCACGTCGAGCTCGCCGAGCCGGTCGATCACGTCCCAGTCCCTCAGCGTCCCCGTGACCGTGAACTCGTTCGGCCCCCACATCGTCTCGTAGACCTGCGTGTTCCACGTCTTGCGCGACTCCGCCAGCACCGGCGGCTCCGGGTCGAGCCGGCAGATGTGGCGGCGCTTGAACTCCTCCTCGGCGGCCTTTCCGTCGAGCCCGGCCGGCAGCGCCGCCCGGAGGCGCGCCGCCTCGACCGCCCAGCGCGGCGCGCTCGTCGGCGTCGAGTTGAGGATCAGGCTCTCGACGCCTTCCGGCCGCGCGAGCATGTACTCCAGCGCGAGCATCCCGCCCCACGACGAGCCGTAGAGATGCAGGCGCTCGAGCCCGAGCTCGTCGCGGACGCTCCGCAGCTGGTCGACGAACGTCTCCACCGTCCAGAGCTCGCGGTCGTCCGGTCGCGAGGACTCGCCGCTGCCGAGCTGGTCGTAGAAGACGACCTGCCGCTCGCGGGCGAGCGGCGCGAGCGCCGTGAGCGGGAGGTGCGACCCGCCAGGGCCGCCGTGCAGGCAGAGTAGCGGCAGCCGGCCGCCGGGCTCCCGGTCGTCGCCGAAAACCCACGCCGCGGTCCGCCAGGCGCGGAACGGGAGCGAGCGTTTCAGCCGATCGTCCAGGTGTCGCCGGCGTGGAGCAGCTGCGCCAGGTCGCCCTCGCCCTGCTCCTCCACGGCGCGCACGAGCTGCTCGTCCATCAGCCGGTCGTAGACCTGACGCTCGACGTCGCGGAAGACGCCGATCGGCGTCGGGCCGTGCGGCGTGTGCGAGAGGCGCGCGATCGCGGCGGCGAGCGACGGCGTCCGCGCGTGCTCGTCGTGCACGAGCAGCGCGTCCTCGCCGACGTCCGCGACGTCGACGATCTCGGCCGAGGCATCGGGCAGCAGGCGCACGCCGCGCTCCGCTTCGGCGCCGAAGCGGATCGGCTGCCCGTGCTCGAGCAGGATCCGGTTCTCCTTGTGGTCACGCACCGCGTCGAACGCGCCGTCGTTGTAGACGTTGCAGTTCTGGTAGATCTCGACGAAGGCCGCGCCCTGGTGCGCGTGCGCGCGCCGTAACGTCTCGGTCAGGTGTACGCGGTCGGTGTCGATCGAGCGCGCGACGAACGTCGCCTCCGCGCCGAGGGCGAGCGCGACCGGGTTGAACGGATGGTCGAGCGAGCCCATCGGCGTCGTCTTGTTGATCGTCCCGAGCGGCGAGGTCGGCGAGTACTGCCCCTTCGTCAGCCCGTAGATCTGGTTGTTGAACATCAGGATCTTCACGTTCACGTTGCGGCGCAGCGCGTGGATCAGGTGGTTGCCGCCGATCGAGAGCGCGTCGCCGTCGCCCGACACGACCCACACCGAGAGGTCGGGCCGGGAGAGCGCGAGCCCCGTCGCGATCGCCGGCGCGCGGCCGTGGATCGAGTGGATGCCGTACGTCTCGACGTAGTACGGGAAGCGGGCCGCGCAGCCGATGCCCGAGATGAAGACGATGTTCTCGCGCGGGATCCCGAGCTCCGGCAGGAAGCCCTGCACCGCGGCGAGGATCGCGTAGTCGCCGCAGCCCGGGCACCAGCGGACCTCCTGGTCGGTCTTGAAGTCCTTGGCCGTCAGCTGGCCGTTGCCGTTCGTGCCGTTGGTGCTCACAGAAGAGCCTCCATCGCGTCGGCGAGCTCGCTCGCGCGCAGCGGCAGCCCGCGGACGCGGTTGTAGCCGACGGCGTCGACGAGGAACTCGGCGCGGACGAGCTTCAGCAGCTGCCCGAGGTTCATCTCCGGCACGAGCACGCGGTCGTACGCGCGGAGCACGTCGCCGGTGTTGCGCGGGAACGGGTTCAGGTGCGTGAGGTGTGCCTGCGCGACGGCCTTCCCGTCGCGCCGCAGCCGCCGCACGGCCGCCGTGATCGGGCCGTAGGTCCCGCCCCAGCCGAGCACGAGCAGCGAGGCGCCGTCCGGGTCGTCGACCTCGAGCTCGGGGATGTCGGCCGCGATGTTCGCGACCTTCTGCGCCCGCAGCCGCACCATCCGGTCGTGGTTGTCGGGGTCGTAGGAGACGTTGCCGGTCTCGTCCTGCTTCTCGAGGCCGCCCAGTCGGTGCTCGAGGCCGGGCGTGCCGGGGATCGCCCACGCGCGCGCGAGCGTCTCGGCGTCGCGCACGTACGGCAGGAACTCGCCGTCCCGGTTCGGCCCGGTCGCGAAGTCGACCCGGATCTCGGGCAGGGCGTCCGCGTCCGGGAGCAGCCAGGGCTCGGACCCGTTCGCGAGGTAGGCGTCGGAGAGGAGGTAGACGGGCGTGCGGTAGGTGAGCGCGATGCGCGCCGCCTCGAGCGCGGCGTCGAAGCAGCCGCCGGGCGTCGACGCCGCGACCACCGGCACCGGCGACTCGGCGTTGCGGCCGTAGAGCACCATCAGCAGGTCGGCCTGCTCGGGCTTGGTCGGCATTCCCGTCGACGGCCCGGCGCGCTGGATGTCGAGGATCAGGAGCGGCAGCTCGAGCGCGACCGCCAGCCCGACGGTCTCGGCCTTCAGCACCACGCCGGGGCCGCTCGAGGTGCAGACGCCGAGCGCGCCGCCGAAGCTGGCGCCGACCGCGGCGCCCGCGGCCGCGATCTCGTCCTCCGCCTGGAAGGTGCGCACGCCGAAGCGCTTGTGCCGCGAAAGGTCCTCGAGGATCCCCGACGCCGGGGTGATCGGGTAGGCGCCGAGGAACAACGGCAGGCCGCTCTTCACGCTCGCCGCGACCAGGCCGAGCCCGAGCGCCTGGTTGCCGGTGATGTTCCGGTACGTGCCCGGCGGCATCGCCGCGGGGGCGACCTCGTACGAGACGACGAAGTCCTCCGAGGTCTCGCCGTACGCCCAGCCGGCCTTGAAGGCCTTCACGTTCGCCTCGGCGATCGCCGGCTTGCCGGCGAACTTCCGCTCGAGGTACGCGATCGTGCCCTCGGTCGGGCGGTGGTAGAGCCAGGACATGAGGCCGAGCGCGAACATGTTCTTCGAGCGCTCCGCCTCGCGCTTCGTGACGTCGCACTCCTTCAGCGCCTCGAGCGTCAGCGTCGTCAGCGGCACCTCGTGGAGGTGGTACTCGTCGAGGGAGCCGTCCGCCAGCGGGCTCTCGCCGTAGCCGGCCTTCTCGAGGTTGCGCTCGTTGAAGGCGTCGCGGTTGACGATCAGCGTGCCGCCCTTCGGCAGGTCGCGCAGGTTCGTCTTCAGGGCCGCCGGGTTCATCGCCACCAGCACGTCCGGCGCGTCGCCCGGCGTGAGGATGTCGTGGTCGGCGAAGTGGAGCTGGAAGCCCGAGACGCCCGGCAGCGATCCGGCCGGCGCCCGGATCTCGGCCGGGAAGTCGGGCAGCGTCGAGAGGTCGTTCCCGATCAGCGCGGTCTCGCTGGTGAAGCGCCCGCCGGTGAGCTGCATGCCGTCGCCGGAGTCGCCGGCGAAGCGGATCGTCACCTGCTCGAGCTGCTCGACCTGCTTCTCCATCGCGCGTACCTCTACACGGTAGCGCGCTGGACCGTGATCCCCCACGCCTCGCCCGCGGCGAAGAGCTCGTCGGGGTCGATCTCGTCGCGCCAGCCCAGGAAGTGGCGCTCCGGCTCGTCCTCCGTCGAGCCGTAGACGGCCAGCCGCACCTCTCGCTCGGGCGCTCCGGCGGCGCGCTCGAGCTCCTCGCGGCGGCGCTCCGCCTCCTCGGCCGCAGGCCCTTCGGCGTACCCCTTGGCCACTACGCAGCCTCCTCAAGGAGCGCCTGGAGGTCGAGCGGCGCGTTGTGCATCGCCAGCTCGCCGTCGGCCGTGCGCGGCCAGTCCTCCTCCGCGCGGTCGCGGTACAGCTCGACGCCGTTGCCGTCCGGGTCACGCAGGTAGATCGCCTCGGAGACGCCGTGGTCGGTCGCGCCGTCGATCGGCCAGCGCGCGTCGACGAGCCGCTTGAGCGCGTTCCCGAGCTGCGCCCGGTCCGGGTAGCGAATGGCGACGTGGTACAGGCCGGTCGTGCCGGGCGGCGGCGGCGACCCGCCGCGCGACTCCCACGTGTTCAGCCCGAGGTGGTGGTGGTAGCCGCCGGCCGAGACGAACGCCGCCTGGTCGCCGTAGCGCTGCGTGACGTCGAAGCCGAGGACGTCCCGGTAGAAGCCGAGCGAGCGGTCGAGGTCCGCGACCTTGAGATGGACGTGGCCGATGTCGACGCGGGGATCGACGCTCACGATGCGACGATAGCGCCTGACGCGGTAGCCGTTTCGTCGTTGACGCTGTCAGCTGCGAACGGCAGACTGGCCACGCGTGGCGTCCGAGTTCCAGGGGCAGGTCGAGACGATCGGCCAACGTCTGCGGCGCCTGCGACACGAGCGCGGGCTGTCGCAGCGTGAGCTCTCTTCTCCCGGCGTCTCGTACGCCTACATCTCGCGGATCGAGGCCGGCGCGCGCCGCCCGTCGGTCAAGGCGCTGCGGATGCTGGCCAGGAAGCTCGGCGTCACCGCCGACTACCTCGAGACCGGCTCCGAGATCCGCGACACGGACGAGCGCGAGCTCCGCATCGCCGACGCCGAGCTCGCCCTGCGGCTGGCCGACGACGCGAGCGACGCCGAGCGGCAGCTCGAGCGGCTCCACGAGGAGGCGCTGGCCGCGGGCGACGCGGTCGCGGCGTCGCGGGCGAGCATCGCGCTCGGCCTCGCCGCCGCCGCCGCCGGCCGCAATGCCGACGCCATCGAGCGGCTCGAGGCGGGGCTGGAGCTGTCGGCCGCGTCGCCGAGCGGCCGCCCCGACGTGTTCGCCACCCTCGGCCGCGCCTACGCGGCGACCTCACGCTCGGACAAGGCGGTCGAGCTGTTCGAGCGCTGCCTCGAGCAGATCGAGCACGACGCTCCCGGCGACGTTGCCGCCCGGATCCGTTTCACGACGTACCTCAGCTACGCGCTCACCGACCTGGGCGACCTCGAGCGCGCACAGGCCGTGCTCGACGGTGCGCTCGAGCGGGCGGAAGAGCTGACGGACGCGTACTCGCGTGTCCGGCTGTACTGGGGCCTCGCACGGCTGAACGAGCTCCAGGGCCGGCCGGCCGCGGCTCTCGAGTACGTGCGCCGCGCGATCGCGCTGCTCGACGTCACCGACGACACGCTCCACCTCGCCCGCGCGCACCTGCTCTGCGGGACGATCCTGATGACGCAGGATCGCGTCGAGGAGGCCGGCCGGCACTTCGACCTCGCCGAGCGCCTGTTCGGGGCGTCGCCCGAGCCGCTCGACGTCGCCAACCTCCACACCGACCAGGCCAGGCGCGCGGTGCACCTGGGCGACGGTGACGAGGCGGTTCGCCGGGCGCAGGTGGCGCTCGACGCGGTCGGCGACGAGTACCCGCACGAGCGCGGCAACGCGCTCTGGGCGCTCGCCGACGGGCTCGCGCTGCAGGGTGAGCACGACGGCGCCGACGACGCCTTCCGGAGGGCGACGACGCTGCTCGAGGAGCAGGGCCACCAGCGCGACTACGTCGAGGCCTATCTCGCGTGGGGCAAGTTCCTGCGGCGCGCGGGCCGCGAGGACGAGGCGCTCGAGGTGCTCGAGCGCGCCGCGGAGCTCGCGTCCGAGCCGCGCGCCACCGACTCGCGCTCCGCTCGGTGATCGCCGCCGCGGTCCGACCGCGGGGCCCGTACTCGCTGCGCGCCACCCTCCGCCACGGCTCCGACGCGACGCGCACGAACGTCGACGGCGTCCTCGTCGCGGCGCTCGCGAGCGGCGGCGCCGGCCGCGCGTGGCAGCAGGCCGACGGCCTCGTCCAGCTGCGCGCGCCGCACGAGGCCGGCATCGACGAGCTCCGCTTCGTCCTCGCGCTCGACGACGACCACTCGGAGTTCCTCGGGCGGTTCGCGCGCGACCCGCTGCTCGGCGCGGCGACCCGGCACGTCCGGGGGCTGCGGCCGCTGCGTACTGCGACGGTCGCGCAGGCGCTGCTGCGTGCGGTCGCCGGACAGCTGATCCAGGCGAAGCGGGCGCGCCAGGTCGAGCAGACGATCGTCCGGGCGCTGATGCCGAGGCTCGAGGGCACACAGCTGCACGCGCCGCCCGACTGCGCCACGCTCGCACGGGTCTCGCCTGCGGAGCTGCGCCGGCTCGGGCTCGGCATGCGGCGCGGCGCGGCGCTCGTCCGCATCTGCCGCTCGCTCGAGCTCG
>DATIER010000014.1:0-6287 GCA_035455605.1 Gaiellaceae bacterium
CACGTCCCCCGCCGCGTACACGCCGGGGACGGTCGTCTCGCAGGTCGTCGGGTCGATAACGATCTGCCGCTTGCCGTGCAGCTCGAGGCCCCAGTCCGCGATCGCGCCGAGGTGCGAGTGGAAGCCGAGCAGCGTGATCAGCGCGTCGCAGTCGACCTGCTCGACCTCGCCCGTCTTCGTGTTCTCGATCGAGACCGCCTGCACCGAGCCGTCGCCGTGGATCTCGCGCACCTCGCACGGCGTGAAGATCCGCACGCGGCCCTGGCCCTCGAGCGCACGCGCCTCGCTGACCGACGACTCGAGCGCGCGGAAGTTGTCGCGGCGGTGCACCAGCGCGATCGGATGCCTTGCGGTGTCCTGCAGCCCGAGCGTCCAGTCAAGCGCCGAGTCGCCGCCGCCGACGATCACGCAGGTCCGGTCGCGGAAGGCCTCCTTCTCGCGCACGAAGTAGTGCACGCCGCGCCCCTCCCACTCCTCGATCCCCTCGATCCCGAGCTTGCGCGGCTCGAAGGCGCCGTGGCCGGCGGTGATGATCAACGCGCGCGTGAGATAGGGCCCGCCCTTGTCCGTCCCGATCGCGAGCAGCTCCTCGCCGTTCTGGCTCAGGCGCTCCAGCGTCCGCACCTCCTCGCCGAGGTGGATCGCCGGCTCGTACTGCAGGCCCTGCTCGCAGCAGAGCTCGACGAGCTTCGTCCCGAGGATCTTCGGGTGCCCGGCGACGTCGTAGACGTTCTTCTCCGGGTAGACGGCCGCGACCTGGCCGCCGAGCTGCTCCAGGCTCTCGATGATCCGCACCGAGGCGTCGCGGTGACCGGCGTAGTAGGCGGCGGCGAGACCCGCGGGGCCCGCGCCGAGAATGGTGATGTCGACGACGCCGTTGTCGTTCACGGCGTCCGCATGCTAGTCACGCACCGGTCGTCACCGACTCGACGGGCGCCGCACGCCGTCCACGCCACGCCTCGCCGGTGAGATATCCCGTCAGCCCGAAGACGACGAGCGCGTTCAGCCCGTGCAGGATCCCGACCCCGTGCACCGCCTCGCTGATCCAAGCGAGCACGATCTGGACGGCGACCGCCACCGGCACGGCGACGACGAGCCAGATGCGCGGCCGACCGACCCGGGCGACGAGGGCGAGCACGAGCAGGACGAGCGCGCCGACGAAGATCAGGTAGCCGAACGCCGTGTGGAACCCGAAGCCGTGGTCGAACACCGTCTCGCTGACGGTGCGGCCCTCGTCGGGGCCGCTCTGCGAGTTGAGCTTGTCGGCCGTATAGAACGCGCCGTAGGCGGCCGCCGCGATCTGCGCGACCACGGCGAGCCAGACGAGCGTGATCCAGTACCGGTAGATCGTTCGAGCCGCCTGCACGCGTTCACCTCACGGGTCGTTTGCCGACCCCGACTCTAGAGCCGCGTCAGGTCGTCAGTGCGAGCAGCCGGAGCCGCAACCCGCGGCGCCGTCGGGCCCCTCGCCCTCCTCCACCTGGAAGGAGTGGCCGCAGCCGCACGAGCCGGTGACGTTCGGGTTGTTGATCGCGAAGCCCGCCTGCAGGCCCTCGACCCAGTCGATCTCGGTGCCAGTCAGGTACGGCGCGCTGAACGGGTCGACGACCACCGGCACGCCGTGGCTGGAGAGCTCGTGGTCCCCGTCCTGCGGCCCGCGGTCGAAGCCGAGCGCGTACTGGAACCCGGAGCAGCCGCCGCCCTGGACGGCGATGCGCAGCACCTCCGCCTCGCCGGCGGGCTCCTCGGCCATCAGGCCCCTGATCTTCGTCGCCGCGCTCTCGGTGAGCGAGACGATCGTGAGGGGCTGCTCGGTAATCGCCATCGCTCGCATCGTAGCAACGTGTTCCGATCGTCCGAATCCCCCTCCCGGAGGCTGCGGAAACCCCCAGCTTGTAACAGCTGCGACACGCGTGGTTGAGCCGTTTTCCTCTCCGCTCGTAGCCCGTCCCGACTCTGCTACGTTCCTGCTCGCTCGACCGCGGGGAGGATGCGCGTGCTTGACAGCTGGTTGCCCTTTCTGATCTACGGCTTCTTCGCGCTCGCGATTCCGCTGTCGATGCTCTTCGCGTCGTTCGCGCTCGCGACGCGGCCGAGCCGCAACCTGCGGGCGAAGACGCTTCCGTTCGAGTCCGGCGTCTCGCAGGGCCCGACGCAGTCGAGCCGCTTCACGATCAGCTTCTACCTGACGGCGATGCTCTTCATCGTCTTCGACATCGAGATCGTGTTCCTGTATCCGCTAGCGGTGATCCTCCACCAGCTCGCCTGGTTCGGGTTCGTGGAGTTCCTCTTCTTCATCGTCATCCTCGCCGTCGCGTACGTGTACATCTGGCGGAAGGGCGCGCTCGAGTGGCGGTAAGCAAGAGCAAGCGGCTCAAGGACTACGGCCTCCACTCCGAGCGGGTGATGTGGCCGGGGAAGGGCCCCGGCACGTTCGAGACCGAGCTCGGCGACCTCGAGCAGCGGTTGATGCTGACCACGGTCGAGAAGGCGGTGCGGTGGGCGCAGTCCAGCTCGATCTGGCCGGACACGTTCGGCCTCGCCTGCTGCGCGATCGAGATGATGTCGATCGTCTCAGCGCGCTACGACGTCGCCCGCTTCGGCGCGGAGGTCTTCCGCTCCTCGCCGCGCCAGGCCGACCTGCTGATCGTCTCCGGCCGCGTCGCCCACAAGATGGCCGCGCCGCTGCGCCAGATCTACGACCAGATGCTCGAGCCGAAGTGGGTGATCGCGATGGGCGCGTGCGCCAGCTCGGGCGGCATGTTCAACAACTACACCGTCCTCCAGGGCGTCGACAAGATCACGCCGGTCGACATCCACGTGCCCGGCTGCCCGCCGCGTCCGGAGGCGCTCGTCGAGGGCATCATCCGGCTGCAGGAGAAGATCAGGGCGGGCGTGCCGCCGGCGTACGAGATCCGGGGCGTGGCAAGCTGACCTACGACGGCGTTCCGGGCGTCGTCGAGACGCGGGAGGCGTACGGCGAGACGACGCTCGTCGTCGACCCGGCGCGCCTCGTCGAGGCGTGCCTACACCTGCGCGACAGCAAGGGCTTCTCGATGCTGGCCGACATCACGCCGACCGACTACCTCGGCTGGGGCCTTCGCGGGATCGCCGGCTATCTCGGCACGACGTCCGGGCGCGACCTCAACTCGCCGGGATCCCAGGGGCTGCCGCGCGCGCCCGAGCCGAAGGCCAAGCGCTTCTCGGTCAACTACCACCTCGTCGCGGTCCCGGGCGGTCGGCGCGTGCGCGTGCAGGTCTGGCTCGACGAGGACGAGCCGGTCGAGAGCGTGATCTCGATCTGGCCGACGGCCGACTGGCACGAGCGGGAGGCCTGGGACATGATGGGGATCCGGATCGAGGGCCATCCCAACCTGACGCGGATCCTGATGGAGGAGGACTGGGAGGGGCACCCGCTGCGCAAGGACTACCCGATCGGCGGCGAGCCGGTGCGCTTCTCGGAGGAGACGTAGTGGCTCTCGCCCCCGAGCGCCCGAAGATCTACGAGGGCTCGCGCATCCCGCAGCCGGTGCCGACGATCCTGCGAATCCCGGAGGACCTGCGCGACTCCGAGGACGTGCTCGAGATCAACTTCGGGCCGAACCACCCGTCGACGCACGGCGTGCTGCGCCTGGTGATCGAGCTCCACGGCGAGGACGTCGTCGGTCTGAGCGCGGTGATCGGCTACCTGCACACCGGCTTCGAGAAGAACATGGAGCAGAAGAGCTGGTGGAAGGCGATCACCTACTCGCCGCGGATCGACTACCTCAGCTTCCAGAACAACGAGCTCGTCTTCGTCCTCGCGGTCGAGAAGCTGCTCGACATGCAGATCCCCGAGAAGGCGACCTGGATGCGCATGTGCCTGGCCGAGCTGAACCGGATCCACTCGCACCTGGTCTGGCTCGCGACGGCCGCGCTGGAGCTCGGGGCGATCTCGATGTTCTGGTACTGCTTCCGCGAGCGCGACTCGATCCTCGACCTCTTCGAGATGGTCACCGGGGCGCGCATGCACACGCGCTACTACCAGGTGGGCGGCCTCGCCGAGGACATCCCGCCCGGGTTCTTCCCCGAGGCGCGCAAGTTCTGCAACTGGATGCCGAAGGCGGTCGACGACTACGAGACGCTCGTCGACCAGAACGCGATCTGGCTCGAGCGGACGAAGGGGCTCGGCCTGCTCTCGGCCGAGGACGCGATCGCCCTCGGCCAGACCGGACCCGTGCTGCGCGGCTCCGGCGTCGACTGGGACCTGCGCAAGGCGAGCCCCTACCTCGCCTACGACCAGGTCGACTTCGACGTGCCGGTCTACTACAACGGCGACGTCTGGGATCGCTACAAGGTCCACATGGACGAGATGCGGGAGTCGACCCGCATCGTCGCCCAGTGCCTCGACCGGCTCGAGGCGATGGAGGGGCAGCCGTGGATCACGGACGACCGGAAGGTCGTCCTGCCGCCGCGCGAGGAGCTCCACACCTCGATGGAGTCCCTCATCCACCACTTCAAGATCGTCACCGAGGGGTTCCGCGTGCCCGAGGGCGAGGTCTACGTGCCGATCGAGTCGGCGCGCGGCGAGCTCGGCTGCTACGTCGTGTCCGACGGCGGCCCCAAGCCCTGGCGCGTCAAGTTCCGCGCGCCGAGCTTCGTCGCGCTCGAGGCGACGGCGACCTGCATGACGGACGCGCTCGTCGCCGACCTGATCGCGATCGTCGGCTCGCTGGACACCGTCATGGGCGAGGTCGACCGCTGAACCCGGCGACCGACCAGCTGACGAAGCAGGTGCGAAAGCTCGCGGCGCAGTTCCCGGACTCCCGCAGCGCGACCATCCCCGCGCTCCGGCTCGCGCAGGAGCACAACGACGGCTGGCTCGACACGGAGTCGTTCGAGTGGGTCGGCGACGCGCTCGGGCTGACGCCCGCGTACTGCCAGGCGGTCGCCTCCTTCTACGACATGTTCCACCTGGCACCCGTGGGCCGGCACTCGATCGAGGTCTGCACCAACCTCTCGTGCGCGCTCGTCGGGGCGCAGCAGGTGGTGGACGCCTTCGAGTCGGAGCTCGGCGTCGAGCCCGGCGCGACGACCGAGGACGGCGAGGTCACGTTCCGCACGGTCGAGTGCCTCGGCGGCTGCGGCTACGCGACCGTCGTCGCCGTCGACCACCGGTACCGGCAGTTCGTCAAGCCGGAGGACGTGCCCGCGATCGTGGAGGACGTCCGTGCCGGCTAGGTCGATGCTGCTGGCGGGTGCCGACGAGCGCGACCTGACGAAGCTGGCCGAGTACCGCGCGATCGGCGGCTACGAGCAGGTGCCGAAGGCACTGGCGATGACGTCGGACGATCTGATCGCCGAGCTGCAGGCCGCGAACCTGCGCGGGCGCGGCGGCGCGGGCTTCCCGATGGGGCGCAAGGCGTCGCTGATCGACCGCAAGAGCCCGAAGCCGAAGTACCTCGTCGTCAACGCGGACGAGTCCGAGCCGGGCGCGTTCAAGGATCGCGAGGTGATGACGCGCGTGCCGCACCGGCTGCTCGAGGGCTGCCTGATCGCGGCGCACGCGATCGAGTCGCAGGACGTGTTCATCTACATCCGCGGCGAGTACCTGACCGAGTACGAGATCCTGGCGAAGGCGGTCGAGGACGCGCGTAAGGCGGGGCTCTTCGGCGACGTGCAGATCACCGTCTACCGCGGCGCCGGCGCCTACATCTGCGGCGAGGAGACGGCGCTGCTCGACTCGCTCGAGGGCCGGCGCGGACAGCCCCGGCCGCGACCGCCGTTCCCGCCGATCCAGGGTCTCTACGCCGCGCCGACGCAGATCAACAACGTCTGCACGATCGCGACCGTGCCGGCGATCGTCGAGCTCGGCGCGGAGCGGTTCCGGGAGCTCGGCACCCCCGGCTCGCCCGGCACGGTGATCTTCTCCGTCTCGGGCAACGTCGAGCGGCCCGGGAACTACGAGCTCGAGCTCGGCACCTCGATGCGCGAGCTGATCTACACCCACGCGGGCGGGATCGCTGGCGGCCGGCAGTTGAAGGCGGTCATCCCCGGCGGCTCGTCCGTCCCGGCCCTGACGCCGCGGCAGATCGACGTGCCGCTCGACTACGACTCGATGGGCGCGATCGGGACGTTCTTCGGCGCGGCCTCGCTGATCGTGATCGACGACCGCTGCTGCCTCGTGCAGCTCGCGCTCCGCTCGACGAAGTTCTACATGCACGAGTCGTGCGGCAAGTGCACGCCGTGCCGCGAGGGCACGCGCTGGATGGTGCAGATCCTGGAGAAGATCGAGCGCGGCGACGGCG
>DATIER010000015.1:0-5818 GCA_035455605.1 Gaiellaceae bacterium
CTGCGGGATGAGCGTGTCGAGCATCTCGACGATCGTCACCTCGGAGCCGAAGCGGGCGAAGATCGAGGCGAACTCGCAGCCGATGATCCCGCCGCCGAGGACGACGAGCCTCCGCGGCACCTCGGTCTGCGCGAGGAGCCCCGTGGAGTCGACGCAGCGCGGCGAGTCGAGGCCCTCGATCGGCGGCCGCAGCGGGTAGGAGCCCGACGCGATGATCGCCTGCTTGAACGTGACTGGCTCGCCGCCGTCGACGTCGATCGTGTTCGCGTCGCGGAAGCGGCCGACGCCCTTGACCCAGTCGACGCCGTTCGCCTTGAAGAGCGTCGCGACGCCGCCGGTCATCTGCTTGACGACCCCGTCCTTCCACTCGTTCGCGGTGGCGAGGTCGAGCGTCGGCTCCCCGGTCTGGACGCCGAGCTTGCCGAACGTCTCCTTCGCCTGCTTGATCGCGAACGCCGTCTGGACCCACGCCTTGGTCGGGATGCAGCCGACGCGGAGGCACGTTCCGCCGAGCTCCGGCTCCTTCTCGATGCAGACGGTCCTGGCGCCGAGCTGCGCCGCGCGGATCGCGGCCGTGTACCCGCCGGGGCCGCCTCCCAGGACGGCAACGTCACATTCCATCTCTGGTCAACTCCTCGCCTCGCTTGGTCGCGGGCGATCCTAGCGAGGGCGCCGCGCGCGCGGTCGCGGGCGCTGCGCTCGCTCGTCCGCGGGCGCGGTGAGGTGCGTGTGACCGAAGTTGCGCACTCCCGGCACGAAGGCGTCACCCACGCGTGACACGTTCCTCGGTACGCTCAGAAACGGGGGCTTGGGGCCGAAGGCCCCCGGGGGGAATGGTTCACGCGCGCGGACGACGCTTCGGCCGCTGGCCGGTCTCGGCGCTCCGCGGCTCGCCCGCCCGGCTCATCCGGCCAGCCCGGCGCGCATCGTCACGCCGCCGTCATCGTCGCGAATGCGCGCGAAGCCGTGCCGCTCGTACAGGCCGACCGCGGGGCTCCCCTTCTCGACGCTGAGACTGATCGCCGCGTAGCCGTCGGCGCGGGCGCGGTCGAGCAGCGCGCTCAGCAGCTCCGAGCCGAGGCCCGAGCCGCGACGGCTCGGAACGATCGCGATCGACAGCTCCGGCGTCTGCTCGTCGATGAACCCGTAGCCCGCATGCCCCTGCGTGAAGAGCCGGTACCACGCGGCGCCCACCTTCTGAAAGTCCTGGATCGCGATCAGCGCCGTGTCGCCCGGTCGGCCCCAGCGCTCGACGTAGCGGCGCACCGGCGGCTCGCCCGCCTCCGTGACGCGGTCGACGCGCCAGTAGTACGCGTGCCGCAGCATGTCGCGCAGGAACGGGACGTCCTGCGGGCCCGCCGGGCGGATCACGTGACCTCCTCCGTCAGCTGGATCCGGTTGCCGTCCGGGTCGAAGACGTCGAGCACACGCATCGCGCCGTGCAGCTCCAGCACGACGCCGACCTCGACGCCGGCCGCAGCCAGCCGCTCGCGCTCGCCCTTCACGTCCTCGACGTCGATCGTCGCGACCGCGTCCTCCTCCGACGGCGGCTCCGGGCTCTCGCCGAGCGCGATCTCCGTCGGGCCGCGTTCGAGGCTCGCCCAGCGCTCATCCGCGTCCACGAAGGTTTCGGTGAAGCCGAGCGCGTCTCGGTAGAAGGCCCGGGCGGCGTCGAGGTCGGCGACGCGGTACCAGATCCTCACGGCACGGATCCTTACAACATCAGCGCGGGCTCCTCCAGCAGCTCCTTCACCGTCTGGAGGAAGTCCGCGGCCGGGGCTCCGTCGACCGCTCGATGGTCGAACGTCGCCGTCAGCGTCAGCATCGGACGGACGACGATTTCGCCGGCCACCGCGACCGCGCGCTCCTCGGTCGCGCCGACGGCGACGATCGCCGCCTGCGGCGGGTTGAGGACGGCCGTGAAGCGCTCGACGCGGAACATGCCGAGGTTCGAGATCGTGAACGTGCCGTCCTCGAGGTCGCTCCGCTGGAGCTTGTTCTCGCGCGCGCGACCGACGACGTCCGCGCGCGCGGCCGCGATCTCGGCCAGCCGCAGCCGCTCGGCGGAGCGGATCACCGGCACCACGAGGCCCTGGGGTGCGGCGACGGCGATGCCGACGTTCGCGGTCGGGTAGAGCAGGATCGCATCCTCGCTGTACCGGGCGTTCACCTCGCGGTGCCGGAGCAAGGCGGCGGCGCACACCTTCGTCAGGACGTCGGTGAGGGTCGCCCTCGTCCCGTCCTCGCGCAGCCGCTCGACGAGCGCGTTCGCGCGCGTCATGTCGGCCGAGGTCTGGAGCTGGAAGACCGGGATCTGCCACGCCTCGGTGAGCCGGCGGGCGATCGTCTTGCGGATGCTGGTCAGCTCGACGCGCTCGACCTCGCCCGGCACCGGAGTCGGAGCGGGCGCGGCGGCAGGAGCCGACACGCCGGCGCGCTCGACGTCCTCGGCCACGATCCGGCCCTCGGGCCCCGTGCCGTTCACGGCCGCAAGGTCGATGCCGCGCTCGCGGGCGATCCGGCGGGCGAGCGGCGACGCCTTGATCCGTCCGCCGTCCCGCTGCGGCGCGAGCTGATCGAGCGTGCCCGCGGCCTCGGCGGCGGTCTCGCGGCCGCGCTCGCGGTCGGCTTCCCGCGCGGGGGCCTGCGCGGGCGCCTCGACCGTCTGCACGTCGCTCTCGGCCGCGCCCGGCGGTGGCTGCTCGGAGACGCCGTTGGCGCCGAGCTCGACCTGCTCACCCTCCTCGCCGATCACCGCGATCGTGCGGCCGACGGGCACTTCGCCTTCCGGGATCGCGATCTTCAGCAGGACGCCGGAGGCGTCGGCCTCGACCTCCTGCGTCACCTTGTCCGTGTCGAGCTCGTAGAGCGGCTCCCCTTTCTCGACGCGCTCGCCCTCGGACTTGAGCCACTTGACGATCGTGCCGGACTCCATGCCCTGGCCGAGGCGCGGGAGCTTGACCTCGTTAGCCACGGCGAACCTCGAGGGACTGTCCCCGGGTCACGGCTCGGACGGACACGTCCGCGGAGGCTGGCGGCCGAAGCCCGGCCGGATTCTCTGCGGAGGTATGTCCCCTTCGGCCACGGCCCGGGGACAGTCCCTGGGCCTTGGCCCGAACGGACACGTCAGGCATCCCGAGCCACCGTCCGCTTGACCGCCTCCAGCACGTCGGCGGCGTGCGGGACGACGTACTCCTCCATCACCGGCGCGAAGGGGAGCGGTACAAACTTCGCGCCGACACGCTCGACCGGCGCGTCGAGCCAGTCGAACGCCTGCTCGCCCACGACGGCCGCGATCTCGGCGCCAAAGCCCATCCTGGTGACCGCCTCGTGCGCGACGACGACGCGGTTCGTCTTCTTGACCGAGGCGACGAGCCCGTCGACGTCGAGCGGCTGCAGCGTCCGCGGGTCCCAGACCTCGACCGAGATGCCTTCCGACTTGGCCTGCTCGGCCGCCTTCAGCGCCTCGTGCAGGAGCCGGCCGGTCGCGACGACGGTCACGTCCGAGCCCTCGCGGTGCACGCGGCCCTGCCCGATCGGGATCGGCTCGAGCTCCTCGGGCACCTCCTCCTTCAGCCCGTACAGCGTCCGGTGCTCGAAGAAGATGACCGGATTGTCGTCGTAGATCGCCGACCACAGCAGCCCGCGCACGTCGGTCGGCGTCGAGGCGAAGACGACCTTCAGCCCCGGCACGTGAACGAACCACGCCTCGACCTGCTGCGCGTGCTGCGCGCCCGGCGACCAGCCGGCGCCGCCCTGCGTGCGGATCGTCAGCGGCACCTTCAGCTGCCCGCCCGACATGTACCGGTGCTTGGCCGCCTGGTTGACGATCTGCTCCATCGAGACCGTCAGGAAGTCCTCGTACATCACCTCGACGACCGGCCGCATGCCCTGCATCGCCGCGCCGATGCCGGCGCCGACGATCGCGCTCTCGGAGATCGGCGTGTTTCGGATCCGGTCGGGCCCGAACTCGTCCAGCATCCCGGCCGTCACGCCCATCGAGCCGCCCATCTCGGCGATGTCCTCGCCCATCACGAAGATGTCGTCGTCCTGCCGCATCGCCTGCGAGAGCGCGTCCCGCACCGCCTCCCGATAGCTCAGCTCACGCATAGACGTTCTTCAGCGCGTCCTCTGGCTTGGGGTCGGTGCCGGCCTTGGCGAACTCGACGGACGCGTCGACGAGCTCCTGCACCTCGCGGTCGGCGTCGTCGAACTCTTCGTCGGAGACGCCGAGCTTCTCGCGCAGCAGCGTGATCGGGTCGCGCGTCTCCTGCAGCTCGCGCAGCTGCTCCTTGTCGCGGTAGACCTGCGGGTCGCCGATGTAGTGGCCGACGAGACGCTCGGTCTCCACGTGCATGAAGATCGGCCCCTTCCCGTCGCGCGCGTGCTTCAGCGCGCGCTGCGCGACGCGGTGCACCTCCTCCACGTCCTGGCCGTCGGCCTTCATCACCTTCATGCCGAAGGCGTCGGCGCGCTTGCTCAGGTCGCGGATCGGCGAATGCTGACTCTCCGGCGTCGACTCGGCCCAGTGGTTGTCCTCGAGCACGAACACCGCGGGTACCTGCCAGAGCTGCGCGAGGTTGAGCGACTCGTGGAAGGTGCCGATGTTGGTCGCCCCGTCGCCGAAGAACGCGACCGCGACCCGCGGCTCGCCGCGCAGCTTGAACGCGAGCGCGGCGCCCGTGATCGCCGGCAGGCCGCCGCCGACGACCGCGTTCGCCCCCAGGTTGCCGCGCTCGACGTCGTAGAGGTGCATCGAGCCGCCGTAGCCGTGCGAGCAGCCTTCCATCTTCCCGTAGAGCTCCGCCATGATCGCGTTGGGATGCGTTCCGCGCGCGAGCGTGTGGCCGTGCGCGCGGTGCGTCGAGGCGAAGACGTCGCCGTCCTCCATCGCCTGGCACACGCCGACCGCGACACCTTCCTGGCCGATCGCGACGTGCAGGAAGCCGGGCAGCTCGCCGGCGCGGAAGCGCTCCTCGACCTTCTCCTCGAAGCGCCTGATCAAGAGCATCTCGCGCAGGAACTCGCGCAGCCGCTCCTCGGACAGGCCCCGTTTCGCCTCGACCTTCGCCACGACGTTGAGTCTATGCTCCGCCCGATGGCTCTCGTCGACCAGTGGCGGGCGATCGCGGACGGCCTGCCCGGCGACTGGGCGGCGGCGCGCCTGCGGCTGACGCTGACCGAGCGCGGGCGCGCCGAACGGGCCGCGGCGCTGCTCGGCCCGGCGAATCCCGGGCTCTACGCGAGCTTCGTCACGTTCCAGGTCGCACGCGGCGGGGCCGGCACCTCGGCCGAGCTGGCGCGCCGGCTGCTGGCGCGCCTGGATGCCGAACGGATCGGCGGGACGTTGAAGCTGATCGGCGTCGACGAGGCGCCCGGCGCGCAGGCGGCTCGCAGGCACCTGGAGCTCGCGCAGCAGTGGGAGCTCCTCTCGACCGAGCTGCCGGAGGACTGGAGCGACCTCTACGCGGAGATCGAGCTCGCCTCGAGCGACTACCTCGACCCCGGCGCGCTGCGGCTGGCGCCGGTCAACCCCACGCGCGTCCCGGACCGGCTCGCCTTCCGGTTCCGCGTCGCGCGCCGCTTCGGCTACGGCGCCTCGCCCGAGATGACGCGGAGGTGCCTGGAGCGGCTGGACGCCGAGAGCATCCGCGGCACGTTGCGGATCCTCTGGGCGCTCTCGGACACGCGCCCGGTCTACACGCAGGGCCCCGTCTGGTACGTCGGCGGCCGAGCGGTCTAGTGCCCGACCCCGTCTCCTGGTTCCTGGTCGAGCGCGGCTGGAAGGTGCTCGGCAGCGACGGCGCCGAGCTCGGCA
>DATIER010000016.1:0-11093 GCA_035455605.1 Gaiellaceae bacterium
AGGACGTCCGCGCCGACGAACAGCACGACGAGCCCCTGGATCATCTCGGTCAGGTGGCCCGCGAGGCTCGGGTCGATCGTGCCGGACTGGAGCCCGTGCGTCGTCCCGTACAGCAGCCCACCGAAGAGGAAGCCGGCGAGGCCGACGCCGAGGGCCGTGTTCCGGCCCAGCAACGCGACCGCGATTCCGAGGAAGCCGATCGAGGCCGCCTGCACGTCGGTGGTGCCGTAGTGGTAGAGGTAGCCGAGCATGTCGAGGCCGCCGGCGAGGCCCGCGAACGCGCCGGAGATCGCCATCGCGCGGACGTAGTTGACGCGCACCTTGATCCCGCCGTACGCGGCCGCATCCGGGTTGTAGCCGACCGCCTTCACCTCGTATCCGAGCGTCGTCCGGTTCAGGATCAGCCAGAACACGACGAGGGCGCCGATCGCGAAAAAGAAGCCGATGTGCAGCCCCTGCAGGTCGGCGTCGCCCCAGAAGACGGGGATGCGCGCGCTGTGGGCGATGTCGCCCGAGATCGGGATGCTGAGCGGCTTGTTCTCGGCGCCCTGCAGCGGGCCGCCCTGCTGGAAGATGTAGTTCCCGATCCAGTAGGCGACCCAGTTGAGCATGATCGTCGAGATCACCTCGTGGGCGCCGGTGGTCGCCTTCAGGAAGCCGGCGATCCCGGCCCAGATCGCCCCGGCGGCGGCCGCAGCGAGGATGCCGAGGAGCACGTGCGCCGGCCGCGTCATGTTCACGAACGAGATCCCGACCCAGTTGGCGACGTACAGGCCGACGAGGTACTGGCCGTTGCCACCGATGTTGAACATGCCGCAGCGGAAGGCGAACGCGACCGCGAGCCCCGTCAGGATCAGCGGCGTCGTCTGGAGCAGCGTCTGGCTGAAGTTGTAGGCCGCCGTGTTCGCGACGTCGGTGTTCGTCGGGTGCGCGAGCCAGTTCAGGCCGGCCCCCTTCACGATGTCCCAGTAGGCCTGGAACGGGTTGTGGCCGGTGGCGAGGACGATCAGGCCGCCGATCAGGAACGCGAGCACGGCCGTCAGCACCGGGACGGCGATCCCGCCCGCCTTCTGCCAGATCGCCAGCCGCGACGCCGCGGTCGTCGGCGGCGCCTCGGAGATCTCCTCCGGCTCCCTCCCCTGCCTCGGCGCGAGCGGCTCGCTCAAGCGGCCGTGGGCTCCTTGCGGCGGCCCCCGAGCATCTCGAGGCCGATCTCTTCCTCGGTCGCCTCGGGCGTGTGTTCGCCGACGATCTGCCCCTCGTACATGACGAGGATGCGGTCCGAGAGCGACATGACTTCGTCGAGCTCGAGCGAGACGAGCAGGATCGCCCGGCCCTCGTCGCGCTCCTCGACGAGCCGGCGGTGGAGGTACTCGATCGCGCCGACGTCGAGCCCGCGCGTCGGCTGGGCGGCGACGAGCACCTTCGGGTCGCGCGCGACCTCGCGCGCCGCGACGAGCTTCTGCTGGTTGCCGCCGGAGAGCGAGCCTCCAGCCGTGTGCGGGCCGCCGCCGCGGATGTCGAACTCCTTGATCAAGCGGCGCGCCCGTTGCACCAGGCGTCCCGGGAAGAGCCAGCCGAATCGCGACTCGGGCGGCTTGTTGTAGTCGTGCAGCGCGATGTTCTCGGCGATCGAGAACTCGAGCACGAGCCCGCGCCGCTGCCGGTCTTCGGGGATATGCCCGACGCCGACGTCGAGCATATGACGGGCGGTCGGGTGGGCGACGACTCGGCCGGCGACTGCCACCTCCCCGCTCTTGGCGCTTCGCAACCCGGTGATCGCCTCGATCAGCTCGCTCTGGCCGTTCCCCTCGACGCCGGCGACCCCGACGATCTCGCCGGCGCGCACCTGGAACGAGATGTCGCGCACGGCCGGCAGGCCGCGGTCGTCTTCGACCTCCAGGTTCCGCACCTCGAGCAGGACGTCGCCCGGCTCGGCGGACCGTTTTTCGACGCGCAGCAGCACCTCGCGGCCGACCATCATCTTCGCGAGCCCCTCCTCGGTCGCGCCCGCGCGCGGCACGGTGTCGATCTTCTTGCCACGGCGCAGAACCGTGATCCTGTCGGCGATCTCGAGCACCTCGTTCAGCTTGTGGCTGATGAAGATGATCGAGGTCCCGCCCTCCTGGAGGCTCCTGATGATCCCGAACAGCTCGCCCGCCTCCTGCGGCGTCAGCACGGCGGTCGGCTCGTCGAGGATCAGCACCTCGGCCCCGCGATACAGGGCTTTCAGGATCTCGACCCGCTGCTGCTGTCCGACGCTGATGTTCTCGACCTTGGCCGTCGGGTTCACGGCGAGCCCGTACTGCGTCGAGATCTCGCGCACGCGCTCGACGGCCTGGTTGTAGTCGAGCAGGACGCCCATCTTCGTCGGCTCGACCTCGAGCACGATGTTCTCGGCGACCGTCATCACCGGGATCAGCATGAAGTGCTGGTGGACCATCCCGATCCCGCGGTCGATCGCGTCCTTCGCCGACCCGAACGAGACCTTCTGACCCTTGAGCACGATCTCGCCCGCGTCGTGTCGGTACAGCCCGTAGAGGATGTTCATCAGGGTCGACTTGCCCGCGCCGTTCTCGCCCAGCAGCGCGTGCACCTCGCCCTTGCGCAGGTCGAAGTCGACGTCGTCGTTCGCGAGCACACCCGGGAACTGCTTCCTGATGCCCCGCATCTCGAGGATCGTGGAGGCTTCCACCGCGGAGGATTCTATGGAGGCGGACGGCGCGTGCGCTACAGCGAAGCGGCTAGAGCGACGCGGGGACCTTGACCTGGCCCGAGATGATCTTCTGCTTCAGCTGGTTCATCTTGTCGATGAACGCCTTCGGCACGGCGGGGTTGATCTTCCCGACGTCCATGCCCCCGTTCTTCAGGTCGAAGACGAGGTTGCCGCCGCCCTTGAACTTCCCCTGGGTCACCTGCTTGGCCGCGTCAAAGACGCCGTTGTCGACGCGCTTGACGCCGGACGTGAGCACGCGCTTGGCGTCGTTGTACTGATCCTTGTCGACCCCGATGCCCCAGATCCCGGCCTCGTCCGCTGCCTTGAGCGTGCCGAGCCCGCAGCCACCGGCGACCTGGAAGAGGACCTGTGCGCCCTGCGAGATCTGGTTCTCGGCGACCGTCTTGCACTTGTCCGAGGCGACGAAGTCCTGCGAGTAGCCGATCAGCACCTTGATCTTCGGGTTGAACAACTTGGCGCAGTACTGGTAGCCGGCGATCCAGATGTCGACCGGCGGGATCTTCAGGCCGCCGACCGCGCCGATGATCTGCTTCCCGCCCTGCTTCTTGGCCATCTCGGCCGCGAGGTACCCGACGAGGCAGCCGGACTCGTTCGCCGCGTAGGTCAGGCCCATCACGTTCTTGCGGCCGTTGAACGGGGTGCCCTTGACGTCGTAGTCGGTGATCGCGAAGTGCAGCTTCGGGTTCGCCTTCGCGACCGTGTTCGTCGCGTCCGCGAGCAGGAAGCCGGCGGCGATGATCAGATCGGCCTTCTTGCGCACCGCCTGGGTCAGGTTCGGGACGTAGTCGGAGGTCGAGTTCGACTGCAGCTCGGCGGTCTGGATCCCGAGCTCGGCCTTCGCGCGGTCGAGGCCCTCTTTCTGCGACTGGTTGAAGGAGCGGTCGTTGAACTTGCCGATGTCGCTGATGAGCGCCACGAGCGTGCTCGAGTTGTTGCCGCCGCCGGTCGTCGAGGTCTGCGTCGTCCCGGAGCTCTTGTTGCTGCTCCCGCCGCACCCGGCCGCGAACGCGACGACCGCGCCCACCGCGAGCACGTAGATCGTTCTCCGCAGCACCCTCACGACTCGTGTTCTACCAGACGGCGGGCCCTGGAGGGCCCGCCGTCGGAACTCCGTCCCGCGTCTCGCTCTAGAGCTTCGTCGGGACGCGAAGCTGCTTCTTGATGATCTTGGTCTTGTAGCTGTTCATCAGCGTGATGTACGCCTTCGGCACGGACGGGTTGATCTTGCCCACGCTCATGCCGCCGTTCTTGAGGTTGAAGAGCAGGTTGCCGCCGCCCTTGAACCCCTTCTTGGTCATCGTCTTCTGAATTGCCTGGAAGACGCCGTTGTCGACGCGCTTCACGCCAGAGGTCAGGACGCGTGCCGAGTCCTTGTACTGGTCCTTGTCGACCCCGATGCCCCAGATGCCCGCGGCCGCAGCGGCCTTGAGCGTCCCGAGGCCACAGCCGCCGGCGACCTGGAAGAGCACCTGCGCGCCCTGCCCGATCATGTTCTCGGCGACCGTCTTGCACTTGTCCGAAGCGACGAAGTCCTGCGAGTAGTCGATCAGGACCTGCGTGCCCGGAACGGCCTTCTGCGCGCAGTACCGGTAGCCCGCGATCCAGATGTCGACCGGCGGGATCTTCAGGCCACCGACGGCACCGATCACCTTCTTGCCGGCCCGCTGCGCCATCTTCGCCGCGAGGACGCCCACGAGGCAGCCGGACTCGTTCGCCGCGTAGGTGAGACCCATCACGTTCTTGCGGCCGTTGAACGGCGTCCCCTTGACGTCGTAGTCGGTGATCGCGAAGTGGAGCTTCGGGTACTTCTTCGCGACCGTGTTCGTGGCGTCGGCCAGCAGGAAGCCGGCCGAGATGATCAGGTTCGCGTGGAGCCTGACGGCCTGCGTCAGGTTCGGGATGTAGTCCGAGGTCGAGTTCGACTGCAGCGCCTTGATCTTGACGTGCAGCTTCTTCTGCGCCCGGACGAGACCCTCTTTCTGCGACTGGTTGAACGAGCGGTCGTTGAACTTGCCGATGTCGCTGATGAGCGCGGCCGTGAACGTGGCCTTGCTCGCCTGCGTCGACGCCTGGCTCGAGCTGCTGCCCACCAGCGCCGCGAGCCCGGCCAGCATCACCACGGCGAGCGCCGCGGCGACGATGGACGTACGACGTGAAACCTTCAACTTGCCCTCCCTGATTGGAAACCTTCCGCCTGGAAAAGACGCTCGATGCTAGCTCGAAGTTAGGCGGGTTGCATAGGCCGCCCGGCCCTGATTCGGACCTGCAGGTCCTAGGTCAAATGGCGTCGCTGAGCTGCGGGAGCGAGCTCTCGTCCACGAGCACGCGACGCGGCTTCGAGCCCTCGTAGCCCGAGATGATGCCGCGGCGCTCAAGCATGTCGATCAGCCGGCCCGCACGGGTGTAGCCGACGCGCAGGCGCCGCTGCAGGAGCGAGACGGAGGCGGTCTGCGTCTGGACGACGATCTCGATCGCCTTGTCGAGCAGCGGATCCTCGTCGGGGTCGAACTCGCCCTCGTCGTGCTCGCCTTCGTCTTCGAACACCTGAGGCGCCTCGAGCAGGCTCTCGTCGAGCTCCTGCTCGCGCTGCGCGCGGCACTGCTCGACGATCAGCGCGATCTCCTCCTCGGTCACGAAGGCGCCCTGCAGGCGCTGCAGCCGCGACGTGCCGAGCGGCTTGAAGAGCATGTCGCCCTGGCCGAGCAGGCTCTCGGCCCCGGCGTGGTCGAGGATCACGCGCGAGTCGGTCTGGCTCGAGACGGCGAAGGCGATCCGGCTCGGGACGTTCGCCTTGATCATCCCGGTGATCACGTCCACGGACGGGCGCTGCGTCGCGAGCACGAGGTGGATGCCGACGGCGCGCGACTTCTGCGCCAGGCGGATGACGGCGTCCTCCACCTGCTGCGGCGAGATCATCATCAGGTCGGCGAGCTCGTCGATCACCACGAGCAGGTACGGGAGCGTCTGCTCGCCCCGCGAGCGGAAGGCGCGGTTCGCCTCCGCGAGGTTGCGGGCGCGCACCTGCGAGAGGCGCTCGTACCGCCGTTCCATCTCGGCGACGACGTTGGCGAGCACCGCCGCGGCCTCCTTCGGGCTCGAGACGACCGGGGTCAGGAGGTGCGGGATCGACTCGTAGTAGTTGAGCTCGATTCGCTTCGGGTCGATCAGGATCAGCCGGGCCTCGTCCGGCGTCGAGCGCAGCAGGATCGAGGTCAGGATCGTGTTGATGCAGCCCGACTTGCCCGAGCCGGTCGTGCCGGCGATCAGGATGTGCGGCATCCGCGCCAGGTCGGTCCACACCGCCTGGCCGGAGATGTCCTTGCCGAGCCACACCGCGAGCGGGCTGGACGTCGCCGGCAGGTCGTCATAGATGTCGCCGAGCGTGACGAGGTTCGGGCTCGTGTTCGGGAGCTCGACGCCGACGGCCTGCTTGCCCGGGATCGGCGCCAGGATGCGGATCTCGGTCGTCGCCAGCGCGTAGGAGAGGTCGTCCTTGAGCCCGGCCACCTTCGAGACCTTGGTGCCCGGCGCGAGCTGCAGCTCGTAGCGCGTCACCCGGGGGCCGGAGATCTGGCCGATCACGGCCGCCTCGACGCCGAAGCTCGCGAGCGTCTGGACGAGCGCCTCGGCGACGCGGCCGGCGTGCTCGGCGTCGGGGCCTGAGCCGGGCGCGGAGCGCCGAAGCAGCGCGCGGTCGGGGAGCCGGTACTCGGTCGCGGTCTCGGAGGAGGTGTCGAAGAGGCTCGTCTCGTCGGGCTCGTCCGGCTGCGGCTCGTCGTGGACGAGCTGCGGCGGCGATTCGGAGACGATGTCGGGGAACTCGTGCACGACGTCCACCGGCGGCGCCACCGGCCTCGGCGGCTCCGTGGCCGCGGCGCCAGGAAGCACCTGCAGGCGCGGCTCGGGCGCACTTCGTGCACGCCGTGATTCGAGCGTGCGCGATCCTAGAACGCGTAGCGTACGGCCCGATCCGCGCACCAGCGCGCCGACCGAGGCGCCGCTGATCAGGAGCCCGCCCACGATCAGCGTGAGCACGCCGGCGATCGCAACGCCCGTCGAGCCGATCGCGAGCCCGAGCCCGCCGCCGAGCAGCGTGCCGACGTAGCCGCCGTGATCCTGCCCGAGCGTGATCATCAGCCCGAACGCCAGCACCACCAGACCCGTCCGGAACGGTCGCACGTCGACGAGGTCGCTGCGCGCGACCATCAGCGCGCCGACCACCACGAGCGCGGCCGGGAGCGCCAGCGTCGCGCTGCCGATCAACGCGTCGAGGCCGTCCGAGATCCAGCCGCCGACGAAGCCGCCGTTCCAGCCGGCCCACACGACCGCGGCGAGGAACACGCCCAGCGCGAGCAGCCCGAGCCCGATCAGCTCGGGGTGCTGGTGCCCCTCGGCCTTTTTTGCCCCGCGCTTCTTGCGCCGGACGCGCGAGGGCACGCGCGGCTTGAGGGTGCGTCGTCTCCGGCGGCGCGCCATGCGCCGCTGCTTCGACGCCGAGCGGGACTTCCCTCTTGTGGGAGGGCTTGGCGAAAGTCCTGAGGCTCTCGGAACGCGAGCGTGGACTGCCCCGCCAATCCCTCCGCTAGCGGCGCTTCTTCAGCTTCTGCGCCTGGCGGCGCTGCTGGCGGTTCATCGGCTCGGGGATCGCACCCTCCTGGCCGGCGGCGTCGAGGTAGGCGCGGCGCTCCGCGGCGCTGAGGCGCGAGAGCGCGGCCTGCGCGCGCTGCGGGTCGTTCTGCACGCCGCTCCGCTCGAGCTTCGCGATCGCGCTCGCGAGCTCCGGGTTCTTGCGCTCGAGGTTGGCCTTCGACGCCTTCGTCAGCCACTTCTTCAGGAACGGCACCTTCATCATCGCGTTCGCGAGCGGCCGCACGTAGCGGCCGTTGTCGACCCGCGCGAGCAGGTTGAGCGCGAGCAGCGCGAGCAGCAGCCCGACCAGGATGTAGACCGGGATCAGCAGCGTGTAGATGTCCGCCGACACGACGGACCTAGCCTAGCCGGGCGAGGCGCTCGTGTAACAGGTCGAGGAAGCGCTCCGAGTCGATTCCGGTCGCGACGTGCGCATTCGGCTCGAGCCCCGTGCGGCGCCAGAGGTCGACCACGGTGCGCCCGCGGCAGAGCTCGACGGGGCAGCAGTCGACCTGCACGTTCAGGTGCCGGGTCTCGAGCAGCGTTGGGTCGATCACGTGCGCGACCGCGACCGCGTCGTGGATCGGCGAGCCGTCGAAGCCGTAGACCTCGCGGTGGAAGACGCCGTAGAAGTCGAGCAGCTCCGCGACGACCTGGCCGACGCGCCCGGTCGCGCGCAGCCGCTCGGCGCGCGTGCCCGTGAACAGCGCCCGGTGCGTCACGTCGAGCCCGACCATCGTCACGTCGATGCCGCTCGCGAACACGCGCGCCGCCGCCTCCGGGTCGGCCCAGACGTTGAACTCGGCCGCGGGGGTGACGTTGCCCTCGGCGATCGCGCCGCCCATCAGCACGATCCGCTCCGGCCGCGCACGCGGGTGGCGCGCGAGCAGGAGCCCGACGTTCGTGAGCGGCCCGGTCGCGACGAGGGTGGTGCCGACGACTCGTTCGGCGAGGAAGTCGACGGCGTGCTCGTCCGCGGGCTGCTTGCGCGGCGGCGGCAGGTCCGGGCCGTCGAGCCCGGTCTCGCCGTGGACGTTCGCCGCGACTCGCGGCTCGCGGACGAGTGGCCGCTCGGCGCCGGCGGCCACGGGGACGTCGCCGCGGCCGACGAGCTCGAGCACGCGGATCGCGTTCGCGGTCGTCTTCTCGAGCGTCTGGTTGCCGGCGACGGTGGTCACGCCGCGCAGCTCGACCTCCTCGCTGCCGAGCGCGAGCAGGAGCGCGATCGCGTCGTCGTGGCCCGGGTCGCAGTCGAGCAGGATCCGCGTCGTCACTCGCGGAGCATCGCATCGACCTCGGCGGCGGTCGGCAGCGACGGCTGCGCACCCGGCCGCGACGCGGCGATCGCACCTGCGGCACACGCCCGGCGCAGCGACTCCTCGCGGTCGCGCTCCTCGAGCAGCGAGACGACCAGGCAGGCGGTGAACGCGTCGCCGGCCGCCGTGCCGTCCACCGCGTGCACGCGCGGAGCGGGCGCGCGGGCGACCTCCGCCCCGCCCTCGATCAGGACCGCGCCCTCCTCGCCGAGCGTGAGCGCGAGCAGCCGCGGCGTCTCGGGCAGTGAGTCCAGCTCGTAGCGGTTGACGACGACGAGCTCGGCGGCGTGCACGACCTCGGCGGGGATCGTGCGCGCTGGCGCTGCATTGAGGAAGAACCGCTCGGCGCCCTCCGCGGCGGAGACGACCGTCTCGTCGGCGATCTCGAGCTGGCACAGGACGTTGCCGCCGACCGCGACCCGCCCGAGCTGCGCGTTGGCGCCCGGCGCGACCACGATCACGTTCTCGCCCGCGTCGTCGACGAGGATCAGCGCGACGCCGGTCGCGTCGCCCTGCGCGAGCTCGAGCTCGACGCCCGCCTCCCGCATCCCGGACAGCGCCTCCGCCGCGAACGGGTCTGCCCCGACGGCGCCGACGAAGCGGACCGCGGCTCCGAGCTTTGCCGCGGCCACGGCCTGATTCGCGCCCTTGCCGCCGGGATAGCGGGCGAACACGGCGTCGGTCAGCGTCTCCCCCACCCGCGGCAGGCGAGCGACCCGCGCCACCAGGTCGAGGTTCACCGAGCCGACGACAGTCAGCTCAGGCGGCAAGTGCGCGCAGGTCTTCGACGGCTCGCCCGAGCAGGTTCTCGCGCAGGTCGAAGAGGCCGGCCCAGAGCGACGAGCGGTCCGGCGCCAACCGGATGCGAGCCGCGTCGTCGAGCCCGGCGAGCGCCCGCAGGAAGACGGCGAGCTCGAGGTACGCCTGCGCAACGCGGACCGACGAGCAGCGCACGCCCGCGCGGTGGAGCACGGGCGCCCACTCGATCAGCTCGGCGGCGCCCGGTGCGCCGTACCAGGAGCGGCCCTCGGCCCGCTCGGGCTCCAGCTCGAGCAGGTACCGCCCGAGCGGCTGCTCGAGGCCGACGAGCGCGGTCTCGGCGCGGTCGGCCGCCCGCCGCAGCGCCGCCTGCCGCGCGCCGGGCGTCGAAGGCGCGGCGTCGCCGCGGCCCCAGCGCTCGAGCAGCCGGCAGAACGCGAGCGAGGCCACGGAGGCCGCGTTCAGCTGCCGGATCAGCCGGTCGGCCGTCGCCGCGTCGGCGGCGCAGTCCAGGAGGACGTCGGCCCAGCCCGGCTCGGCTCGGAGAGTGCTCATACCTCTACTACTACAGGGAGGATCATCGGGCGTCGACCCGTGCGGTCGTAGATCAGCTGGCCGAGGCCGTCGTGGAGGTGCTCCTGCAGGAGCTTGATCTCGGTCACGTGGTCGCGCACCAGGTCGTCGAGGACCCGTTCCGCCTCCGCCCGCATCTCCTCGAGCAGCGGCTCGCCCGGCTCGGCGAAGCCGCGCGCGATCAGCTCCGGCCGGCCGACGGCGCCCGAGCCGTTGCCGACGCCGAGCGTCGCGACCACGATCAGCACGCCGTCCTCGGACAGGTGCCGCCGGTCGCGCAGCGCGACGTCCTGGACGTCGCCGACGCCGAGGCCGTCCACGAACGTGACCCCGCTCTCGACGCGGCCCGTCAGGTACGCGCCGGACTCGTCCAGCTCGACGACGGAGCCGTTCTCCGCGAGCACGATCCGGTTCGCCGGCACGCCGCTCTCCTCGGCCAGCCGCGCGTGGGCGGCGAGCATGCGGAACTCGCCGTGCACGGGCATGACCGACTTCGGCCGCACGAGCCCGAGCATCGTCCGCAGCTCCTCGGCGTAGCCGTGGCCGGACACGTGCACCGGCGCGATCTCCTGGTGCAGCACCTCGGCGCCGTTGCGGGCGAGCTGGTTGATCGCGTCGTGCACGCGCAGCTCGTTCCCCGGCACCGGCTTCGCCGAGATGATCACCGTGTCGCCGGCCTCCACCTTCACCGCCGGGTGGTCGCCGTAGGCGATGCGCACGAGCGCCGAGAGCGGCTCGCCCTGGCTGCCCGTGCAGAGGATCATCACGTCGCCGGGCGCGTGCTCGTCGAGCTCGTTCGGCCGGATCAGCGTCTCGTCGGGGACGTCGATGTAGCCGAGGTTCCGCGCGATGTTCACGTTCTTGCGCATCGAGCGGCCGACGACGCAGACCTTGCGCCCGACCTCGACGGCGACGTCGATCGCCTGCTGCATCCGGTGCACGTTCGAGGCGAAGGAGGCGACGAGGATGCGGCCGGTCCGCGGCGGGATCAGCTGCCGGAACGCCTCGCCGACCAGCCGCTCCGAGCCGGTCACGCCCGGGCGCTCCGCGTTCGTCGAGTCGCCGAGGAAGAGGTCGAC
>DATIER010000017.1:0-6841 GCA_035455605.1 Gaiellaceae bacterium
GCATGACGCTCGACGCGCTCTGGGCCAAGAACCTGACCTACTTCTTCGGCCACTCGGTCGCGAACCTGATCATCTACCTCGCCGCCGGCGCCATCTACGTGCTCGTCCCCTGGTACGCCGGACGGCCGTGGAAGACGACGAAGCCGATCGTCGTCGGCTGGCTCTTCACGCTCCTGTTCGTGACCTTCGCCTACTCGCACCACCTCTACATGGACTTCGTCCAGCCGGGCTCGCTCCAGATCGTCTCGACCTTCGCCTCGTTCGGCGCCTCGATCCCGGTCGCCGTGGTCACGATCTACACGGGGATGATGCTCGTCTGGGGCTCGCGCTACCGCTGGACGCTCGCCTCGACCTTCCTGTACCTGGGCTTCGCCGGCTGGGCGATCGGCGGGGCGGGGGCCGTGCTCGACTCGATCATCCCGTTCAACTTCCGCTTCCACAACACGCTCTGGGTCGTGGCGCACTTCCACACGTACCTATTGCTGTGCGTGATCTTCTGGGCGCTGGCCTTCGTCACCCACCTCCTCGAGCAGGCGGCCGGCCGGACGGCGCCGCGGGGGAGCGGCGGCTTCGCGGTGGCGGCGATGGCCCTCGGCGGCTACGGGCTCGTGGGCGCGTGGTACGTCTCGGGAATGCTCGGCGTGCCGCGGCGCTACGCCGTCGAGCCCGCCGGGACGGCCGGCTACAGCCTCGCCGGGAGCATCTTCGCGATCGTCTTCGCCGTCGGCTTCCTCGTCCTGCTGGTCGAGCTGCTGCGGCTCGCGCGCGCGGCTCGCAGCGAGGGCGTCGAGCTGGTCGAGCGCATGGACTCCTGGACCGGCAGCCGCTACCTCGCGAGGACGCGGCGGGACCCGGGGCCGGAGCGGCCGCTGCCGACCGTTCCCGAGCCGTACGGCGCCGTCCTCGCCACGCCGGCCCAGCGCTGGGGCGTGATTCTGCTCGCGATCGCCGCCCTGGCGTCCTTCCTGCCGCCGGTCGGCCACGCCGCCGAGGACAGCACGCAGGTGCACCACGTCCTGCACGCCGGCGAGTTCCTCTTCGGGGCGCTGCTCGGAGTGCTGGTGGCGTCGTCCCCTGCGGTCTTCGGCCGTCTGCGCTCGCGCGCCGCCGACCTCGGCATCGTTGCCGTGATCGCCGCACCGGCGGGGATGATGCTCGCGATGCTCCCGTCGGCCTACGGGCCGCTCGAGCACCATCCCGCACTGCACTTCCTCTATCACGTCGGCATCGCCGCGCTCGGCTTCGCGACCGGGCTCGGGGCGGGCGCGCTCGGCCGCGTCACCGGCCGGATCGCGCTCGTGCTGGCCGTCGGGATGGCCGTCACGTACGCCGCCGGGGTGGGGGGCAGCTAGGTGGCGGCGGTCGCCTCGGGCGACGGGCTCGTCCGCTGGTTGCTCGGCGGCCTGCTCGCCGGCGGGGTCGTGCTCGGCGTCGTCGTGGCCGTGCGCGAGCTCGCGGGCGACGACGGGAGCGGCGGCGCGGCGCCCCCGTCGGCCTCCGTCGCCGTGTCCACGCCGACGACCACAGCAGGATCGAGCCCGGGCGCCGCCGCCGACCGGGGCCGACAGCTGTTCGCGGCCGACGGCTGCGCCGGCTGCCACTCGCTCGACGGGTCGGCCGGCGCCGGCCCGACGATCAAGGGGCTGGCCGGCAGCCGCGTCCGGCTCTCTGACGGCCGCACGGTCGTCGCGGACGACGCCTATCTGGCAACGGCGATCGCGAAGCCCGACGCCGAGATCGTCGACGGCTACCAGAAGGGGGTCATGTCGGCCGCGACGTCGAGTGTCGGGCTGGCGGGGAAGCCGCAGGACGTGGCCGCACTGGTCGCGTACGTCAAGACCCGGCGCTGACGAGCGGCGCCCGGCGGCGACAGGCCGCGGCCCGGACCCTCGCTACCGGATAGCCGTAGTCCGTTCGACGGCGGCCGGCCGGGTGGCGCGCGGCCTCGAGCGGTGCGACGCTTCGCGCCATGCGCGGGCGCAGCGTGGTGTCGAACGACGTCTTCATCGCGGGTGTCGCCGCTGCTGCCGGGGTCGGGGCGGCCCTGCTCGTGCTCGGTAGCGATCGCGAGCGCTCTCCGGTCGCGGTCTCGGCGGTCGTCGCGCTGGTGGTCGGCTGGACGTACATCGGCAGCGGCCTGATCGCGCGTTGGCAGCGCCCGGAGAACCAGCTGGGGGCGGTGATGATCTTCATCGGCTTCGCGTGGTTCGCCACCTTCCTCTTCGACGCGAGCTCGTCGGTCGTGTTCACGGTGGGCAAGGCGCTCGAGTCGGTCTACCTGGTCGGCTTCGTCTACCTGGTGCTGTCGTTTCCGAGCGGTCGCCTGCGAGGCCGGCTCGATCGGGCGCTGATCGCGACCGCCCTGATCCTCGTGACGGCGGTCGAGCTCGCGTGGCTGGCGTTCGCCGACTCGCACGCGCAGATCTGCTCCGATTGCCCGTCGAACGCGTTCGAGGTGACGCGCAACGACGACGTCGCAACCGGCCTGCTTCAGGGCCAGCGGACGGTCGGCGTCGTGCTGTCGGTGCTGACCGTCGCGCTGCTCGTGCGCCGCTGGCGTCACGCGAGCGCACCCGAGCGACGGTCCGGTGCGCCTGTCCTCTGGGCCGGGAGCGCGATGTTCGCGGCGCTGGCGTTCTCGGTCGCGAACGACATCCTCGACCACCCGCTCGGGGAGGGTCCGGCGTGGGCGCGCGAGCTCGTGTTCGCGGCGATTCCGATCGCGGTGCTGGCGGCGCTCGTGCAACGGCGGCTGGCTCGAACCGCGGTCGCCGGACTCGTGGTCGAGCTCGGCGAGGCCGCCACGTCCCTCGACCTGCGCGAGGCGCTCGCCCGCGCGCTCGGCGATCCGTCGCTCGCGCTTGCGTACTGGGTTCCGGTCGGCGGGCGCTACGTCGACGGCAGCGGCGGGCCGGTGGAGCTGCCGCGGCCGGGAGAGGGCCGAGCGGCAACCGTCGTCGAGCGGGAGGGCGAGCCGATCGCGGCGCTGATCCACGATCCGGCGCTCGCCGAGAACAGCGAGCTCGTGCGGTCGGTCTGTGCCGCCGCCGCGCTGACGCTCGAGAACGCACGGCTGCAGGCGGAGCTGCGCGCGCGGCTCGCCGAGCTGCAGGCGTCGCGTGCCCGACTCGCCGAGGCGACCGACACCGAGCGGCGCCGCATCGAACGGGACCTCCACGACGGCACGCAGCAGCGGCTCGTCTCGATCGCGATGGCGCTCGGCCTCGCCGAGTCGAAGCTCGCTGCGGACCGACCGGCGGTGCAGCCGGTGCTGCGCGAAGCGCGGGACGCGCTCACCCTCGCGCTCGCGGAGTTGCGCGAGCTGACACAGGGGATCCGCCCGGCGATCCTCGTCGAGCGCGGGCTCGCCGCGGCGCTCGACGACCTCTCGCGGCGAGCCGCGTTGCCGGTACGACTCGAGCTCGACGTCGACCGGCGACTGCCCGAGCAGGTCGAGGGGGCGGCGTACTTCGTCGCCAGCGAAGCGCTTGCCAATGCGGCGAAGCATTCGCACGCGAGCGAGGCGCGGCTCGCCGCCGCGGAGGAGCGTGGCGTGCTCGTGCTCGAGGTCTCCGACGACGGCATCGGCGGCGCGGTCGCCGCCGGCGGCTCCGGTCTCCGCGGCCTCGCCGACCGGGTCGAGGCGCTCGGTGGACGGCTGACGGTGTCGAGCCCGCCGGGACGCGGCACGACCCTGCGGGCGGAGATCCCGTGCGCGTAGTCGTCGCCGACGACGCCGTGATCCTGCGGGAGGGGCTCGCACGGCTGCTCGAGGAGGCGGGCTTCGAGGTCGTCGGGCTCGGCTCCGACGCCGAGGAGCTGTGCGCCCTCGTCGAGGAGTTGCAGCCGGATGTCGCGATCGTCGACATCCGCATGCCGCCGACGCACACCGACGAGGGCCTGCGGGCGGCGAAGCTGATCCGGGCGCGCTGGCCGCACGTCGGCATCCTCGTCCTCTCGCAGTACGTGCAGGCGCGCTATGCGGTCGAGCTGCTCGCGCAGGGGACCGAGCGTGTCGGCTACCTGCTCAAGGACCGCGTCTCCGATCTCGGCGAGCTGTCGGCGAGTGTGCGGCGCATCGGCGAGGGCGGCTCGGTTCTCGACCCCGCGGTCGTGTCGCAGCTCGTCGGGCAGCGCCGTCGGGGAGACACGCCGCTCGAGGATCTGACCGAGCGCGAGCTCGAGGTCCTCGCCCTGATGGCCGAAGGCCGGTCGAACAAGGCGATCGGTGAGCGGCTCTTCATCTCCGAGCACACCGTCGAGAAGCACGTGAAGAACATCTTCGCGACGCTGCGCCTGCCCCAGTCGGGCGACGACCACCGGCGCGTGCTCGCGGTCGTGACCTTCCTGAACGCCGCCTAGTACCGGCCAGCCCTACCGCGGAAGAGTCCGGCTCTCCGGCTGGTGCCGCGCACCAGGCGCTGCGACCCTCGACGAAACCCCAGGAGGTCGCAATGAGCATCGGACGCTGGAGCATCCATCACCCGCGACTCGCCCTCGCTACCTGGCTCGCCTTCGTCGTCGCCTGCCTCGCGCTCGGCCTGATCAGCGGCACCAAGACGCTCGACAACGGCGCCGTCGGCGAGTCGGCCCGCGGCTACGCGCTCATGAACGCCGACGGGCTCTGGGGCCCCGCGCACGAGCTCGCGTACCTGCACGCCCGCGGCGCACCGGTACCGCGCGCGGCGATCTCGGACGTCGAGCAGCGCTTTCGTGCGCTCGGCCTCACGACCGAGCTCAAGCGCTCCGCCGACCGGCGCTCGGCAGTCGTCCTCGTCGCGGTGACGCGGCCGATCGCCGTCGGCCGGATTCGCGCTGCCGTGGACGGCGCGGCGCGCGCGCATCCGGCCCTGACGATCGCCGAGACGGGCGACATCTCCGCCGACCAGGCACGACAGCGGACGGTCGACCGCGACCTGCACCGCGCCGAGCTGCTCTCGATCCCGGTGACGCTCGTCGTCCTCCTGTTCGCCTTCGGTGCGCTCGGCGCAGCGCTCGTCCCGGTGCTGCTCGCGTTGACCGCCGTCGCCGCCGGCCTGGGGCTGCTCGGCCCGCTCAGCCAGCTGTTCCCGGTCCAGGACAGCGCCAAGACGGTCGTCCTGCTGATCGGGATGGCGGTCGGCGTCGACTACGCGCTCTTCTTCGTCGTCCGCTCGCGCGCCGAACGCAGGCACGGCGCCGCGGTCGACCAGGCGCTCGAGACGACGCTGCGAACCTCCGGTCGAGCGGTCGTCGTCTCCGGAGCGACGGTCGCGATCGCGATGGCCGGCATGTACATCGTCGGCGTGAGGACGCTGAGCGGGATCGCGACCGCCGCGATCGCCGTGATCGCGTGCGCCGTGCTCGGCGCCGTCACCGCCCTGCCGGCCACGCTGCGGCTGCTCGGCACGCGGATCGACCGCGGCCGGATCCCGCTCCTGCCGCACGCGCACACCGACGGCGACAGCCGCTTCTGGTCGGCGCTCGTCGATCGCGTCGCTCGACGGCCGCTCCTCGCCGCGGCGCTCTCGGTGGCGCTGCTCGCCGCGCTCACGTACCCGGCGCTCTCGCTCAGGATCTCCAAGCCGAGCGACCTCGCGCTCACGGCCCGGAGCGAGCCGGCGCTGAAGACGCTCGCCGCCGTCCGCCGCGCGTTCCCGAGCGCGGGCGAGACCGCGGTCGTCGCCGCGGAAGCGCCGGCGGGGGAGCGGGCGCGGCTCGAGCGGCAACTCGGCCGCCTGAGCCGCCTCGCGGTCGCAGCAGGCATCGCGAACGAGCCGGTCGATCCGATCCGTGCCGTCGCGACCACTACCGGCACGGCGGCGGCGCTCTTCCTGCCGCTCAGCGGCAACGGCGCCAACACGTCCAGCCGGCACGCGGTCGACACGCTGCGGCAGCGGCTCGTCCCGGCGACCGTGGGGCGGATCCGCGGCGCTCAGGCCGCCGTCACGGGCCCCACCGCCGAAGACGTGGACTTCACCCGGCAGATCCGGCACGCGCTCCCCTACGTGCTCGCGTTCGTGTTCCTGCTCGCCTTCGGGCTGCTCCTCCTCGCGTTCCGCTCGATCGTCGTCCCGCTCAAGGCGATCGCGCTCAACGTGCTGTCCGTGGGAGCCGCCTACGGCATCCTCGCCCTCGTCTTCCAGCACCACTGGGCGGAGCCGATCCTCGGCTTCCGCTCCAACGGAACGGTTGTCGCCTGGCTCCCGCTCTTCCTCTTCGTCGTTCTCTTCGGGCTCTCGATGGACTACCACGTGTTCATCCTCAGCCGCGTGCGTGAGGCGGTCGATCGCGGCGAGCGAACCGAGATCGCCGTCCGTCGCTCGATCGCCTCGACCGGCGGCGTCGTCACCGCCGCGGCGATCGTCATGGTCTGCGTCTTCGCCCTCTTCGGAACCCTCTCGTCGCTCGAGCTCAAGCAGGCGGGCGTCGGGCTGGCCGCCGCGGTGCTGATCGACGCCACTCTGATCCGGGGCGTCCTCCTCCCGGCGACGATGAAGCTGCTCGGCGACTGGAACTGGTACCTGCCGCGTCGGCTCGAGTGGCTCCCACGGCTCGGCGAGGAACGTGGTGGGGCGCGGCACGAGCTCGAGCCGTCGCTGCAACCCAGCCGCTAGCGGCGCGCAGCAACGGTTTGGCACCCGGCCCTGGGAATCCCGCTGACGGACTCGAACCGTCGGCCGCCGACTCATGCACGATTTCGCGTCGCTGTACCGGGGCCGCCGACGCCTACGATTGCCGTGTGCGTTACCGGCGCGAGATCGAGGTTGCCACTGCTGCCGAGCCGACGTTCGCGTACCTGTCCGATTTCGCGAACGCGGCGGAGTGGGATCCGGGGATCGTGGAGGCGCGACGTCTGACT
>DATIER010000018.1:0-5407 GCA_035455605.1 Gaiellaceae bacterium
CCAGTACGCCGGCTCGAAGAAGTAGAAGTCGTCGGCGTCGAGGCGCCGCATCGTGTCCTCGTAGAGCGGGACGAACTCGCCGAGGCCCTCGTGCTGCGTCACCTTCGCGCCCGCGTTCTCGGCCTTGGTCACCTTGTTGCGATGCTTGAAGTGCAGCCCCGCGCGCAGGTCGCGGTCCGGCTCGAGCCGCCACGCGACCGTCGGCGCCAGCGGCTCGACGTGGAGCGGGGCGCCGCGCTGGTTGCCGTAGAGGGGGTGGAAGCGGACGAACGTCGTCACGACCCCGCGCCCGCGCGCCCAGTCCTCGTAGGCGTCCCAGAAGCCGCCGTTGCCGCCGACAGGGCCGCCGTAGCCGTAGGGCGTGACCACGTCGCGCGGCTCGTCGCGCTCGATCCCGGCGAAGAGCGCGCCGTCGTGCTCGAGCAGGAACGGCCGGCCGCGGTCGAGCAGCGCCGCCGCCTCGACGTACGGGCGGCGGTAGTACGCGTCGAGCCCGGCGAGCGCGTCCCAGGCGTCGGGGTCGAGCTCCCTCACTGCCCGCTCCGCTGCTTCGCCCGCTCGATGTTGAGCGTGTCCTCGATCGGCGCCGGCTCGGGACGGCCGAGCTGCGCGAACGTGAGCCAGACGATCTTCGCGTCGAGCCCGAGCGACCAGTTGTCGACGTACCAGGCATCCAGCCGGAAGCGCTCCTCCCAGGGGATCTCGTCGCGGCCCTTCACCTGTGCCCAGCCGGTGATGCCCGGCTTCACGGCGAGCCGGCGGCGGTCGCCGGGCTCGTAGTTTGCGACCTGCTCGACCAGGTCCGGACGCGGGCCGACGAGGCTCATCCGCCCGAGCAGGACGTCCCAGAGCTGCGGCAGCTCGTCGAGGCTCGTCCGGCGCAGGAAGCGGCCGCTGCGCGTGATGCGCGGGTCGTTCGGCAGCAGGCCGAACGGGTCGTCGGAGAGCTGCAGCTCGCGCCCGAGCTCGATCGCGTTCGGGACCATCGTGCGGAACTTGTGCATCTCGAACGGGACGCCGTCCTGGCCCGCGCGGCGCTGGCGGAAGATCACCGGCAGGCCCGACTCGAGCACGATCCAGAGCGCGAGGCCCGCGAAGAGCGGCGAGAGCAGCACGAGCCCGAGCGCCGCGAGCACCCGGTCGAGCAGTTCCTTCAGGAGCCTCATCGCGCGATCTCTCGGTAGACGTCCTCGTGCGCCGCCGCCGCCGCGTCCCACGAGAGCGCGCGGCGGGCGGCCTCGGCCCCGTCGAAGGCGGCCGCGAGCGCCTCCGGCTCGAGCAGCTCGCGGATCGCGGCGGCGAGGGCCGCCGGGTCCTCGGGCGGGACGACGCGGCCGGCGCCGAAGTCGCGGATCGCGTCCGGCAGGCCGCCGACGTCGCTCACGACCGCGGGCCTGCCGTGCCCGAGCGCGGTGGCGAGGACGCCCGAGCTGTCGATCGTGCGGTAGGGCAAGGCGACAAGCGTAGCCTCGTGCATCAGCCGCGGAATCTGCTCGTCCGGCACGAAGCCGAGCCGCCAGTCGACCCTGTCGGCGACGCCGAGCTCCCGCGCGAGCGCCCGGAGCGGCGCGACCGGGTCGAGCGGGTCACCGGCGACGACGAGCCGCGCCTCCGGCACCTGCGCCAGCGCGCGCAGCAGCACGTCGAGGCCCTTGTACTGGCGGATAAGGCCGAAGAAGAGGATCGTCCTGCCGGCCGGCGCCTCGGCGGCGACGCCGCTCTCGAACACCGGGTGCTGGATCCGGACGAGCTTCTCGCGCGAGACGCCTGCCGCCGCGAGCTGGTCGACCGCCCGCTGCGACTGGACGATCACGCGGTCGGCGAGCCCGAGCGCCTCGCCCCAGGCGCGGGCGTTCCGCTCCCGACGCGGCAGGACGTCGTGCGCGGTCAGCACGGTCGGGTGCCTCAGCCGGCGTAGCCAGTGCACGTCGTAGCGCGGGATCGCGAGCCACTGCACGTGCGCGACGTCGGGATCGAGCGAGCGCAACCGCTGCAGCAGCCGCGCCGCGCTCGGGACGTACTCGGCGCCCTTCAACGGCAGCCGCAGCGGCGAGCGCGGTCGCCGCCGGACGAGCCGCGAGGAGAGCGGCAGGAAGACCTCGTCGCGGCGGTAGCCCTCCGGCTCCGGCACGTCGCCGTGCGTGAACGGCGAGGTCAGCAGCGTCACGTCGTGCCCGCGGCGCGCGAGCGCCGAGGCGAGCGCGTGGTCGTACGGCGCCGTGAAGCTGGGCGGGTCGAGCAGGGCGATGCGCATCAGCCGAGCTTGGAGCGCGCGTAGGCCGGGACACCGAGCGCCGGCAGCGGGTCGTCGGCCGCGAACACGCCGCGCACCTTGTGCCGCTGGAGGTACGGCCGCGCCCAGCCGGCCGGCGTCAGCTCGCGCCGCCGCGCCATCTGCAGCGAGACCGCGAGGTCCTTCGCGAAGAACGACCACCACAGCTCCTGCCGCAGGTCGACCGGCTCGGGCTCGGGCTTCCCGCAGAGATCGTCGTACGCGATCCGCGCGATGTCGAAGTGGCGCGTCATCGCGACGCCGGCCCACATCGGGACGCGCGTGTTCACCTCGAGCAGCTTGAAGTCCCCGTCGCGCCGGTCGTGGGCGAGCTCGACCTGCGCGAAGCCCCTGTAGCCGGCGGTCTCGAGCAGGCGGAGCCCGAGCTCGCGCACGCGCGGCTGCGGCGTGGTGCGGAAGACCGCGCTCGTGCCGAAGTGCAGCGGCCCCTGGCGCACCTTCACGCCCGTCACCGTCGCGAGCGGCTTGCCGCTGCGGCCGAGGTACGCGAACAGCGACCAGATTCCCTGTTCCGAGTCGGGCACGAGCTCCTGGACGACCGTGTCGAACCCCCGCTCCCTGGCGCGCTTCCACTGCGCGACGAGCTCGTCCTTCGTCTGCGCGACGAGCACCTTCTCGCCGAACGAGCCCGCGAAGTGCTGGCCCTCGACCGGCTTGAGCAGGAACGGCGGCCGCAGGTCGACGGAGCGGAGCGTCTCGGTCGAGTCCGCCTCGACCGTGCGCGGCGCGTCGAGCCCGGCCCGCTCGGCCTCCTGTGGGAGCGTGGCCTTGTGGCGAAGGCGCCGCGCCACGTCGGGGTCGTCCGGCAGCGGCAGCTCGAACAGCGCCGTCACCTCGTCCCAGTGCCGGAGCACGAGCTCGACGTGATCGTCGCGCTCCGGCAGCAGCACCGGCTTCTCGTCGTCCTGCGCGGCGGCGCGGAGCGCCTTCAGCACCGCCTCGTCGCCCTGCGCCCGCGAGACCTCCCGCAGGTAGCGCGACCGTCTCCCGAACTCGTGCGCGTGCATCGTGATCCCCGTCACGGGCACGCCCGCGCGGCCGAGGCTCCGGGCGAACGAGAGCCCGGCCCAGAGCAGGCCGAGCACGACCGCGGGCCGCTCAGGCGGCAAGCGCGTCCTCGTAGGCGGCGATCGTCGCGTCGGTCACGGCCGGCCAGGAGAAGCGCTCCTGCACGCGCGCGCGGCCGGCCTCGCCCAGGCGCCGGCGCAGATCGGCGTCGGCGAGCAGGCGCTCGAGCGCCTCGCGCAGCGCCGGCACGTCGCCCGGCGGCACGAGCACGCCCGTCTCGCCGTCGACGACGAGGTCGAGGAGGCCGCCGACCCTGCTCGCGACCACCGGCCGCGCGTGCGCCATCGCCTCCGCGCAGGCCACGCCGAATCCCTCCCGGTGCGACGGCACCGCCACCACCGCCGCCCGCTCGTACAGCGGCGGGAGCGCGTGGTGGGGCACGAACCCGAGCGCGCCGGGCACGCGGTCGCGCAGCGGCCCGTCGCCGGCCACCGTCAGCGGGATCCCGTCCGCCGCCTGCACCAGGTCGAGGATGCCCTTCTCGGGCGAGAGGCGCCCGACGAACAGCACCTCGGGCGGCTCGGCCGGCTCCCCGATCCGCTCCGGCAGCTCGACCGCGCTCGGGATCACGCGCACCTGCTTCGCGCCGAGCTCGCGCGCGGCGTCGGCGAGCGCGTTCGACGCGCAGATCGTCAGCCGCGCGCGGGAGAGCACCCGCCGCGCGAGCCCGCGCGCCCGTCGCGCCAGCTCGACGTCCGTGCCCCAGAGCTGCACCACGAACGGCTTGGCGCAGACGAGCGCGACGGCGCCGGAGGGCAGCCAGTGCGCGTGCACGAGGTCGGCGTCCCGCGCCGCCCGCCGCGCCGCCAGCGCGAACGAGGCGAGGAAGGCCGGCAGCAGCGCCGCGCGCCACGGGTCGCGCCGCAGGTTGCCGACCACGCCGGCGCCGTACGCGATCCCGAAGTGCCGGAAGGACGCCGGCGAGACCACCTCCACTTCGACGCCGCGCGCGCGCAGCTGCTCGACCGCGTCGGCGACGAAGTTGCCGGCGGGATCGCCCTCGTGCCTCGGGTACGAGGTCGTCAGCACGACGACTTTCACGGGATCCTGGAGGCCGTAGGCCTGAAGACCGCCGGAGCGGCGAGCGCCAGCATCACGAAGACGTAGAAGTAGAGGAACGGGATCGTCAGGTAGAAGGCGTTCGCGGCCAGCGTGCCGACGAGCGCGGCCGTCATCCCCCACGCCAGCGGCCGCAGCCGCGCCGCGAGCGGGTCGCCTGCCGCGGCGAGCGCCTCGCCCAGCTTGCGCGCCACGCTCAGGCGCACGAACAGCCACCAGAGGAAGACGAGGAACACCGCCGTCCCGACGATGCCGCCCTCGACGATCAGCATTACGTAGTACGAGTGCGGGCCCCAGTTCGTCTTGCCGGTGACGAACTCGTAGTAGACGGAGAAGTTGTTGAAGCCGAGTCCGAACAGCGGGTGCTGGTGCAGCACCTGCGGGATGAAGTCGTAGACGCCGAGGTGCGCGGAGGTCGAGCTCCCGCCGGTCTGGACACGCGAGCGCAGCACGACCGAGAAGAAGTGCCGGCGCCGGTAGAGCTCGAACGCGACCGGGATCGCGACGAGGACGAGCGGCAGCACGGCGAGCCGCGAGAAGAGCAGGTGCCGGTACGGGATCAGCAGCACGATCGCGCCGCAGACGAGGCCGAGCAGCCCGCTGCGCGAGAGCGTCGCCAGCTCCACCAGCAGCAGGAAGGCGATCACGACGGCGAGCGGCGTCCGCAGGCGGTGGCCGCGTTCCAGCCGGAGGTAGATCGGCGAGAGGATCAGGATCGGGATCAGCAGCTCGATCCCGAGGTGGTTCGGGTCGCCGGTGAGCGCGTTGATGCGGTACACGTCCTGCCCCCCGATCGCCCCGTAGACGTTGATCCGGCTCGCGCCGCCCGTGATCGGCTGGAGCCAGACCGCGTCGAGGTTCCCGCCGGTGCCCTCGGCGATCGCGAGCTGCAGGACGCCGTAGGCCGCGTTCGCCGCGACGCCGCCGACGAACGCGGCGAGCGTGAGCCAGTAGAACCGTCGCCCCCGGCGGGCGATCAACGCGACT
>DATIER010000019.1:0-4247 GCA_035455605.1 Gaiellaceae bacterium
CGAGGTCGTGAAGTTCGCCCACACGAGGAGCGGCATGCGCCAGAACGTCATGCCGGGAGCGCGCATCGTGATGATCGTGACCAGGAAGTTGAGCGCGGTCATGATCGAGCTCGCGCCCGCCCACTGAACGCCCATGTTGAAGAACACCTGGCCGAGCGGCTGGTGCGAGCAGAGCGGGGCGTAGCACGTCCACCCGGCCGAGGGCCCGCCGCCCGGCGTCACCATGCCCACGATCAGGATCGTGCCGGCGATCGGCAGGAGCCAGAACGACAGTGCGTTGAGCCGTGGGAACGCCATGTCGGCCGCGCCGAGCATCAGCGGCACCGCGAAGTTCGCGAGCCCGGCGAAGGCAGGGATGACGAACAGGAAGATCATCAGCGCCGCGTGCACCGAGAAGAGGCCGTTGAACGTCTGGTTGTCGACGAACTGCATCCCCGGCCGCGCGAGCTCGGCGCGCATGAACATCGCCAGCAGCCCGGCGACCACGAAGAAGACGATCGTCGTCACGAGGTACTGGATCCCGATCACCTTGTGGTCGGTGTTGACCCGGAAGTAGTCGCGCCAGCTACGGGCACCGTGGCCGGAGTGGTCCTCGGGCGCGGTCGGCGCGCCGCTCGCGTAGCGCACCCAGTAGTCGAAGCCGCCGATGCCGGCGAGGAAGCCGAGCGGCACGGTCACCAGCTCGACGGTCGTGATCACCGAGCCGTCCCAGAGCGGGTGCCAGCCCTCGAGCCAGCGGATCAGCACGACCAGGCCGGCGCCGATGCCGAAGAAGAGCGGCGTCATCCACAGCGCGCGCAGCCACCCCGGCGCGAGCAGGCGGCGGAGCCCGCGCGGCGGGAGCGCCGGCGGCGCGTGCTCGGGCTGCGCCTCCGACTCGTGGAAGCCGACGACGATCTCGCTCACGAGCTTCCTCCGGCCAGGTACTTCACGAGCGCGTCGAGCTGCGCCTTGGGCAGGGACGCAAACGTCTGCGGCATGACTCCCTTCGGGTATCCGGGCGCGACGTACGCGTTCGGATCGACGATCGACTGGCGGATGAAGTCATCGAGCGGCTGGCCGGCCTTCTGCGCGGACTCCTTCAGCTTATCCAGGTCGGGCCCGACGGTTCCGCTGGCGCCCGCCGGCTTGAACGTGTGGCAGCCGTTGCATCCGTTGCTCACGAACAGCGTCTTCCCGGCCGCGCTCGTCGAGCCCGAGGCGCCGCCGCCTCCCGCCGCCTGCTGCTGCTTGTTCGCCCACTTGACGAAGTCGGCGCGCGGCATCACGGTCGTCCACGACCGCATGAGCGCGTGCCCGAGCCCGCAGAGCTCGGTGCAGATCACGGGGAAGGTGCCGAGGCGCTTCGGCGTGATCGCGATGTGCGTCTTGAGCCCGGGGACGGCGTCCTGCTTCTGCCCGAACTCCGGCACCCAGAACGAGTGGATCACGTCGAGCGTCTTCAGCTGCAGCTTGACCGGCACGTGGAGCGGCAGGCGCAGCGTCGACGAGGTGGCGTTGCCGTAGCCCGGGTACGTGAACAGCCACGCGAACTGCTGGGCGGTCACGTTCACGACCAGCGGCTTGAGCGGGTCCTGCGTGCCGGACGCCGCCGAGGCCTGGGGAAGGTGGTCGTTCCGGGCGAGCACGACCGCGCTCACGATCGAGATCGCGGTCACGAGCGCCGCCGGAATCGCCGTCCAGACGATCTCGAGGCTCGTGTGGCCGTGAATCGGCGGACCGTCCGAGTCGTCGTCCGGCCTCGCGCGGAACTTGATCAGGGAGTAGACGATCACCGCGGAGACGAGCGCGAAGATTGCGATGCAGATGGCGGTCACGAACCAGAAGACGAAGTCGATCCGGTCGGCCTGCTCGCTGGCCGGGTCCGGCAGCCACGGGATCAGGAGCGCGACGGCCGCGGCGCCTCCGCCGAACAGCACTCCGAGCAGCACGAGCTGGACGATCGATCCCCTGCGCACCGAGAGCCGAGACTACTCGACGCGGAGGCGGTTTCGCCAACGAACCTGCCGACTTGGAAACTCCTGCAACGAGCAGGGTTCGAACGGCGCCATTTCGGGCATACGGGCTGCACAACCCCGTAAGGAGGACTGATGGGACTTGGAGTGAGCATCTTGCTGATCGCGGCGGGCGCGATTCTCGCCTTCGCGGTCAACACGACCGTCTCCGGCGTCGACATCCAGACGATCGGCTGGATCCTGTTGATCGTCGGCATCGTCGGTGCGGTGCTGTCGATGATCTTCTGGTCGTCGTGGGCGGGCCCGGGCTACTGGAGTGGCCGCCGCCGCGGCGGGTACGTCGACGACGCGCCCCCGCCGGGCTACTAGCCCGAGAGACGTCCACAACGCGTTGCTCCGGAGCGGCCGCTGGGCCGCTCCGCGCGTTTGGGACCAGGTTCCGGCGTGAAGACTCAGAGGGCGATGATTCCTGCGGACTCCGCCAGGGAGCAGCGCGCACTTCACGTGCTGGCGCGCGTGGTCGCCGACACTCCGTTCCGCGCCGGCGAGCTGATCGACCGCGTGTGCGTCAGGACTCGGGAGGCGTTCGGCCTCAAGGACGTCGAGTGGCACCCGCCGGACGGGCTCGTGCCGGTTCCGGACGAGGGCAGGCCGCCCCCCGACGCCGCCGACCTGTCGGTGCTGACCGCGCTCGGCGAGGCGACTGCCGCCGTCGTCGACCGCGCGCGCGACGTCGACCACGCCGACCGGCTCAAGAACGACTTCGTCTCGATCGCCTCGCACGAGCTACGGACGCCGATCTCGGTCGTCCACGGGATCGCGGCCACGATCCACGCGCGGATCGACGACCTGCGCCGCGAGCAGGTGCACGCACTGCTCGGCACGCTCGTGCAGCAGACCGACCGCCTCCGCGACCTCGCCGACCAGCTGCTCGACCTCTCGCGCCTGGAGTCCGGCGGAACCGGCCTCGCCGAGCGCTTCCACCCGCGCCGGCGGCTGGACGAGCTCGTGCCGCGCATCGCGGGCGAGCGCGCCGCCGACGTGCGCGTGCTCGTCGACGCCGACGCGCAGCTCGTGGCCGATCCGATCGCGTTCGAGCGCGTCGCCGCGAACCTGATCCTCAACGCCCTCCGCTACGGGGCGCCGCCGGTCGAGGTGCTCTGCGAGGACGGTCGGCTCTTCCGGCTGCTGGTCGAGGATCGCGGTCCCGGCGTCGACCCCGACTTCGTCCCGAAGCTGTTCGACCGCTTCAGCCGCAGCGACGACACACGCCGCTCCGGCGCGCCGGGGGCAGGCCTCGGCCTCGCGATCGCCGCCGCGTACGCCGGCGCGCTCGGCGGCCGCCTCGACTACGAGTCGGCGGAGCCGACGGGCGCGCGCTTCATCCTGTCGCTACCGGCAGCTCGAAGCTGAACTGCGAGCCCTCGCTCTCGCGCGACTCGACCCAGATCGTCCCGTTCATCCTGCGCACGAGCTCGCGCGAGATGTAGAGCCCGAGCCCGGTGCCGCCGACCCCGCGGGTGAGGTTCGGGTCGACCCGGTAGAACTTGTCGAAGATCCGGCGCTGGTCGCTCGGGGGGATGCCGAGGCCCTCGTCGCTGACCGAGAAGCGAACGGCGTGGTCCCGCCGTTCGAGCGAGAGCTCGACCGTCCCGCCCTCGGGCGAGTACTTGACCTCGTTGTCGACGAAGTTCGTCAGCACCTGACGCACCTTGTCCGGGTCGGCGAGGATCGGCGGCACGTCGTCGCCGCAGACGAAGCGGAGCGCGACGTTCTCCGGCAGGTGGACCTGCGCGGCCTCCACCACCATGCGCGCGAGCTCGCGCGGGTCGTGCGTGCCGACGTCGAGCTGGATGCGCTCGGCGTCGAGCCGGCTCGCCCAGAGGATGTCGTTCACGGTGCGCGCGAGGCGGTCGGACTCCGTGGCGATCACGGCGAGGAGGTTCGCGCGCTGCGCCTCGTCGAGTGGCAGGTCCTCGCGCTGCAGCGTCAGGGCGGCGCCGTAGATCGCCGCCAGGGGCGTCCGCAGCTCGTGCGAGACGGTCGAGACGAAGTCGCTCCGTAGCTCCTCGAGCGCCCGATCGGCGGTCAGGTCGCGGAAGGCGTAGACCGTGCCCTCGGCGAACGCGACGGCGGCGATCGAGAGCCACGCCTCGCGGCCCTTCAGCTCGAGCGGGAGCATCTCGGTCTCCGGAGACGCGGTCGGCGTGTCCGCGACGGGGATGCTGGGCTCGATCGCCGTCCAGCCGGGAATCGCGTCGGCGGCGTGCCGGCCGACCACCTCCTCGGCCG
>DATIER010000020.1:0-12104 GCA_035455605.1 Gaiellaceae bacterium
CAGCGTGATCGGGCGCGCGCCGATCGTGAGCATGCCGCACTGGGGCGGGGTGCTCTCGGACGCCGACCTCGCGGCGCTGGTCGCCTACCTCAAGACTCTCAAGTAGCGGCCGGCGCCCTCGCGCTCGTGGTCGTGCGCGCGATGGAGCCACGGCGCGGCCAGCGAGTACGCCGCGCCAGCGAGCACGACGCCGACGGCGACCGAGCTCGCGACCAGCGCCGCGCGGCGGCCGAGCGTCGGCGCCGACAGGACGAGGCGCGGCAGCCGCGGCGCGTAGACCAGCACGTGCACGCTCATCAGGAAGAACCAGAGCACGAAGCTCGTCTTGTGCAGCCCGAGCAGCAGGTCGCGATGCTGCCGCGGCCCGAGCGCGAGCATCCCGACGCCGGTCCCGAGCACCGTCAGGGTCGTGAGGACGAGCAGCGGTGCCAGCACGCGCATGAGGAGGTGCGGCGGCCCCTTCGCGACGTACGCTGTGTCGCCCGTGTAGTAGCGCAGGAAGCGGTAGCCGGTGCTCAGGAGCTTGAGCGCGACGGGCGGGATCAGCAGCAGTCCGATCACGATGTGCGCCGAGAGCAGCGGCCGGATCGAGAGGATCGTGACGCCCTCGGCCGCGAGCAGGGCCAGCAGCAGCACCGCCGTCGTCGCGGTCAGGCGCTCGTTGCCCGCGGTCGGGTCCGGTCGCTCCACGCGCGCCACGTCACCAGACGGAGATGAGGCCGCAATGAGAGCGGTCTCATCCGTCGCTCATCCGGCGGAGCACAATGAGTGCGTGCGCGTGCTCGTGGTCGAAGACGAGGAGAAGCTCGCGGCGCTGCTCGGCCGCGGGCTGCGCGAGGAGGGGCACACCGTCGACCTCGCCGGGCGCGGCGAGGACGCGCTCTGGATGGCGCGGGCCGTCGACTACGACGCGATCGTGCTCGACGTGATGCTGCCGGGACAGGACGGCCTCGTCACCTGCCGCGCGCTGCGCGACGCCGGCGTCTGGTCGCCCGTCCTGATCCTGACGGCGCGCGATGCGGTCGAGAACCGCGTCGAGGGGCTCGACGCCGGCGCGGACGACTACCTGACGAAGCCGTTCTCGTTCGCCGAGCTGCTCGCGCGCCTGCGTGCGCTGGTCCGCCGCGTGCCCCCCGAGCGCCCGGTCGTGCTCGCGGCGGGCGACCTGCGCCTCGACCCGGCCGCGCACCGGGCGTGGCGCGGCGAGACGGAGCTCGAGCTGTCGTCGAAGGAGTTCGCGCTGCTGGAGGTGTTCATGCGCCGGCCGGGCCAGGCGCTCTCGCGCCTCCAGCTGCTCGAGAGCGCCTGGGACCTGGCGTACGAGAGCCGCTCGAACCTCGTCGACGTCTACGTCCTCTACCTGCGGCAGAAGATCGACCGGCCGTTCGGCCGGCACGCGCTCGAGACGGTGCGGCACGTCGGCTACCGGCTGCGCGAGGACGGCGGGTGAGCAGGTGAGCCGGCTGCCGATCCGCGTCCGCCTGACGCTCGCCTTCACGCTCGTGATGGCGGTCGTGCTCGCGGCGATGAGCTTCTTCGTCTACGTGCGCGTCGGGAGCACGCTGCTCGCGTCGATCGACCAGAGCCTGCGGGGCCAAACGGTCGACGTCGCCCACCTCGACCGTGGACGGCTCGACCTGGACGCGGCGGCTGGCGGCGGCATCGCGCAGGTGCTCCGCCCGGACGGACGCGTCCTCTCGTCCGACCCGCCGGGCCTGCCGCTCTTGCTGCCGGTCGAGACGGTGCGGCGCGTGGTCGCGGGCCAACGCATTCTGCGCTCGCAGCACCTGCCGGGCCTGAAGGAGCGCTGGCGCGTGCTGGCCGAGCCGACGACGGTGCGCGGGCAGCCGGCCGCGCTCGTGGTCGCGAGGTCGTTCGCCGCGCGGGACGAGACGCTCGACCACCTGCTCGGCGAGCTGCTCGTCGCCGGGCCGCTCGCGCTCCTGCTCGCGGCCGTCGCCGGGTACGGCCTCGCCGCGGCGGCGCTGCGCCCGGTCGAGGCGATGCGCGCCCGCGCGGAGGCGATCTCGGCCTCGACGCCCGGCGCGCGCCTGCCCGAGCCCCAGGCGCGCGACGAGATCTCCCGCCTGGCCGAGACGTTGAACGAGATGCTCGCGCGGCTCGAGGCCGCGTTCGCGCACGAGCGGCGGTTCGTGGCGGACGCCAGCCACGAGCTGCGGACGCCGCTCGCCCTGCTGAAGGCCGAGCTCGAGGTCGCGCTCCGCCGCCGCCGTTCCCGCGAGGAGCTGGAGCAGGCGCTGCGCTCGGCGTCCGAGGAGACCGACCGCCTGACGCGCCTCGCGGAGGATCTGCTGCTGATCGCGCGCTCGGATGCCGGCGGGCTCCCGACCAGGCGCGAGCGCGTCCCGGCCGCCGAGGTGCTCGACACCGTCGCCGAGCGCTTCGCCGGCGTCGCCGGTGAGCACGGGCGCTCGGTGGCGGTGCTGCCGCCGAACGGCCTCCTGCTCGACGCCGACCCGGTGCGGCTCGAGCAGGCGCTGGGCAACCTCGTCGACAACGCGCTCGCCCACGGCGGCGGGCGCGTCCTGCTGTCGGCCCGCGCGCGCGACGACCAGGTTGAGCTGCACGTGGAAGACGAAGGCCCCGGGTTCCCGCCCGGGTTCCTCTCGTCGGCGTTCGACCGCTTCACCCGCTCGCCGGAGGCGCGCACCGGCCGCGGCAGCGGCCTCGGCCTCTCGATCGTGGAGCTGATCGCCCGCGCTCACGGCGGCGAGGTCGGCGCACGCAACCGGGCCTCGGGCGGCGCCGACGTGTGGATCGCCGTGCGGCGCGATTCTTAGGCGCTCTTCAGCGCCGGCTCATCGACGTCTCATCTCGGCCCGCCACCCTGGCCGGATGCAGGAGTTCCGTCCCGACCCGCGCGCGCGGACCAGAGACCTCGGCCTGGCGCGGCTGCGGCGCGCGACGCGGTACTCGATCTTCGGCGCGACGGTGCTCGCGGGTGGGTTCGCCGGCCTCGCCGCGCATGCGAACCCGGGCCACAAGGCGCCGGCGGCCGCAGCGGCCGTGCCGAGGCGCCGCCCGGCGAAGACGACCGTGCGACCCGCGCCGGCGGCGCCCGTTCAGACGACGGAGACGGAGACGCCCACGCCGGCCCCGCCTCCGCCTCCGGCACCCGTGGCGCCTGCTCCGGCTCCGGTCACGACGTCGGCGCCGCCCGTCGTCACCACCGGCGCCACGTGATCGCCGAGCTCGCGTCCACGTCGTTTCCGGCGCTCGGGACGACGGCCTCGGTGTGCGTGTCCGACGCGGACGCGCTCGCGGCCGCGCAGCAGGCGCTCGAGCGGGAGCTGGCCGGCGTCGACCTGGCGTGCAGCCGCTTCCGCGACGACTCGGAGCTCGTTCGCCTGAACGCCGCGGCCGGGACCGGGCCGGTCGAGGTCGGCCCGCTGCTGCTCGAGGCGGTCGAGGTCGCGCTCGCGGCGGCCGCGTCGACCGGCGGGCTCGTCGACCCGACCGTCGGCCGCACGCTACGGCTCGCCGGCTACGACCGCCGCTTCGCGACGATCACCCTGCGCGACGGCGCCTCCTTCCGCGCCCGCTACGCCGACGTGCCCGGCTCCGGCGGCGTCCACGTCGACCGGCGCTCCCGCACGATCCGGCTCGACCCCGACGTCGAGCTCGACCTGGGCGCGACGGCCAAGGCGCTCGCCTCCGACCGCAGCGCCGCCGCCGCGCGACGCGCCGCCGGCTGCGGCGTGCTCGTGAGCCTCGGCGGCGACGTCTCCGTCGCCGGCCCGGCGCCGGCCGGCGGCTGGCCGATCCGCGTCGCCGACGACCACGCCGCTTCGCCCGACGAGCCCGGCCCGGCGGTCGCGATCCGCGCTGGCGGGCTCGCGACCTCCGGCACGACCGTCCGGCGCTGGCAGGCCGGCGCCGTCGAGCTCCACCACATCGTCGACCCGCGAACCGGCCGTCCGGCCGAGACGCCGTGGCGGACGGTCACCGTCGCCGGCCGCTCCTGCGTGGAGGCGAACGTCGCGAGCACCGCCGCGATCGTGCTCGGCGAGGACGCGCCGGCGTGGCTCGAGGCGCGCGGGGCCGCGGCGAGGCTGGTGCGCGGGTCGGGCGAGGTCGTGCTGACCGGCCGCTGGCCGGAGGACGCGGCGTGATCCTCGCGACGAGCGGCCCCAGTGCCTACTGGTACGCGACGCGCGGAACCGGCGTCGTCGCGCTGCTCCTGCTCACCGGCGGCGTCCTGCTCGGCGTCCTCGCCTCGACGCGCTGGACGGCGCCGCGCTGGCCGCGGTTCGTGGTCGCGGGACTGCACCGGAACCTGACGCTGCTGGCGCTCGCCTTCGTGGTCGTCCACGTCGTGACGACGGTGCTCGACGGCTACGCGCCGATCGGGCTCCGCGACGCCGTCCTGCCGTTCGCGTCGTCCTACCGGCCCGTCTGGCTCGGCCTCGGCGCGGTCGCCCTCGACCTGCTGCTCGCGCTGATCCTGACGAGCCTCTCCCGGGCGCGGCTCGGGCTGCGGACGTGGAAGCTCGTGCACTGGCTCGCCTACGCGTCGTGGCCGGTCGCGCTCGTGCACGCGTTCGGGACCGGCAGCGACGCCAGGGCCGGCTGGTTCGGCCTGGTCGCGCTGGGGTCGGCGGCGGCCGTCGTGCTCGCCGTCCTCTGGCGCGTGGTCGAGGCGCGCGAGGGCCCGGGTGCAGTGCGCCTCGCGGGAGGCGTCGCCGCCCTGGCGCTGCCGGTCGCGATCGCCGTCTGGGCCGTCGGCGGCCCGCTCGCCTCGGGCTGGGCGCGCCGTGCCGGGACGCCCGTGCGGCTGCTCGCGGCCCGCGCGCCGGCTTCCGGAGCGACCGCACGCGCGGCGACCGGCGCCGTCACGCTGCCAGCCGCGCCGTTCCGGGCTCCCGTCGCCGGCACGTTCTCCACCTCCGCGCCGGGCTCCGACGGCCTGGTCACGGTCGCCATGCGCGCGCAGGCCGACGGCGGCTCGAAAGGCCTGCTCGACGTCGTGCTGCGCGGCGTCCCGCTCGACGGCGGCGGCGTGCAGATGACCGGCAGCCGGGTGACGTACGGCCCGCGGGCGGCGCCGGGCGACTACTCCGGGCAGATCGTGTCGCTCGACGGCTCGCGCCTGGTCGCATCCGTCCAGGACGCCCGCGGCGACGCGCTCGACCTGACGCTGCTCCTGCGACTCGATCCGTCGAACCGGACCCTGAGCGGGTCGCTGCGGGTGACGTGAGCTCGGCGAGCGCGGCCGTCGCTCCCGAGGCAGGCCTGCCGCGCCTGTTCGCCGGCGTGCGCCGGGACGGGTTGCCGCTCGGCCTCGGCGCGCACGCGGCGACGCACGGGCCGCTGCCGTCTCCGCGCGGCCTGATCGAGCTCGTGACCGCCGGCGGGCTGCGCGGGCGCGGCGGCGGCGGCTTCCCGGCCGGCCGGAAGCTGGCCGCGGTCGCAGGCGCACGGCGGCGTCCCGTCGTGGTGGCCAACGGTGCGGAGGGAGAGCCGGTCAGCTTCAAGGACAAGCTGCTGCTGCGCCGCGCGCCCCACCTCGTGCTCGACGGGGCCGCGCTCGCCGCCGCCGCGGTCGGCGCGCGGGAGGTGGTCGTCGCCCTCGACCGCTCGGCCGGGGAGGAGATCGGCGTCGTCTCCGCCGCCCTCGACGAGCGGCGCGACCGCGGGCTGAGCTGGCGCCTGGCCGTGGTGCCGACCGGCTTCGTGACCGGCGAGGAGACGGCGCTGCTGAGCGCGCTCGTAGGCCGCGACCCGAAGCCGACGTTCACGCCGCCGCGCCCGTTCGAGCGCGGCCTGCGCGGGGCGCCGACGCTCGTGCAGAACGTCGAGACGCTCGCGCACGTCGCGTTGATCGCGCGCCACGGCCCGGACTGGTTCCGCGCCCTCGGCACGCGGCAGGAGCCGGGCTCGGCGTTGTTCACCGTCTTCGGCGCGGTGGCGAGGCCGGGCGTCTACGAGGCCGCCTTCGGGACTCCGATCCGTGCGCTCGTCGAGCAGGCCGGGGGCGTCCGCGGCTCGGCCGGCGCGTTCCTGATCGGCGGCTTCTTCGGGAGCTGGGTCGACCCCGCGGCCGCCCAGGGCCTGTCGGTACTCGACGCCGACCTTGCGCGGGCCGGTGCCGCGCTCGGCGCGGGTGCCGTGGTCGTGCTGCCGGCCGCCGCCTGCGGCCTCGACCAGTCCGCCCGCGTCGCCCGCTACCTGGCCGAGGAGAGCGCGGGCCAGTGCGGCCCGTGCGTCCACGGGCTCGCCGCGCTCGCCGGCGCGCTCGAGACGCTCGCGTCGGGGCACGGCGACAGCCGGCGTGACGCGCTCCGCTGGCTGGAGCAGGTCCGCGGGCGCGGCGCGTGCCGCCACCCGGACGGCGCAGCTCGCTTCGTCGAGAGCTCGCTCGAGGTGTTCGCGGGCGAGGTCGAGCTGCACCTGCAGGGCCGCTGCAGCGGCAGGCGCGGCGAGTTCATCCCGACGGGGCGGAGCCGGTGAGCACCGTCGTCCGCGTCAACCCGATCGCCTGTGACGGCAGCGGGCTCTGCGCCGAGCTCCTGCCCGAGCGCATCCGCCTGGACGAGTGGGGCTACCCGATCGTCGACCCGCGCCCGCTGACGCCGGAGCTGCGCGGGCATGCCGAGCGGGCCGTAGCCGCCTGTCCGACCCTCGCCCTGCTGCTGCAGAAGGAGACTACGACTAGAGGTACATGACCCACTTGGAGCTGCAGCCGCAGTCCTTGTGCTTGCGGCCGCACTTCGCGCACTCCCAGTAGGTCCACCAGATCCACTTCAGGTGGTTCAGCTCTAGCACGATCAGGGCGATGCACCAGAGGAAGATCTGCGTCTGGCTCACGGCGGAAGCCTCTGCCTGCCGGCAAGCGGCGTCAATGGGCCGCTCGGCCCATTTCGGCGGCCGGCGGAACCAGGGTCAGGACCGGTCTGCGGTCGGCTGAAGCCTCCTGCAGCCGCTCGAGCGCGAGCTGGACGCGGGCATCCCCGGCCGCGGCGCGCCGGAAGGCGGCGTGGATGCGCCGCTTCGGCGGCGAGGTGCGGATCGGCTTCGCCGCGAGCGACGCGGGCAGGTCGAGCTGCGAGAGCACCGGGACGACCGCGAGCCCCACGCCCGAGGCGACGAGGTGGTGGAGCGCGCGATGGTCGATCGTCTCGGCGGCGATCCGGGGCTCGAAGCCGGCCGCGACGCACGCGCGCAGCAGGAACGGATGGCAGGAGGACGCGGTCGTCGAGTTGATCCACGGCTCGTCGGCCAGGTCGGCCAGCTCGACGTCGGCTCGCCGGGCGGCGGGGTGCGAGCGCGGGAGGACGACCTCGATCGGGTCGTCCAGGAGCGGCACGAGCTCGATCGTCTCGGGCACGCGGAGCGGGACGTAGTCGTACTCCCACAGGACCGCCACGTCGACCTCGCCCGCCTTCAGCCGCGCCAGCCCGACCCGCGGGTCGCACTCGAGGATGTGCGCGTCGAGCCGCCCGGCCGCGGCCGCCTCGGCGACGATCGTGGCGGCGGCGCTCGCGAACGAGGCGATCCGGATCGGCGGCTCGCCCCCGCCGGCGACTGCCTTGGCCTCCGCCTCCGCGTCTGCGAGCTGGGCCAGGATCGGCTCCGAGCGCTCCACGAGCACGCGCCCGGCCGCCGTCAGGTGGACGCTGCGCCCGCGGCGCTCCAGCAGGTCGTAGCCGACTTCCCGCTCGAGCGCGGTCAGCTGCTGCGACACCGCCGACGGCGTGAACGAGAGCGACTCCGCCGCCGCGCGGATCGTTCCGTGCAGGGCGACCTCGCGGAGCGTGCGGAGCCGGCGGACGTCGAGCATCAGCTCTGCTTAACGATACGCCAAGGAACTCGGACTGGTGCGGCGGCGGAGCCAACTGGCACCGTGTGCAGATGAGGGCTCTCCGCCGGGTCACCTTCCCGTTCTGGCTCGCCGGCTCGCGCGTGCGCCGACGCCGAGGCTCGCTGCTGCTCGTCGTGCTCGGGCTCGCGGCCGCGACGGCGATGCTCGCGGCGGTCCTCGCCGGGACGACGGCGGCCGAGGATCGCGAGGTGGGACGGCAGGTGGCGCAGATCCCGGCCAAGGTGCGCGCCGTCCGCGTGAACTGGTTCAGCGTCGGCGGGCAGGCCGCGCCCTACCGCACGCTCGACCGGACGGTGCGCCGCGAGCTGCACCGCGCCGTCCCCGCGCGCGCCACCGGCACGGCGCTCTACAGCGAGAGCCAGCTCGGCGGCTCGGGCACGCTCGTCGGCCTCGGCGCCGTGGACGACCTCGGCAGGTGGATCCGGCTCCGCTCCGGGCGCGTGCCCCGTGTCTGCCGCCCGGATCGCTGCGAGGTGCTCGTCATCCGCAGCGGCGGGCGGCTGCCGGACGTGCCCGGCCTGCGGCTCGTCCCGGTCGGCACGGGCGACCTGAGGACGGCGGCGCTCTTCGGCGACGCGGTGCCGGCAGAGGGCCTGAATCAGTCGACCTTCGTCCAGCACATCGCGCGCTACCACCGGCCGGCGCCGCCGCCGCTTGTGCTGGCGAACGGGGTCGCCGCGCTCGACGGCTCGCCGCGCCTGCACGATTCGTACCGCAGCTACGGCTGGGTGGTGCCGCTGCGACGCGGGACGATCCGCTCGTGGTCGGCGAACGCGCTCGCGACGCGGATCGACCAGGCGCGGACGGCGTTCCAGACCGGGACGTTCGGCTTCGAGCTGACCGCGCCGACGGACGAGCTGCGCGCGGCGGCGGACGCCGCGCACGTCGCGGGGCGGCGGCTGCTGCTGCTCGGCGGCGCGGCCGTGGCGCTGCTGCTCGCGTTCGCGGTGCTCGTCGGCGCGCGGCAGCGGCGGGACGTCGACGCGATGCAGGCGCGCCTGCGGGCGCTCGGCGTTCCGCGCTGGCAGGGCGGCGTGGTGATCCTCGTCGAGTCGCTCGCGGCCGCGCTCGCCGGAACGGTGCTCGGCTGGGTCGCCGGCTCGGCGGCCGCGGCGGCGGTCGCCAACCGCAGCGGCGAGCCGGTCGGCGCGCTCCTCCGGCACTCCGTGCTCACCGGCCGCGGCCTGACGATCGCGGTCGTCGTCGGCCTGGCGGCGGCGCTCGTCGTCGTGCTCGCACTGACGATCGCGCCGGTGCAGGTCGGCGGCCGCTCGATCTCGCCGCTCGACGTGGCGGCCCTGGGAGCCGCGCTCGCGGTCGTGATCGCGCTGGCGCGCGGCTCCGCGAACGCCTCGGAGCTGCTCGCCTCGAACGACACCGGGCTCGTGCTCCTGCTCCTGCCGGCGCTCGTCGGCCTCGTCGCGGCCGTCGCGGTCGCGCGGCTGCTCCCGCTCGCGCTGCGCGGGATCGAGCGGCTCGTGCCGAAGGACGCCCTCACGCTCCGCCTCGCCGCGCTCGGGCTCGCGCGCCGCCCCGGCTACGCCTCGGTCGCCGTCGCGTTCGTGGTCGTGTCGGTCGGCTTCGCCCTCTTCGCCTCGACCTACCGCTCGACGCTCGAGACGGGACAGCGCGAGCAGGCGGCCTTCGCCGTGCCCGCCGACGAGGTGCTGAGCGAGGACCTCTCCCAGCTCGTGCCGGTGCGCGCGATCGTCACGCCCGAGGTCGAGCGCTCGCTCGCCGGCGTGCGCGTGAGCCGGGTGACGCGCCTCGCCGGGAACATCGCGGGCGCGCAGGTGACCGGGATCACCGTGCTCGGCCTGCCGCGCTCGTCGCTCCCGCAGATCGACGGCTGGCGCTCCGACTTCGCCTCGGCAGGCCCCTCGGAGCTGGCGCGCAGGGTCGACCCGGGGCGGAGTGTGGCGCTGCGCGGGCCGAGGTTGCCGCGGGGTGCGCAGCGGCTGTCGGTGCCGCTTACCGTCCGCGGCACGCTCGTCGGCCTCGTCGCCTACGTGGCCGCCCGTGACGGCTCGTTCGTCCCGATCCGGCTCGCTCGCAACGAGGGCCCGCGGCCGCGCGTGCTCGTCGCGCGGATCCCGTCCGAGGCACGTGGTGGCAAGCTGGTCGCGTTCCGGTTCGACCCGCCGCCGAAGCTGATCGAGCGCGGGGCGAACTCGGGCGGTCCCGCCGTCGGGACGGTCGTGCTCGGGCCGCCGCGCGCGGACGGGCAGGCGCTGACGGACTACGGCGACTGGGTCGGCACGACCGGCGTCGGCCGGCTCACCCGCCGCGGCGGCCTGCGCTTCGGGCTGACGCTCACGAACGAGGTCGACACGTACGTCCGGCCGCGCCAGCCGACGGACGGCCTGCAGATCCCGGCGATCGTCTCGCCGCTGATGGCGGAGCTCGCCGGGCCCGACCGCACGATCGGCGTCGTCGTCGCGGGCGAGCCGCTGGTCTTCCGCGTCGCCGCGGTCGCGCGCCGCTTCCCGGGCGTGGAGGCGAGCCAGAGCTCCGACTTCCTCGTCGTCGACCAGCCGGCGCTTGCCGCCGCGCTGAACGTCTCGAGCCCCGGCTTCGGCTTCCCGACCGAGCTGTGGCTCGACACGCCGCGCTCGCGCCGCGCCGCCGTCGAGGCGAGGCTGCGCAAGCCGCCGTTCACGGCGCTGACCGTCTCGTCGCAGGCGCAGCGGGAGGCGTCGCTGCAGCGGCAGCCGATCGCCCGCGGCGCGCTCGCGATGCTGGAGGCGGCGGCGATCACGGCGGTCGTGCTGGCCCTGCTCGCGCTCGTGCTCGGCGCGGTCTCGGAGCGACGGGACGAGGCGGCGGAGCTCTTCGACCTCGAGGCCCAGGGGGTCGCGCCGGCCAGTCTGCGCCGTCAGCTGCGGCTGCGGGCGTCGCTCGCCGGCCTGGCCGGGGCGCTCGGCGGCGCGGTCACCGGCCTCGTGCTCTCGCTGCTCGTCGTCCGGTTCGTCGAGCTGACGGCGAACGCGACCGTGCCCGAGCCGCCGCTCGAGCTCGCGCCCGACTGGCCGCTGATCCTCGCGGCCGCCGGGGTCGCCGCCGTCGTCGCCGCGGCGCTCGTCGCGCTCGCGACCCACCGGGCCTTCCGGCACCGTGTGCCGGCCCGCTACGGAGAGGCCGCGTGAGTCCCCTGGCCGTCGAGGCGCGCGACCTCTTCCGCGTCCATTCGACGCCCGAGGGAGACGCGGCCGCGCTGCAGGGGCTGACGCTCGACGTCGCCGAGGGCGAGCTCCTGACCGTGCTCGGCCCGAGCGGCGCGGGGAAGACGTCGTTCCTGCGCATCCTCGCCGGGCTCGACCTGCCGTCGGCGGGGACGATCCGCGTCTTCGGCCGCAACCTGCGCGCGCTGGGCCGCGGCGAGCGGGCCGGCTACCGCACCGACGTCGTCGGCTACCTCGACCAGCACTACGACCGCGCGCTCGCGCCGGAGCTGACGGCGGTCGAGCTGGTCGGCCTGCGCCTGCGCGCCGACGGGGCCGACTGGCGGCCGCGCGCGGAGGAGCTGCTGGCGCGCGTCGGCCTCGAGTCGAAGCTCCGCTCCCGGCCGGGCGGGCTCTCGGGCGGCGAGCAGCAGCGGGTCGCGCTCTGCGCCGCGCTCGCGCACCGGCCGCGGCTCCTGCTCGCGGACGAGCCGACCGGCGAGCTCGACGAGGCGGGCGCGCGCCTGGTCTACGACGCGATCGCCGAGCTCGCGGCCGCCGAGGGCTGCACGGTCGTGGTCGTCAGCCACGATCCCGCCTCCACCTCGGTCGCCGACCGCTTCGTGCACATCCGCGATGGCCGCGTCAGCGAGGAGTCCGTCGGCGGCGAGGACGCGATCGTGGTCGGGCGCGGCGGCTGGCTGCGGCTGCCGCAGGAGTTCCTCGACGGCGCGGGCATCGGCACGCGCGCCTCGGCGTCGCTCGAAGACGGGCGCATCGTCGTCAGCGCGGCCGGAAGCGACGGGGCGGTCCCGGAGGAGCCGGAGCTGCCGCTCGCGGCGGCCGGGCCAGGCGCCCCCGTCGGAGTCCTACGCGGGATCGTCAAGACCCACGGCCACGGCGCCAACGCGGCCCGGGTCTTCGCCGGCCTCGACGCCGTGTTCCCGGCCGGCCGCCTTACCGCCGTCACCGGCCCGTCCGGCTCCGGCAAGACGACGCTCCTGCACCTGCTCGCCGGGCTCGACCTGCCGGACGCGGGCGAGGTGCTCGTGGACGGAGCGGCCGTGAACGCGCTCGACCGGGCCGCGCGCGCGGAGCTG
>DATIER010000021.1:0-23899 GCA_035455605.1 Gaiellaceae bacterium
GGCCAGCCGTGGGTCATGATCAGTGGCAGCGCCTCCTCGTGCTGCGAGCGCACGTGGATGAAATGCACGACCACGCCGTCGATCTCGGTCGTGAACTGCGGCAGCGCGTTCAGCCGCTGCTCGATCCGCCCGAAGTCGTACCGACTCGTCCAGTAGTCCGCGAGCGCCTTCAGCGCCGCGAGCTGGACGCCCTGCGAGCGGTCGTCGACGAGCTCCTTGCTCGGCCACCGCGTCGCCTCGATGCGGCGGCAGAGGTCCTCGAACGTCCCGTCCGGAATCTCGACCTCGAACGGCTCGATCTCGGTGGCGGTCCCGACGGTGGTGCTCATGGCGGCCTCCCGGTAGCGGTCCCTGGCTACGACCGGCAATAAGCCGCCGTGGCGCGAACCCAAGAGGAAGATCCCGCGGCCCCTGCAGCGCGTGCGAGAATCTAGCCGCCAGCAACCCTGGGGAAGGTGTGGCAGGGAACCGATCATCGGTCACGGCGCGCCCCGTCGCCGGCTCGATGCGGAACTTGGACGCTCGGTTGAGCCGGCGCCAGGAGCGCGACCTCGTGATCGGCGCCGAGGCAGGCGACCCGGACGCTTCGCGCAGGCTCGTCGAGGCGTTCCTTCCGGCCATCGGCGCGATCGCCAGACGGTTCCCGTCGGCGTTCGGCGTCGAGCGGCAGGAGCTCGTCCAGGAAGGCGTCGCCGGCCTGTTGTTCGCCGCGCGCCGCTACGACTCGCGGCTCGACACGCCGTTCTGGTCATACGCCTCGTTCTGGGTGCGCAAGGCGATGCAGGAGCTCGTCGCCGAGCTAACACGGCCCGTGGCGCTTTCCGACCGGGCGGTTCGAGCGCTCGCGCGCGTCCGGGCGGCGCGCGGCGAGCACGTCCGCACGCACGGCACCGAGCCGAGCGACGGCGAGCTCAGCCGTGCGACCGGGCTGACGCGGGCGCAGATCGAAAGCCTCAAGGCGACGGAGTGGGCGCCGCGCGGGCTCGAGGAGCCGCTGCGCGCCGGGGAGGCGGACGCCACGGTCGGCGACGCGATCGCCGACCCCGCGGGTGAGCGCGACTACGAGCAGGTGCTCGACCGGCTCGAGCTCGCGGAGGTGCGCGACCTCGCCGACGAGCTCGACGAGCGGGCGCGCGGCATCGTCCGGGCGCATTACGGCCTCGGCCAGCCCCAGCGGTCGCTGAACGAGATCGGCGCGGGCCTGGGCGTGACCGCGGAGCGCGCCCGCCAGATCGAGGCCGAGGCGCTTCAGACGCTGCGGAAGCGTCTCTCGCGTCCAGCCGTCGCGTGACTCGCGCGGAGCCGGCTCTCGGCTAGCGGCCGGCGGCGGCCTGGCGGCGGCGGGCGACGGTGTCGAGCGTCACGGCCGCGAGCAGGATCAGGCCCGTCGTGACGTACTTGACCCAGTCGGCAGAGCCGACGAGGTCGGTGCCGTTGCTGATCATCCCGATGATCAGGCCGCCGAACAGGGCGCCGACGACCTTGCCGCGGCCGCCGAAGAGGCTGACGCCGCCGATCACGGCCGCGGAGATCGCGTCGAGCAGGATCGTCCCGCCGCCGAAGGTCAGGTCGACCGAGTTCAGCCGCGACGCGAAGATCACCCCGCCCATCGCCGCGCACGAGCCGGAGATGACGAAGCAGAGGATCCGGATCAGCTTCACGTTGATGCCCGCGCGCCGCGCGGCCTCGGCACTGCCGCCGACGGCGTAGACGTGGCGGCCGAAGGTCGTTCGGCCCGCGAGGTAGGAGAAGAGGACGACGATGAAGAGGAGGATCAGCCCGACGAGCGGCACGCCGCGGTAGTGGTTGCACACGGCGACGGCGGCGAACGCGAGCCCGCCGTAGAAGACGACCCGCAGCACCGCGAGCATGACGTTCCCGGTCGGCAGCCCCGCTCGGCGACGGCTGAAGTAGGCGCCGAAGGTCGCGAGCGCGAGCCCGGCGGTGAACACCGCCGCCACCAGCCAGCCGGTGTTCTTGGTCAGGACGTAGTTGGCGACGTCGTTCACCTGCTTGTCCTGGATCCCGATCACGCCCTGCGTGCCGAGCAGGTTGATGATCATCCCCTGGCAGATGAGCAGTCCGGCGAGGGTGACGACGAACGACGGCACGCCGAGGAACGCGATGATCGAGCCCTGGACGAGCCCGATCGAGGCGCCGATCGCGAGCGCGAGGGCGATCGCGACGAGCCCGGGGAAGTCGTGGCTCGAGCCCGCGAGCTGGAACTCGGCGACCGCGACGCTGGCGATCCCGCTGACGTAGCCGATCGACAGGTCGATCTCGCCGATCAGGAGGACGAAGACGACGCCGATCGCGATCACCGTCGTGCCCGCCATCTGCCCGATCAGGTTCGAGAAGTTGACGGCGGTGAAGAAGATGCTCGTCTTCGCGGTGAAGAAGACGGTGATCGCGACGATCCCGATCAGCACCGGAAGGAAGCCGACGTCGCCGCCCTTCAGCGCCTCCCAGCGTCCGCGGGCGATCGCGACGAGGCTGCCGTCGTCGACCGCGGCTGCCTGGACTTCCGCCGGCGCGGCGGAGCTCACGCGGAAGCCTCTGCGGCCGGCATCCCCGAGGTGATCGCCTGGACGATCTCCTGCTGGTTGGTCTGCCGGCGCTCGTAGACGCCGACGTTGCGGCCGAGCCGGAGCACGGTGATGCGATCGGCGACCTCGAACACGTCGTTGAGGTTGTGGGAGACGATCACGACGGCGAGGCCCTGCTCGCCGAGGCGCTTGACCAGGTCGAGCACCTGCCGGGTCTGGGCGACGCCCAGCGCCGCGGTCGGCTCGTCGAGGAAGACGACGCGGTTGTTCCACATCACCGCGCGCGCGACCGCGACCGACTGCCGCTGGCCGCCGGAGAGGGTCGCCACCGGCTGCCGCACCGAGCGAATCGTGGTCACGGACAGCGACGCGAGCGTCTCCGTCGTTCGCTGCTCCATCGGCGCCTCGCGCAGGCGGAAGAACGCGTCCCGCTCCTCACGGCCGAGGAACATGTTCTGCACGACGTCGAGGTTGTCGCAGAGCGCGAGGTCCTGGTAGACGACCTCGATCCCGAGCTTGGCGGCGTCCTTCGGGCCGTGGATCGAGACCTTCTTGCCGTCGAAGAAGACGTCGCCCGCGTCGATCGAGTAGATCCCGGCGACACACTTGATCAGGGTGGACTTCCCGGCGCCGTTGTCGCCGACGAGCGCCATCACCTCGCCGTCGTGGACCTCGAAGTCGACCCCCCGCAGCGCCTCCACCGAGCCGAAGCTCTTGTAGAGGCCTCGCAGCTCCAGCGTCGCGGTCCTGCTCGCGGTCGTGGCGGCCATGCGGCCGCTGTTGTATCACGGCCGGGGCAACCCGCAAACGGGCGCCCCGGCCGTCGGTGTTCCTACTTGCAGTACTTCGCGTACTGGCCGACGCAGACCTGGCTCTTCTTCAGGAAGCCGTCCGTGAAGAGGAGCTTGTAGTTCTTCTTGGTGACCCACACCGGCGTCAGCAGGATCGACTTCGTCCCGCTGATCTTCCCGTTCACACCGGGGACCTTCTTGTGCTTGATGATCGCGATCGCGGCGGCGGCGGCGGCCGCAGCCTCCCGCTTGACCGACTTGTAGACCGTGCCGCTCTGCCAGCCGGCGAGGATGAACTGGACGCCGGTCGGCGTCGCGTCCTGGCCGGTGACGGGGATCGGCTGCAGGCCGTGGGCCTTCAGCGAGGCGATGATCGCGCCGGCGAGACCGTCGTTCGCCGCGATCATCGCGTCGATCTTGTTCCCGTTGCGGGCGAGCATCTGGTCGAAGATCTGGCGACCCTTGATCGGATCCCAGTCGGACCACTGGTCGTCGCCCTGGGCCTTCTTGAACGTCCCGTTCGCGTAGAGCTTGTTCAGGATCGAGTTGTAGCCGCTCCGGAACAGCTTCGCGTTGTTGTCGGTGATGCCGCCGTTCAGCCGCCCGACGACCGGGTGCGAGCCGTACTTGCCCTTCGCCTTCAGCGCGGCGACGAGGCCGGTGCCCATCAGCCTCCCGACCCGAACGTTGTCGAACGAGACGTAGTAGGCGGCCTTGCTGCCGACGACGAGGCGGTCGTAGTCGATCACCTTCGCGCCCTGGCTGATGGCGAGGTTCGTGATCGACTTGCCCGACGCCGCGTTCAGCTGGTCGAGCAGGATCACCTTCGCGCCCTTGGCCAGGCACTGCTGCGCCTGCGACTTCTGCTTCTGGGCGTCGCCGAGCGCGTTCAGGACCTGGGCGGGCACGTTCGCCTTCTTGAACGCGGCCTTCAGGTACGGGGCGTCGAACAGCGTGTAGCGCGTCGAGGACTTGGTGTCCGGCAACAGCGCGCACGCCTGGATTCCAGCCTTGGCGGACGTCGTTCGGGCAGACGCACCTGCCGCGATCAATGCGACAAGAGCAAGCCCGACGAAGGCGACGACCGCCGAGCGGCGAGCGTTCCTCACGGGGGTACCTCCCTCAGTTGAATGACCCGGTGCCGTGGTAGCGCGAATCCACAACCCCAACAACCTAGATCCGGCGCAGGTGCAGGGCTTAGCCCGTTTGGGGTGATCACGCACACGAGGATCCAGCGCCCGCCGTGGTTTCAGTCGCCTCGCACGACGGTTACCGTGACGCGATGAGACGTGCCGCCGCCGCCGTCGCGCTGCTCGCCGGCCTGACGATCGTGTACCGCGCGCTGCTGCGCAGGCCGATCCTCACCTGGGGCGCCACCGATGCCGAGGCCGACGCGCGGCTTCCCGGCGACGAGCTGCTGGAGCAGGCGGACGGAGTCGCGACGCGGGCGATCACGATCGACGCGCCCGCGTCCGCGGTCTGGCCGTGGCTCGCGCAGATGGGGCCGGCCCCGCGCGGCGGCGCCTACACCTACGACTGGATCGAGAACCTGCTCGGCCTGAACATGCACAGCGCCGACGAGGTGCTACCGGAGTTCCAGCACCCGCAGGTCGGCGACGAGCTCGGCTACGGCACGAACGTGATGCGCGTCGAGCGCGTCGAGCCGGAGCACGTCCTCGCCCTGCGCTCGGCCGACGGCAACTGGGTCTGGAGTTTCGTGCTCGACGAGCACGACGGCAGGACGCGCCTGATCAGCCGCAACCGCTTCCGGCTCCCCGAGCTGAAAGACCGGCTCGGCATGATCCCGATGGAACCCGGCTCGCTCGTGATGGAGCGGAAGATGCTGCGCGGGATCAGGGAGCGGGCCGAGCGGCTCGCCGCCTCCGGTTAGCGGCATTCGTTGCAAATTCGCGCCCTCGATGGGAAGATCGCGCGACGGCACGGCGTCTTGCCGTCGTATGCGCCGTTTCTCTCGGCGGCGCAGAAACCGAAGGAGGCAGCATGGACGAGAGATTCGGAAGCGTCCGCCTCGTCGACTCGCATGCGGCTGGCGATGGAACGTTCGTCGCCACGATCGAGCGGGACGAGGTCGAGAAGGCGCTCCAGTCCGACGAGCCCGTCGATCTCCTGCTCGACGTCGAGCGGGTCGCGGCCGACGGCTCCGGGCCGGAAACCGAGCGGATCGCACTCGGGTGGGAGCCCGAGGACCTCGAGCGCCTGCTCGCGCAGGCCGGCGGCGGGGAGATCACGCTCACGTTCGACGAGGCGGAGCTCCGGCAGTTGCTCGACGCCGACGTCGACGCGCACGGCATGCGCGAGCGGCTCGTCGTGCTCTCGGTGGTTGCGGGCCTGGCGGCCGCGGGCGCAGGCGGAGCGTCGGCGATGGTCGGCGGCACCGCACAGGACGGCGCGGCCGGCACGCAGGCAGCCGTCACGCACGTGACGGCGTCGGAGGTCAGCGCTGGCCTGACCGCCGCGGCAGGCCCCTCGCAGGCCGCGCAGCGGGCCGACACGCTTCGCGGTGAGGCGCTCAACCAGGCGTACGGCCTCGGCACCGGCCCCTCGCAGGCCGAGCAGCAGGCCGACACACTCCGCGGTGAGGCGCTCAACCAGGAGTACGGCCTCGGCACCGGCCCCTCGCAGGCCGAGCAGCAGGCCGACACACTCCGCGGTGAGGCGCTCAACCAGGCGTACGGCCTCGGCACCGGCCCCTCGCAGGCCGAGCAGCGGGCCGACACGCTGCGCGGCGAGGCGCTCAACCAGGCGTACGGCCTCGGCGGCGCGGATGTCGCCGCCCCGTCGGAGATCTCGACCGGCCTCACCGGCACGGAGCCGGCGCCGCCGTCGGAGATCTCGACGGGAATCGTGCAGCAGCCGGCGCCGAGCGCGCCGGAGGTGACGACGGGGATCGTCTCGCAGCCGACGGCGACGCCGGCTTCGAGCAGCCCTTCGTGGACGTCGCCGAGCCCGCAGACCCTGGCGATCGCGGCCGGGGCGATCCTGGCGATCACCGCCCTCGGGTTCGCTGCGCGCAGCCAGCGGCCGGGGCCGCGCCCGGCGTAGTCCGGCTTCGGGAGCCCGGGCGCGGCCCGGGCTCCCGACCCGTTACGGCGACGCGCCTCCTCCGTCTAGGCTCGCCGCGTGCTCCTGTACGAGAACCCCGACTCGGGCAACTGCTACAAGGTTCGGCTGCTGCTCGCGCACCTCGGAATCCCGTACGAGCGGCGAGAGCTCGACGTCGTCGACCGCTCGAACCGGCCGGAGGTGCTCGGCGGTCTCAACCCCGCGCTTCGCGTCCCCACGCTCGTGCTCGACGACGGCCGCGCGCTCGCCGAGTCGGGCGCGATCCTCTGGTACTTCGGCGACGGCACGCGCTTCGTGCCCGACGACCCGTACCTGCGGGCACAGGTGCTGCAGTGGATGTTCTTCGAGCAGTACGACCTCGAGCCAAGCATCGCCGTCGCCCGCTTCTGGCTCGTGTACTCGGGCCGGCCGGAGCAGGCGCGCGAGCGGCTCGGCGAGTGGCATCGCAACGGCAACCGCGTCCTCGTCGCGCTCGACGCCCAGCTCGAGGGCCGCGAGTGGCTCGTGAGCGACGGCATGACGCTCGCCGACATCGCGGTCTACGGCTACACGCACGTGGCGGAAGAGGGCGAGTTCGACCTCGAGCCGCACGCCAACGTCCGCGCCTGGCTCGAACGCGTCGCGGCCCAGCCGGGCCACGTCACGATCAGCTCGTGACGCGCGGGCCGGGCGAACCCGGCCCGCGCGTGGAGGTGGTGCTTCAGGCGGTCGGCACGCAGTACGCGTAGACCGTCAGGCTGACGCTCTGCTGCGAGTTGCCCTGCGTCTTCGCCCTGGCGATCCAGCCGGCGAACGCGGCGGTCGCATGGCTCTCGAGCACGGCCGGCGACGTCGCCCCGGACTCGAGGAAGCCGCCCGAGATCGCGATGTGCCCGTCGGGGCAGGTCGCGGTCGCCGTGACGACGGCGTTGGCGTCGACGACCGTCGAGGTGTCGGTCGCGGTGACCACGGACGAGCCGTTGAGGCCATCGGCGCCCGCCGGGCCCTGCGGCCCGGGCACGCCCTGCGGCCCCTCCGGACCCTGCGGGCCCTGGGGACCCTGAGCGCCGGTGGCGCCGGTGTCGCCCTTCGCTCCGGCCGGTCCCTGTGCGCCCGTGTCTCCCTTCGGGCCGGCGGGACCCGTGGGCCCGGTTGCGCCATCCTGGCCGTCGAGACCGGGCAGGCCGTTGAGACCAGGCAGGCCGTCGAGGCCAGGCAGTCCCTGCGGGCCCTGGGCCCCAGGTGAGCCGTCCGCCCCGGCGGGGCCGGCAGGACCCATCGCGCCGGTCTCGCCCATCGGGCCGGCGGGCCCCATCGGGCCGATCGCGCCGGCGGGGCCGGCGGCACCGTTTGCTCCCGCTGCGCCCGTCAGTCCCTGCTCGCCGCGAGCGCCGGCGGGGCCGGCGGGCCCGGCGGGCCCCTGCGGGCCGGCCGCGCCGGGAATCCCGCGGACCCCCCGCATCCCATGGCCGAAGATGTCGGAGACGCGATAGCGCTTCCACCCGGCCGTGCAGCGGTTGTGCTGACGGCGCGAGATCACCTTGATCAGGCCGTTGTGCTTGTTCACGCAGACGAACGTCCGCTGGAAGCGCTTGTTCTGAACCATCGAGCTTCCGAGCGCCGACGAGCTGGCGACCAGAATCGCAATGCAGGCGGCAGCGAGCCACCACGTTTTCTTGTTTCTCATCCTTCTCCCTTTCCCCAGAGGACCGCGAGGCCGCCGAAGCGCACCCCTGCAGTCCAGTCCCGCTCGCAGGGTGGACGGGGTCCGGGCGCGGAATCACTGCCGGACGGCTAGGTCCGGCAAGCCGAACGTCTCGACCGTCGCGTCAGGCCGTCCGCGCGAAGGCGGCCGCCTCGACCTCGCGCATGAGGATGATCGCCTGCGGCGGGGCGATCAGCAGCTGCTTCTTCGTGGTGACGCCGACCACGCGCCAGCCTTGCGCGCCCAGCTCGTTCAGCTCGCGCTCGATGTGCTTCCCGGTGTCGACGACCTTGTACTCGTAGCGCGTCATCGGGTTCCTTTCGTCGTGGAGATCTCTCTCGGGACGTGGCCCGTCAGCGTGAAGACGATGCGCATCGCCTTGTGCCCGCCGTCGGCGGTCGGCCCGAACATGCACGGGCAGCCGCCGTCGATGACGCTGATCCCGTGCTCGCGTCCGTACTCGGCGGCGGTCTTCGAGACGCTGCCGGCGCCCGGCCCGCGGTGCATCCAGACGTGCTCGATGCCCAGCTCGGCGCACTCGTGCATCGTCTCGTCCGCGATCTCCGGCCTCGTGCCGATCACGACCGCCTCGACGCCGCCCGGAATCGACGCGAGGTCGTGGTAGGCCCGGTCGCCCTCGACCTCGTCGGCGTTCGGGTTGACCGCGAAGACCTCGTAGCCGCGGTCACGCAGCCGCTTGTAGACGACGTTGCCACCGTGGCTTCCGGGCGTGCGCGAGACGCCGGTGACGGCGACTCGCTTGTGGCGCAGGAACTCGTCGGCGGCGTCCTTGATGGCTGTCATGGGAACCTCCTTCAGCTCGTGACCAGGGCGCGGGTCGCGGAGTAGAGCGGCCAGTGTCCCGGCACGCCCTTCAACTCGGGCTCCCCGCGCGGGTGGAAGGCGAAGCGCCCGTCGCCCGCCAGGCGACGCCGCACGGCCTCGGAGACGAGCAGCTCGTCGGGCGCCGCGGCCGCGGCGATGCGCGCGCCGATGCTGACGTCGAGCCCGGCGCACTTCGGGCCCACCCACCAGCAGCTGCCGGTGTGCACCCCGACGCGCAGCTGCAGGCCGAGCCGGTGCAGGTCGTCCATCACGTCACAGCCGAAGACGAGCGCGGCGGCCGGGTCGCCGAAGACGGCGAAGACGCCGTCCCCGGCGGTGTCCATCTCGGCTCCGCCGGCCGCGGCGAGGTCTCGCCGGACGACCGTGTAGTAGTGCTCCAGCAGCTCGGCCCAGCGCTCGTCGCCGATCGCGGCGACGAGCTCCGTCGAGCCGACGAGGTCGGCGAAGACGACGGTCGTGGGTTTCCTCCGCACGGCTGGTGCTGCCTCGGGCACGGTGATCACCTCCCGCTCTCCGATCCTCGCCCGCGGCGGCCGGCCGGGAATCGGTGTCGCCACCGAGCCGCTTGCGCGGAACTACGGACGCGGGCGTAAGATCCTCCCATGGGAATCCGATCGTGGCTCGACCGGCGGCGGCAAGAGAAGGACGCCGCCGCGGTCAAGCGCGCCGAGGAAGAAGCCGTCGAGAGCGCCGATGAGCTCGCCCACAGCGACCGCTGGGACATGGCCGCCGACAACCGCATCGCGTGGCGGGTCGGCGAGGGCAGCATGGGCGACGTCGACCGGCTGAGCGACCGCTAGACGGGCTCGGGAGCGCTGCCGATCGCCGCGTGTGCGCGGCGGTTCGATCACCCGACGCCGCACGCCGAACGCTGCACGGAAGATGACCTCGTGTGGACGAGCGTCGCGAACACACCGCCGCGGCCCTCCTCGACGCGGCCCCGCCCTCCGGCGGCGCCGCCGCGATGGGCACCGGGATCGTCTCGGTCGGCCTGGCGCTCGACCACCACGCGACGTTGTCCGGAATCCTCTTCGGCATCGGGGCGGCGCTCTGGCTCGGGTTCGCCGCGGCCGCGCTGCGCGGTCGGGTGCGTTGGCACGAAGCGGCGAAGCGCCCGACCGTCCTCACGGCCGTGGCGGCGACCGCAGTCGTCGGCGCCCGCCTGGCCCTGCTCCGCGCCGGCTGGGCGTGCTTCCTGCTACTCGCGCTCGCGTGCGCCCTCTGGCTCGTTCTCGTGCCGGCCGTCCTCCGCTCGTGGAGGACGCCCACGGTCGGCGTCTTTCCGCTCGGGATGTACGCCGCGTGCAGCCTCACCACCGGCCGTGCGATCGGCGCCTGCGAGATTGCGGAGCTCGGCCGCATCTGGGTCTGGGTCGCGCTCGCGGCCTGGACGCTCGTCTCGCCGGCATGCTCGGGCGCGCCCGACGTAGCATCGGGACGTGACCGCGGCGATCCGGATCGGCACGTGCTCGTGGGCCGACGAGTCGTTGACGAAGCTCTTCTACCCACCGGGCGTCAAGGGCGCCGAGGAGCGGCTGCGCTACTACGCCGACCGCTTCGACACGGTCGAGGCGAACTCGACCTACTACCGGCTTCCGGACGAGCACCTGGTCCAGCACTGGGCCGAGCGGACGCCCGACGGCTTCGTCATGCACGTGAAGGCGTTCGGCGTGATGACGCGCCACCCGGTCAAGGCCGAGCAGCTCCCGACCGACCTGCGCGCCGAGGCGCCGCTCGACCACCGCGGCCGGGTCGAGCGGCCGTCGCGGGAGTTCCGGGCCGAGGTCTTCCGGCGCTTCCACGAGGCGCTGCGGCCGCTGCGCGAGACCGGGAAGCTCGGCGGCATCCTGATGCAGCTGCCGCCGTACGTGGTCCTCAAGCCGGCGTCGCTCGAGTACCTCGAGTGGGCGCAGGAGCAACTCGCCGGCGACGAGATGCTGGTCGAGTTCCGGCACGCGAGCTGGCTCGACGACGAGCACCGGCGCGAGACGCTCAGCTGGCTCGAGCGCAACCGCATGACCTACGTGATCGTGGACGCGCCGCGAATGGAGGCGCGCAACGTCGCGCCGACCGTCGTCGCCTCGACCACGCCGACGGCGTACGTCCGGTTCCACGGTCGCAACGCCGCGACCTGGAACAAGCGCACCGGCAGCGCCGCCGAGCGCTTCGACTACCTCTACTCGGAGGACGAGCTGCAGGAGTGGACCGGCCCGCTGGCGGAGCTGTCGAGACGGGCCGAGACGGTCTACGCGATGTTCAACAACAACGGCCGCTCGTCGATGCCGGCCCTGCCGTCGCTCGAGTCGCCGGCCGAGAAGGGAACCGAGGTCGCGCAGGCGCCGGTGAACGCGGACATGCTGCGGCAGCTGCTCCAGCGCGAGGGGCTGCCCGTCACGCCGGCGCCCGCCGCCGCGTAACCTGGGCCCCGTGGAGCCCTGGTCGTACGAGCTCGCCGGCCGCTTCGACGAGCACGCCTTCGAGAGCGAGGTCCTGAAGGGCAACGCGCTCGGCGACCCGCACGTGCGACCGCTCTGGGTCTACCTGCCGCCCGGCTACGACGACGAGCCCGAGCGGCGCTACCCGTCGATCTACGTCATCCAGGGCCTGACCGGCCAGCTGGACATGTGGCGCAACCGCTTCGCCTTCCGGCGCAACTTCCCGGAGCTCGTGGACGACCTGTTCGCGTCGGGAGACTCGCCGCCGGCGATCCTCGTGTGGGTCGACGGGTGGACGTCCCTCGGCGGGAGCCAGTTCGTCGACTCCCCGGGCACCGGGCGCTACCACACCTACATCGTCGACGAGCTCGTCCCGTGGGTCGACGAGCGCTACCGGACGCTGCCGGACGCGGCTCATCGCGGCATCACCGGCAAGTCGAGCGGCGGCTACGGGGCGATGATCACGCCGATGCTGCGGCCCGACGTGTTCGGCGGGCTCGCCACGCACGCCGGCGACGCGCTGTTCGAAATGTGCTACCTGCCCGACTTCCGCCGCTCGGTGCGTGTGCTGCGCGACCAGTACGAGGGGTCGTTCGAGCGGTTCTGGGAGGACTTCCGCTCGCGCCACGCGTTCGAGAAGGAGAGCGACCACCACCTGCTCAACGACTGGTGCATGGCGGCCTGCTACTCGGCGGACGAGGACGGCACGGTGCAGCTGCCGTACGACACCGCCACGGGCGAGCTGCGGCCGGAGATCTGGGAGCGCTGGCTCGCCTGGGACCCCGTGCGGATGGCGCGAGAGCGCGGCGACGCGCTGCGGTCGCTCCGCGCGATCTACGTCGACTGCGGCAAGCGCGACCAGTTCTTCCTCGACCTCGGCGCCGAGGCGTTCCGCCGGGAGCTCGAGGCCGCGGGCGCGACCGACTACTTCTTCGAGCTCTTCGACGCGACGCACTCGAGCATCGAGTACCGCTACCCGCTCGCCGTGAAGTACCTGGCCGAGCGGCTCTCGTGATCGCGGCGATCGCGCCGCCGCCGCTCGTCTGCCTCGACCCCGGTCACGGCACGCCGCCGGCGATCGGGCGGCAGGTCGAGCCGATTGGGCCGGGCTCGCGGACGATGAAGATCAAGGACGGCGGCGGCGCGGCCGGCGAGGCGCCGGTCGCGCTAGCGATCGCTCTGCGGGCGCGGCGCCTCCTGCTTGCGCGCGGCTACCGCGTGGCGATGACGCGGACTGGGCCGACGATCCGGCTCGGCGACGGCGACGGGAACATCGCCCGCGCGCGCTTCTGCAACCGGCGGCACGCGGCGCTGATGGTGCGGATCCACGCCGACGGCTCGACGGCGCGCGCGCTGCACGGGGTCTCGACGCTCGTGCCGGCGTGGCGCCGCGGCTGGACGGACGACATCTACGCCCGCAGCCTTCGCGCCGGCCGCGCCTTGCAGGCGGCGGTGCTCGCGGCGACGGGCGCGGCCGACCGCGGCGTCGTCAGGCGCGGCGACCTGACGGGCTTCAACTGGGCCGACGTGCCGGCGGTGCTGATCGAGACCGGCTTCATGACGAACCCGGCCGAATCGAGCCGCCTCCACACGGCCGCGTACCAGCAGCAGCTCGCGCTCGGTATCGAGCGCGGCGTCGCCGCCTTCGTCGCGCCCTGAACGGTGTCAGACACGGTGGCCGAGCCGCCCCGCGCCTTGGAGCCGAGCCGAGCCGCGGTGTCAGACGCGTGCCGTAAGCGTCACGCGTCGTCCACAGGCCGGCCCCGCTCGACGAACACGCCGGCGACTCGATCGAGGTAGTCGAACGCGACTCGCTCGACGCCCTCGTCGATCGTCGCGCAGGCGTCCGCGAGCACCGTCACCTTGAAGCTGAGCTCCCGCGCGCCGATCGCCGACTGCGCGACGCAGCCCTCGGTGGACATGCCGCCGAGCAGGAGCCGCTCGATCTCGAGCTCCCGCAGGATCAGCTCGAGCGGCGTGTGGTCGAAGGCCGAGTACCGCGGCTTGACCACGAACGTCTCGCCCGCCCGCGGCGCGATCGGCCGCAGGAGGCCGCCGCCCGCCCCGGCGAGCGCCTCCTGCACGAGCCGCGGCGCGTCGCCGTCCCAGACGCTGAAGTTGTCGTTCGCGTAGATCACCGGCAGGCCGTCGGCGCGCGCCCGCTCCAGCGCCGCGACGAACCCGTCGTGGCGCCCGCGGAACGACTCCAACAACCTCTCGCCGTCCTCGTGCTCGAACGTCTGGACGACGTCGACGAGGACGAAGGCGTCCCTCACTCGCCGCGCATCTCGTCGGCGGCCGCTCGGGCCCGTTCGTGCACCGCGGCCCGGCGCTCCTCCACCGACGGGTCGGCCGGCGGCTCCGGCTCCGGCACTTCATCGACCGGCGTCTCCGGCTCGGCCGCCTGCTCGAGCTGCTCCTCGGCGACCGTCCGCGACTCCTCGAGCTTGCGCCGCAGCTCCTCCGCGCGCGGGTCCTCGGCGGGTTCCGGAGGCGGCTCCGGGGACTGGCGACCGCGACGCCAGAACGCAAACCGCGCCATCCAGGCCTTCACGAGGCCGATGCTACACTGGCCGCCTTCCTGCCTCGCCACCGCGTCGTTCGCTCCCGAGCGCCGCCAGCCGGCGAGGCCGCCTAAGACCGAAGGAAGGGAGGAATCGGGAGCGTGACCGACTACGAGATCCTGCTCATGCTCGACCCCGAGCTGCCCGAGGAGCGGCAGACGGAGGTCGTCACACGCGCGCGCGAGGCGATCGAGAAGGACGGTGGCACCTGGGACAAGCACGAGCCCTGGGGCCGGCGGCGCCTCGCCTACGAGATCGACCACAAGGCCGAGGGGTCGTACCACCTGCTGACCTTCGCGGCCGAGCCCGCGACGCTCGAGGAGATCTCGCGCGTGCTCAAGATCACCGACGGCGTCATGCGCCACCTGGCCGTGCGCCGCGTCCAGGGCGGGTCGACCCGGCCGCCCGAGCCGATCACGGAAGAGCCGGTAGCGGCAGCGGCCGGCGCGCGGCAGGATTCCGGCGAGACCGAGAGCGCCCGAGAGGAGAGCGAGTAATGGCCAACATCAACCGCGTCGTCCTGGTCGGGAACCTGACCAAGGACCCCGAGCTCCGGCACACGCCGAGCGGCACCGCCGTCTGCAAGCTCCGCCTTGCCGTCAACACGCGGCAGAAGGACGCCCAGACCGGCGAGTGGGGCGACAAGCCCAACTACTTCGACGTCACCGTCTGGGGGAACCAGGGCGAGAGCTGTGCGCAGTACCTCGCCAAGGGTCGTCCCGTCGCGGTCGACGGCAGGCTCGACTGGCGCGAGTGGGACGCCCAGGACGGCACCAAGCGCCAGGCGGTCGAGATCATCGCGGACAGCGTCCAGTTCCTCGGCTCGCGCCAGGACGGCGAGGGCGGCGGCCAGCCGCAGTTCGTCCCGAGCGGCGCGCAGGCGGAGAGCGCCGACTTCGGCAGCTCGGCCGCCGACGACGACATCCCGTTCTGATGGCGCAGCGAGACCAGCGACAGCAGCGCAAGGGCCGTCCTGCCCCCGGCGGGCCGATCCGCAAGCGCAACTGCTACTTCTGCCGCGAGAAGATCGAGGAAGTGGACTACAAGAACGTCAACCAGCTCCGGCGCTACGTCTCGGAGAAGGGGAAGATCCGCTCCCGCCGGATCACCGGCGCGTGCCGCCGCCACCAGCGGCAGGTCGCGCAGGCGGTCAAGCGGGCCCGCGAGATGGCCCTGCTCCCGTACTCCACGGGCTGATGGAAGTCATCCTCCGGCAGGACATCGAGAAGGTCGGCCTCCGCGGCGAGGTCGTCGACGTGGCGCCCGGGTTCGCGCGCAACTACCTGCTGCCGCGCAAGCTGGCCGAGACGGCCACGCCGGCCCGGGTGGCCGAGCTGCGCAAGCTCGAGCAGAAGCGGGCGCGGCACGAGGCGCAGAGCTTCGACCAGGCCCAGCAGATCGCGCAGCGGCTGGAGGCGGACGAGCTCCGCTTCGACGTCCCGGCCGGCGAGACCGGCACGCTCTTCGGCTCCGTCACCGCGACCGACATCGCCGAGCGCGTGTGGGAGACGCAGAAGGTGCGCATCGACCGGCGCAAGCTCGAGCTGCCGGAGTCGATCAAGCGGGTCGGGCGCTACCAGGTGCCGGTCGAGCTGTTCGCGGACGTTACCGCGACGCTGAGGGTCGCCGTCGCCCCCGAGGGCGGCGAGCTGCCGCCGCAGGAGGAGCTCGACGCGATCGCCGCCGCCGAGGCGGAGGCGGAGGCGGCCGCGCAAGCCGACGCCGAGGCGCAGCACGAGCAGGCCGAGGCCGTGATCGAGGCCGTGGTGGCGGAGGACGAGGTCGAGCCGGACGCCGAAGCCGAGGCGGAAGAGGTTCCGGCGGACGCGTTCGACCGCGCCGCCGACGCCGCGGACGAGGCGCCCGCCTAGGCCGACGAGCCCTCGCAGCGCCCCGAGGCGTAACAAGAGCGCACAGAGTTCTCCACAGGCTCGGGCACGCCTGTGGAATTCGCGACGAACTTCCCGCTCGGAGCGATGATTTCTCCCACAGGCGTCGTCCGGGGGCCGTGGGAACCTGTGTTCCCTTATGCCTGCAAACCGCCCGCTCCCGCCGGAGCACGGCCTGTCGAAAGCAGCGTCGTCCAGACCTTCCACGGCCGCGCCCGGAGTGCTTGGGTACCCGCCAGTGGCCCAGCTCGCCCAGGCATCGCCGACCGCCCCGGTCCCGCCGCAGAATCTCGAAGCCGAGGAGTCGGTCCTCGGCGCGATGATGCTCTCCCCCGGAGCGATCGGGGCGGTCAGCGAAGTCCTGGACGCGAGCGACTTCTACCGCGAGAGCCACGCGATCGTGTACCGCGCCGCGCTCGCGCTCTACGCCAAGGGCGAGCCCGTCGACGCGATCACGCTCGTCGACGAGCTCGAGGAGCGAGGCGAGCTCGAGGGGGCCGGCGGGCGCGTCCGCATCCACGAGCTCGCGGCGCTCGTCCCGGCGAGCGCGAACGCCGGCCACTACGCGCGCATCGTGCGCGAGATGGCGACGCTGCGCGGGCTGATCCGGGCGGGCGGCGAGATCGCCCGGCTCGGCTGGGAACGGCCGGGCGAGACCACCGACCTGGTCGACCGCGCCGAGCAGGTGGTCTTCGACCTCTCGCAGGCGCGGGTGACGAGCGAGTTCAGCCACATCGAGGAGCTGCTGAAGGACAGCTTCGAGCGGATCACCGCCCTCTACGAGGCCGGCGCCGACGTCACCGGGACACCGTCCGGCTTCCGCGACCTCGACCGGCTCACCTCCGGCTTCCAGCCGGGGAACCTGATCATCGTCGCCGCCCGCCCGAGCATGGGGAAGTCGGGCCTCGGCCTCTGCATGGCCGCGAACCTGGCCGTCCGCGCCGAGGTGCCCGTGGCGATGTTCACGCTCGAGATGTCGAAGGCCGAGGTGACCCAGCGCCTGATGTGCAGCGAGGCCAAGGTCGAGTCGCAGCGCCTGCGCACCGGCAAGCTCGGCGCCGACGACTGGCCGCGCCTGACCGCGGCCTGCGACCGCCTCGCGAAGGCGCCGATCTACGTCGACGACCAGGGCTCGATCACGATGATGGAGATCCGCTCCAAGGCCCGGCGGCTGAAGTCGCGCGAGCCGAGCCTCGGGCTGATCGTGGTCGACTACCTGCAGCTGATGACGTCCGGCTCGAACGTCGAGAGCCGCGTCCAGGAGGTCTCGCAGATCTCGCGCGCGCTGAAGGTGCTCGCGCGCGACCTCGACGTCCCGATCCTCGCCATGTCGCAGCTCTCGCGCGCCGTCGAGCAGCGACACGACAAGCGGCCGATCCTCTCCGACCTGCGCGAGTCGGGCTCGATCGAGCAGGACGCCGACCTGGTGATGTTCATCTACCGCGACGAGTACTACAACGACGAGTCCGATCAGCAGGGGATCGCCGAGGTGCACCTCGCCAAGCACCGCAACGGGCCGACCGACACGGTCAAGCTCTCCTTCCTGAAGCGCTACGCGAAGTTCGCCGACCTGGCGCCGTCGAGCGCGTGAGCGTGTACGAGCAGACCGTCGTGCTGCTGGCCCGCACGACCGCGTTCACGGTCGTCTGCCAGGCGTGCGCGGAGCTCGACCGCGCCGGCGAGCACGTCGGCCACACCGCGCAGGGCACGATGCGGCTCGAGCAGGACCTCGGCTGGACGACCTGCCCCCGCGGCCACCGCATCCGCGTGATCCGCTCCGGCGCCGCCCGGGCGGTCGAGGCGACCTCGCCGCTCTGGTAGCCGCGTAGCCGGACCACCGGAGTTCCCTCGATCGAGGGACGCCGTTGCTCGCCCCGCCACCGATCGTTGCTCGAGGAGCAGTCGCTCCTGCACAGCCGCCATGAGCGAACGAGCCAGGCTCAACCGCGTCCTCGCCGCCCTCCTCGTCGTCTGGAGCAGCGCGGTGATCGTCTTCGGGGTCGCGAAGGGCCTCCCCTCGCCGGACACGCCCTACCACGCGGGCCAGCTCTTCGGCTTCGTCTTCGCGTTCGTGATCCTGGGCATCGGCGTCCGCGGTCTCACCGGCGTCCCCGGAAGCTCGAGCGCCTACGACGAGTTCGATGGCGGGGGCGCGGGTCGCCGCTGGGGCCGCCGCGCCGCGACCGTCGTGCTCGTGCCCGTCCTGCTGCTCGCCGTGGGCGGCGGGGCCGTCGGCCTCTGGCACCACCTGCGCGAGCGCCGTGCGGATGCGCTGGCCGTGCGCTACGGCGCCGCCTCCTCGAGCAGCGAGGTCACGCTGGCAGACCGCTGCACGGGCGTGCTGCGGGACAGCTACGACCGCTACGACAAGCCGGTCAAGGTCGCCTTTCCGCCGCACACCTTCGCGGTCATAGCCCCGCGGGTGTGCACGCTCGGCGTGCAGCGCGGGCTCGTGGCCAAGGACGGGACGATGAGCGAGCAGTCCGGGTACGAGCTGATGGTCGCAGCGGTGCGGAACCTCGGCGTCGCGCGCTTCCAGACAATCGCCTTCACGGAGCTCGCTGTCACCCGGTACCACCTCGCGCGGCCGGGGAAGGTCACGCCGTGGGACCGCTGCGTGGCGATGGGCTACAGCGGCTGGGAGGCGCGGCGCTCGCAAGAGAAGCTCCCGAGCCGAGAACGCTTCTTCCCCGCGGTGCGCGAGACGTGCAGGCTCGGGATCGAGCGCGGGATCATCCCCGCGAGCGGCGCGCCGCTGCCCGGCTCGCGGGCGTCCTCCGCCTTGCAGCTGCTTCTCGCCTCACAGCTGGCGAAGCAATCGCGCTAGGCCTCGGCTTACCTGCGACCCGATGCCGCCGGCAACCTGGCGAATTCGGTGGAGGTCCGACGCCTGCCAGCCGACCGCATCAGTCACACTCCGGCTCGTGCCGGCCACCGTGATCGTGGGAGCCCAGTGGGGCGACGAGGGCAAGGGCAAGATCGTCGACCTGCTCGCCCAGCACTCCGACCTCGTCTGCCGCTACCAGGGCGGGCCGAACGCCGGGCACACGATCGTCACGGGCGGCGAGAAGTTCAAGTTCCACCACATGCCGTCGGGGATCCTGCACGGCAAGGAGTGCATCCTCGGCGCCGGCTGCGTGATCGACCCGGAGACCTTCGTGCGGGAGCTCGACGGGCTCGAGGGCCGCGGGATCGACACCGGCTGCGTGCGCGTCAGCGGCGAGGCGCACCTGATCATGCCGTGGCACGTCGCGATCGACCAGGGGACGGAGCGGCGGCTGGGCAACCTGCAGATCGGGACGACCAAACGCGGCATCGGGCCGGCCTACGCGGACAAGGCGGCGCGGCTCGGGATCCGCGTGCAGGACCTGCTCGACCCCAAGATCCTGCGCCAGAAGATCGAGGTCGCGCTCGCCGAGAAGAACGTCTGGCTCGAGCGCGTCTACGGGAGCGAGCCGCTGGAGCTCGAGCAGCTGGCCGCGCGGTACGAGGTGTTCGCGCAGCGCCTGCGGCCGTACATCGCGGACACGTCGCTGCTGGTCGACCGCGCGCTGCGCGACGGGCGGTTCGTCCTGCTCGAGGGCGCGCAGGGGACGCTGCTCGACCTCGACCACGGCACCTACCCGTTCGTCACCTCGTCGGGCACCGTCGCCGGCGCGGCCGCCGTCGGAGTCGGGATCGGCCCGAACCGGATCGACGCGATCATCGGCGTGGCCAAGGCCTACGTCACCCGCGTCGGCGAGGGCCCGTTCCCGACGGAGATCGAGGGCCCGGACCAGGAACGCGTCCGCGACCTCGGCTCCGAGTTCGGCACGACCACCGGTCGTCAGCGCCGCTGCGGCTGGCTCGACCTCGTCGCGCTCCGCTACGCGGTGCGCCTCAACGGGATCACCTCGCTCGCGCTGACCAAGCTGGACGTGCTGTCGCCGTTCGGCGAGCTGCCGGTCTGCACGCGCTACCGCCTGCGGGACGGGAGCGAGACGGCGGACTTCCCGGCACACCAGAGCGACTTCCACCATTGCCGGCCCGTGTTCGAGACGGTCGCCGGCTGGGAGGAGCCGCTCGACGAGGTGACCGAACTGGACGCGCTGCCGGAGAACGCCCGACGGTACGTCGGGTTCGTCGAGCGGGAGCTGGAGGTGCCCGTCTCGCTGATCGGCACCGGCGCCGAGCGCGAGCGCGTGCTGGCGCCGGGCCCGCTCGAGGCGCTGGCGCGGCCCTAGGAGGGCACCCGGCCGCGCACGGCCCAGGCGCGGCCGGTCAGGGAGAACGCGCCGCTCGGCTCGCCGATCCGGGCGAAGTACTCGGCGCGAATCGCTTCCTGCTGCTCCGGCGACGCCGCCGCCAGCCGCTGGCCCGCCGGGCCGACGCCGCGCCTGAACGACCCCCACAGCTCGTCGAAGCCGTCGTAGCGGCTGGAGACCTCGATCGGCTCGCTCAGGACGTCATCCAGCCCACGCGCGCGGCAGAGCGCGTCGAGCTGCTCGCGGTCGCCGTACCGGCTCGACTCCGACTCGGTGCCCGGAGCGACCGTGAGCACCGCTTGCCAGAAGGTGTTGAGCAGCTCCATGCCGCCACCGGCGAAGTCCCACGTGCTGAGCGCGACGACACCGCCCGGCCGCGTGACGCGCGCCATCTCGTCGACGCCGCGCGCCGGGTCGTCCATGAAGTGCACGACAAGCTGCGCCAGGGTCGCGTCGAAGGATCCCGCCTCCCAGGGCAGCGACTCGGCGCTCGCCTGCCTCAGGTCGGCGCCGGGCACCCGCTCGGCGCTCGCCGCGAGCATCGGCGAGGGATCGGCGCCGGCGACGTTCTCGGGCCCGACCCGGCGGGCGAGCTCCTCGGTCAGCACGCCCGTGCCGCAGCCGACGTCCAGCACGCGCTGCCCGGCTGCGACGTCGGCGAAGTCGGCAAACGCCGGCGCCAGCTCGCGCGAGTAGCGGCCCATGAAGCCGTCGTAGGCGTCACCGGAGACGTTGAAGCTCATCCGGCGTATTCACGTTGACGAGCAACGCCTCGTCAACCTCTAGACGGACGGCGCGAAGTTCGTCGAGCGCGTCGCGGAGCGCGAGGCGTCCCTCCACGAGGCGCTGCTCGAGGGCCGGCAACGCACTGCGCCGGAAGGCGGCCGGCAGCGGTCCGGCCGCCGGCGCCGCGGCGTCGACACACGCGTCGGCGAGCTCCTGCAGCAGCTGCGCGGTGACGAGGGGCGTGTCGACCGGCAGCACGACCGCGAGCTCGGTCGGCGCGGCCCGCAGGCCCGCGACGATGCCGGCCAGGGCGGCGCGAACCTCCGTGCCGTCGTCGACGAGCTCGAACGGCAGCTCGAGCGCGTCGACACGCTTCCCGACGGCGACACGCTCGTCGCACGCCGCACCCAGCGTCCGCCACGCGCGCTCGGCCAGCGTCTGCCCGTCCAGCCGCGCGAGCGCCTTCGGCGAGCCGAAGCGGCTGCTCGCGCCGCCGACGAGCAGGACGCCCGTCAGGCGAGGGCGCGCCACGGCTCGGTGTACACGTTCAGGCGCCCGCCGCGCGCGAAGCCGCACAGCGTGATCCCGCGGTCGGCGGCGAGCTCGACGGCGAGGCTCGAGGGTGCCCCGACGGCCACGAGGAGCGGGCAGCCGGCGACGGCCGCCTTCTGGACGAGCTCGAAGGAGAGGCGGCCGCTGACGCAGAGCATGTGCTCGGCCAGGGGCAGCCTGCGCTCGAGGAACGCCCAGCCGACGACCTTGTCCATCGCGTTGTGTCGGCCGACGTCCTCGCGCAGGCAGAGCAGCCGGCCCTCGGCGTCGAAGAGGCCGGTCGCGTGCAGCCCGCCCGTCGCCGCGAAGGCCGACTGAGACGGGCGCAGCCGGTCGGGCAGGCCGGCGAGCAGGTCGGCCGCCACGGCGAGGCGGCTTTGGACGCGCGGGGCCTCGACCTCCACCGCCTCGAGTGCGCCCTTGCCGCAGACCCCGCAGGAGGAACTGGTGTAGAAGCTGCGGCGGAGCCGGTCGGGATCGAACCCCTTCGCCTCGACCTCGACGGTGTTGGCGGCGAGATCCGCCGGCAGGGCCGCGGCGGTCGGCGCGAGCCCTTCCGAGAGGCAGAAGCCGAGCGCGAGCTCCTCGTCGTGGCCGGGCGTGCGCATCGTGACCGCGACCGGCTCCCCACCGATGCGGATCTCGAGCGGCTCCTCGACCGCGACCTGGTCGCGCTCGTGCTCGCCGGCCGGCAGCCGCACCACCTCGACGGGCGCGGCCGAGTAGGGCGGCGCCTCGAGCGCGTCCTGGTCGGCGCTGTCGCCGCTCATGCGCCGGAGCGTACCCGGGACGCCGTCACATATTCGGCACGCTTCCGCGACGGACACGCGCGCCGCCCGCCGCTATCGTCGCCTTGGGGAGGAGGCCGGGCGAACCTTCTACCCGCCGAGCTGCGTTGCCGGCGCGCTCGCCCGAGCCACGCCGACGCCGGCAGTACACTCGCCGCCGTGAGGGTGCTGATCGTGGGTTCGGGCGGCCGCGAGCACGCGCTCGCGTGGAAGCTTGCGTCGAGCCCGGAGCTCGAGGAGCTCCACGCCGCGCCGGGCAACCCCGGCATCGCCACCCTCGGCACCTGTCATCCGGTGCATGCCGAGGACGACGAAGGCGTGCTCGCGCTCTGCCGCGAGCTGCGGATCGATCTCGTCGTCGTCGGCCCCGAGGCGCCGCTCGTCGCCGGCCTCGCCGACACCCTGCGACACAACGGCCTCGCCGTCTTCGGCCCGACCTCGGCCGCAGCGCGCATCGAGGGCTCGAAGAGCTTCGCCAAGGACGTGCTCGAAGCGGCCGGTGTGCCGACCGCGAGGCGCCTGTCCAGCCCCGCGCCGCCGTGCGTGGTCAAGGCGGACGGGCTTGCCGCCGGCAAGGGCGTGTTCGTCTGCCGCACGCAGGCTGAGGTCGACGACGCCCTGCGCAGGGCCGCCGCGCTCGGGGGCGGCGTGGTCGTCGAAGAGCTGCTCGAAGGCGAGGAGGTCTCGTTGTTCGCGGTGACGGACGGCTCGCGTGCGCTCGCGCTCGCTGCAGCGCAGGACTTCAAGCGCGCCGGGGACGGCGACACCGGCCCGAACACGGGTGGGATGGGCTCGTACTCGCCGGTGCCGGGCGTCGGCGAGGCCGAGGTCGAGGCGTTGCTCGAGTCGGTGCACCGCCCGGTGCTGGCCGAGCTCGCGCGACGGGGCTCGCCGTTCGCCGGCCTCCTCTATGCCGGGCTGATGCTGACGGACGACGGGCCGCAGGTGCTCGAGTTCAACTGCCGCCTCGGTGACCCGGAGACGCAATCCGTCCTGCCCCGCATCGAGGGGGATCTGCTCCCGCTGCTCCGGGGCGCTGCGACCGGCGAGCTCGACGGTGACGCCGGCGTCGCCGACCAGGCGGCGGTGACGGTCGTGCTCGCGGGGCGCGACTACCCCGAGCGCGGCGACAGCGGCACGCCGATCGAAGGCATCGCAGCCGCCGAGGCCACCGGGGCCCTCGTCTTCCACGCCGGCACCGCTCGCCACGAGGGCGAGCTGGTCACGAACGGCGGACGCATCCTCGCGGTGACGGCGACGGGCGAAGACGTCGGCACCGCCCGCGCGGCCGCGTACGACGCGGTCGACCGGATCTCGTTCGCGGGCATGTGGTTTCGGACGGACATCGGCCTGGCGGCGGCGGAGCGGCATGTCCGGACCTGAGCGCCCGGTGGTCGGCATCCTCGTCGGCTCCGAGTCGGACCGCGACGCAATGCAGCCGGCGCTGGACGAGCTCGAGGCGCGCGGGATCGCGTATGAGCTGGAGGTGCGCTCCGCCCATCGCAATCCGGAAGCCGTGGCGGAGTACGCGCGAGGCGCGCGAGAGCGGGGCATCCGCGTGCTGATCGCCGGCGCCGGCCTCGCCGCCGCGCTGCCGGGCGCGGTCGCAGCGCACACCGACCTGCCGGTGATCGGCGTGCCGCTTCGATCCCGGCTGAGCGTGCTTGACGGGTTGGACGCCCTGCTGTCGATCGCCCAGATGCCGCCCGGCGTCCCGGTCGCGGCGGTCGGCGTCGACAACGCGAAGAAC
>DATIER010000022.1:0-3926 GCA_035455605.1 Gaiellaceae bacterium
GCGCTCGCGCTGCCGCTCTTCCTCGTGGCCGGATGGCCGTTCGCCGGGTGGGCCGTCGCGGCCGTGCTCTGGGTCGGCACGCAGGCGCTGGGCCTGCTGCTCGCTCGGGTGAAGCCGTCGGCCGACAACGTCGCCGCCTCGGGCGCGCTCGCGTTCGGGATGATGGCGCGGCTGCTGATCGTGCTCGTCGTCCTGCTCGCGCTCGCGGCGTCCGACCGCGACGCCGGCCTCGCCGCCGCCCTGACCTACGGCGCGGCGTACACGGCAGAGCTCGGCCTGTCGCTGTTCGGCTACTACGCGCAGGAGCCGCGCGCATGAGGCGCGCCCTGCTCGCCGCGAGCGTGGTCGCGTTGGTGCTGCCGGCGCAGGCGTTCGCCCGCGGCAACTTCGACCCGACGACGGAGTTCGAGCAGCACGAGTGGGTGTCGATCCACATCGGCGGACTGAACCTGTCGATCACGAAGGCGGTCGTTTACCTGATGCTCGGCGCCGTGCTGACGATCCTGCTCGGCATGCTCCTGATGCGCGGGAAGACGCTCAACCGCCGCCAGACCGTCGGCGAGCAGATCTACGAGATCGCGCAGGTGCAGATCGCCGAGCAGGGCCTCCCGTCGAAGGCGATCAACCTCTGGTTCCCCTACGTCGCGACGCTGTTGCTGTTCATCTTCGTGGTCAACCTGATCGGGTTCATCCCGTTGCCGCTGACGGGCGAGAAGTGGCACGGCGTGCCGACGTGGGGGATCTACGCGGCAACCTCGTCGCTGTCGGTGACGCTGGCGCTGGCGATCCTGACCTTCGTCTTCACGCACGTCGAAGGCATCCGCTGGAACGGCGCCGTCCGCTACTTCAAGAGCTGGATCCCCGAGGCGCCGAAGGGCCTTCTCCTCTTGATCGTCCCGCTGGAGATCATCGGCCAGTTCATGCGCCTGCTCTCGCTCAGCGTCCGCCTCTTCGCGAACATGCTTGCCGGGCACATCCTGATCCTGACCTTCATCGGCCTGATGTTCATCCTGGAGTCGATCTTTTTGGCCCCGCTCGTCCTGCCCGTCGCGACGGTCTTCTACCTGTTCGAGGTGATCATCGTCGTCGGCATCCAGGCCTTCATCTTCGCCGCCCTGTCCGCCATCTACATCGGCTCGGCGATCGAGCCCGAGCACTAAAGGAGGTTCCCCTTGCTAGGAACGGTTCTCGCCGCGACGAGCGGCGACGTCACGAAAGCCGGGAAGGCGATCGGCCTCGCTCTCGGCGTCGGCCTCGGCGCTCTCGGCGCCGGCGTCGGCATCGGCAACATCTTCGCCGCGATGATCCAGTCCGTCGCCCGCCAGCCCGAGCTGCGCGGCGAGCTGCAGGGCATCCAGTGGCTCGGCTTCGCGCTCACCGAGGCGGTCGTGTTCTACGGCCTGCTCGGCTCGATCCTCGCCTTCGTCCTGGTCTAGTCGCGATGCCGCTCGCCTCGAACCCACTGATCCAAGTCACGCCGGGGCTGATGATCTGGACGATCGTCTGCTTCCTGATCACGCTCTTCGTGCTCAAGCGCTACGCCTTCGGCCCGATCCAGCAGGCGATCGACGAGCGGCGCGACCGGATCCGGCGCTCGCTCGAGGAGGCCGACAACGCTCGCGAGGAGGCGCGCCGGCTGCTGGAGGAGCACCGCAAGCTGATCGCCAGCGCGCAGACCGACGCCGAGGAGATCCTCAGCGAGGCGCGCCGGGTCGGCGAGGCGAACGAGCGGCGCATGCGCGAGGAGCTCGAGGAGGACCGGCAGCGGCGCCTGGAGGAGACGCGCAAGCAGATCGACGCCGAGACGCGGCGCGCGCTGGAGGCGATCCGCGCGGAGGTCGTCGACCTGAGCGTGCTGGCCGCGTCGAAGGTGACGCGCAAGTCGCTCGACGACGCCGACCACCGGCGCCTGATCGACGAGGCCGTCGGCGAGCTCGACTTCTCCGTGCTGGAGCGCAACGAGTAGTGAGCGTCGTCGACCGCGTGTATGCGACCGCGCTGTTCGAGGCGGCGCAGGAGCAGGGGAAGCTCGAGGCGGTGCGCGACCAGCTGCGCGAGGTCGTCGCCGCCGAGGCGCAGGTGCCCGAGCTGCGCGAGCTGTTGCGCAACCCGCAGGTCGATCCGCGCGCCCGGGCGGCCGCCCTCGAGGACGTGCTCGGCGACGCCGAGGAGCTGCTGCGCAACTTCCTGCTCGTGCTCGCCGACAAGGGCCGCACGTCGCAGCTCGAGGAGATCGCGCGCGAGTTCGAGCGCCGGATCGCCGAGCACGAGGGCACCATCCACGCCGAGCTGACGACCGCGGTCGAGCTCTCGGACGAGGAGGCGGACAAGCTCCTCGGCCAGATCGAGCAGGCCTCCGGGCGCAAGGTCGAGGCGACGCGCAGCGTCGACCCGGACCTGATCGGCGGCATCGTCCTGCAAGTTGGTTCCTACCGTCTCGACGCGAGCGTGCGCGGCCGCCTGGAGCGGCTGCGCAGGGAGCTCGCCACCGCCTAGGAAGGAGTTCCATTTGAAGCTTCGCCCCGAGGAGATCACCGCGATCCTGAAGCAGCGGATCGAGCAGTACGACGTCGAGAGCGACCTCGCCGAGGTCGGGAGCGTGCTCGAGGTCGGCGACGGCATCGCCCGCGTCTACGGACTCGAGAACGCGCTCTCGGCCGAGATGCTCGAGTTCGAGCACGGCGTCACCGGCTTGGCGTTCAACCTGGAAGAGGACAACGTCGGCACGGCGCTCTTCGGCGAGTGGGAGCACGTGAAGGAGGGCGAGCCCGTCAAGCGCACCGGCGAGGTCGCGAGCGTTCCGGTCGGGCCCGAGCTGATCGGCCGCATCGTCGACCCGCTCGGCAACCCGCTCGACGGCCAAGGCCCGATCAACGCGAGCGAGCGCCGGCCGCTCGAGTTCAAGGCCCCGGGTGTGATCCAGCGACAGCCGGTGAAGGAGCCCGTCCAGACCGGCCTGAAGGCGATCGACTCGATGATCCCGATCGGCCGCGGCCAGCGCGAGCTGATCATCGGCGACCGCACGACCGGCAAGACCGCGATCCTCGTCGACACGATCCTCAACCAGCGCGGGCAGGACCTGATCTGCGTCTACGTGGCGATCGGCCAGAAGGCGTCGACGGTCGCGCAGGTGCACGAGAAGCTGCGCGACGAGGGGGCGATGGACTACACGATCATGGTCCACGCCGGTGCCTCCGAGGCCGCCCCGATCAAGTGGATGGCGCCGTACGCCGGCTGTGCCATGGGCGAGTACTTCATGTTCGAGGGCCAGCACGCGCTGGTGATGTACGACGACCTCTCGAAGCACGCGGACGCCTACCGGCAGATGTCGCTGCTGCTCCGCCGCCCGCCCGGCCGCGAGGCCTACCCGGGCGACGTCTTCTACCTGCACTCGCGGCTGCTCGAGCGCGCCTGCAAGCTCTCCGACGAGCTCGGCGGCGGCTCGCTCACCGCGCTGCCGGTGGTCGAGACGCAGGCCGGCGACGTGTCGGCGTACATCCCGACCAACGTGATCTCGATCACCGACGGGCAGATCTTCCTCGAGTCGGAGCTCTTCTTCTCGGGCGTCCGGCCCGCGATCAACGTCGGCATCTCGGTCTCGCGCGTCGGCGGCGCCGCGCGGATCAAGGCGATGAACAAGGTCGCCGGCAGCCTGAAGCTGGACCTCTCGCAGTACCGCGAGCTCGAGGCGTTCGCGCAGTTCGGCTCCGAGCTCGACGAGTCGACGCGGAAGATCCTCGCCCGCGGCGAGCGCCTGGTCGCGCTGCTCAACCAGCCGCAGTACGACCCGTGGCCGGTCGAGGAGCAGGTGGCGGCGGTGTTCGCGGGCGTCAACGGCTACCTCGACTCGATCCCGGTCGCCGACGTGCAGCGCTACCTGGCCGAGCTGCGCGAGCACCTCCGCGCGGACGGCTCGATCCTGCAGG
>DATIER010000023.1:0-3194 GCA_035455605.1 Gaiellaceae bacterium
GGGCAGCGCGTGCTGCGCGACTACGAGGTCGACGCGCCGGAGTGGGCCTGCCTGCTCGACGTGCTCGATCTGATCAAGGACAAGCACGACGGCACCCTCGCCTACCGGAAGAGCTGCCGGATGATGATCTGCGGCTCCTGCGGAATGCGCATGGACGGCCGGGCGGTGCTGGCGTGCAAGGAGCGGATGAAGCCGATCGTCGACGCCGGGCACGTGCCGGTGATCTCGCCGATGGGGAACCTGCCGGTGCTGAAGGACCTCGTGGTCGACATGGCGCCCTTCTGGCACAAGATCCGCTCCGTCAAGCCGTGGCTCGACCCCGGGTACGACGAGATCGCCGAGAAGGAGCGGATCGTCTCGCAGCAGCAGATGAACGCGATCCACAAGGAGTCGCTCTGCATCATGTGCGGCTGCTGCGTCTCGGAGTGCAACTCGATGGAGTCGGACCCCGAGTTCCTCGGCCCGGCGGCGCTCGCGAAGGGCTTCCGCTTCGTCGGCGACGTGCGCGACCACGCCGACGTCGCGCGGCTGAACGAGCTCAACCAGGAGCACGGGATCTGGGACTGCACCCGCTGCTACTTCTGCAACCAACGCTGCCCCAAGGGCGTCGACCCGCGCGACGCGATCGCGAAGCTCGGCGCCGAGTCGATCCGGCTGAAGGTCGACCACGACATGGGCGCGAAGCACGCGAAGTGGTTCGTCAAGTCGGCCGAGACGACCGGGTGGCTGCGCGAGACGGAGCTCGTGCCGAAGACCCAGGGCGTCGTCTCGGCGGTCAAGCAGGTCGGGTTCGCGCTCAACCTCGCCAAGCACGGGAAGGTGCCGCCACCCTTCCCGCCGCACGTCGCGAAGGACGTCAAGGAGGCGCGGGCGCTGCGCGACCTCGTGCGGATGCAGGGCCGCGACGGCGCCGCCGGGATCGTGCAGGGCGAGCACGCGCTGGCGCAGATCGAGCACGTGCTCGACGCCGACCCCGACCACGCGGCCGCGAGCCGGATCGCGCCCGAGCAGGCAGGAGGCAAGAGTGGCGGCGACTGAGACGAAGCGGGTCGCCTACTACAAGGGCTGCCTGGCCTCGCTGTCGGCGAAGGAGCTCGACATCTCGACGCAGGCGCTCGCGCCGAAGCTCGGCCTCGAGCTGGAGGAGCTCGAGTCGGTCACCTGCTGCGGCGCCGGCGACATCCACGAGGCCGAGCCGGACTACTACCTCCACCTGAACGCGCGCATCCTGGCGTACGCCGAGCAGACGGGCGCCGACACCCTGATGACGATCTGCAACGTCTGCACGCTCAACCTGCGCCAGGCGAACTGGCAGCTCAAGAACGACGACAACCTGCGTGCCCGCGTCAGCCAGAACCTGGAGACGGTCGGCGCGCCGCCGTACGAGGGCACGGTCGAGGTCAAGCACCTGCTCTGGCTGATCGCCGAAGGCGACGGCTACGAGCAGCTCAAGCAGGTCGCGCACAAGGGGCTGAAGGGCCTGAAGGTGGCGCCGTTCTACGGCTGCCAGATCCTGCGGCCCTCGAAGATCCTCGGCTTCGAGGACCCCGACCGCCCGTGGTCGCTCGAGGCGATCATCGACGCCTGCGGCGGCGAGGCGATCGACTACCCGGCGAAGATCAAGTGCTGCGGCTTCCCGATCATCCAGGCACGCGAGGAGACCGCGCTCGGCGAGCTGATCCAGCCGATCGAGCAGGCCTCGGAGGCCGGCGCGGACGCGATCGTCACGCCCTGCCCGCTCTGCCACCTCTCGCTCGACGCCTGGCAGTCGAAGCTGAAGAAGGCGACCGGCAAGGACTTCCAGATGCCGATCCTGCACCTCTCCCAGCTGATCGGCGTGGCCGCCGGGCTCGAGGAGTCCGAGCTGAAGTTCAAGCGGCACGTCGTCTCCGTCGAGCCGGTCGTCACCAAGCTCGAGGCGTAGTTGAAGCTCGTCCGGCTCGGCGGCGCCGCGGCGGCGGCCGGGCTGGCGTGGGGGCACTTCGAGGCGGGCTGGGTGCGGCTCGAGACGCTGCCGTGTCCGCTACCGGGGCTGCGGCCCGCGCTGGACGGGCTGCGGATCGCGCACCTGTCGGACTTCCACCTCGGCGTCCCGTCGCGCGGCTCCGTGGCGGTGGAGCGCGCGGTCGAGTGGGTCGAGCGGCGACAGCCCGACCTGACGCTGATCAGCGGCGACCTGCTCTCGCGCCGGCGTGGCGAGGCGCACTTGCGCACGCTGGTGCCGCGACTGCCGAACTGCTTCGCCGTGCTCGGCAACCACGACTACGCCCGGTCGCGCGACCCGTTCTCGCAGGCCGCGGCGGTGGAAGACCTCTCGCCCGCGACGCTCCTCGCCGACGACGCAAGGACGATCGAGCTCCGCGGGCGACGCGTCCAGGTCGTGGGCGTCGATCCGCGCAGCTTCCGGCGGCGGCTGCAGCGACCGGAGCGCCTCGCCGACCCGGACGCCGACCTGCGCATCCTGCTCTGCCACTTCCCCGACATCGTCGACCGCATCCCCGAGGGAGTCTTCGACCTCGTCCTGGCCGGTCACCTCCACGCCGGGCAGATCTGCCTGCCGTGGCCTGGCGGGCGGCTGCGCCTCGCGCACATCCGCTGGACGTACATCCGCGGCCTCTACCGGCGGCCGGCGGGAACGCTGCACCTCTCGGCCGGCCTTGGCACGACCTTCGTCCCGTTCCGCTTCCTGGCCCGGCCGGAGGCGACGGAGCTCGTCCTAGAATCGGCGTGATGCAGGGGAACGCGAGCATCGCCACCGACGTGCTCGCCAGCTACGCGGCCGATGCCGCACGCGAGGTCGAGGGCGTCGCGGGGCTGGTCGAGGGCCGGCTGCCGCGGCACGGCGGCGTCCGCGTCGGCGGCGAGGACGGGATCACGCTGGAGCTCCACCTCGCGCTCGAGTGGGGCGCGCCGGCCGAGCGGGTCGGCCGCGAGGTGCAGCGGCGCGTCGCCGACTACCTCGAGCGCATGGCCGGCGCGCGGCCGCGGACCGTGGACGTCGTCGTCGACGAGATCGCAGCCCCGCAGACATGAGCATCCGGATCACCGGCCTCACCGGCGCGACGCTGGAGCGTGCTCCGAGCGTCTGCCACGAGTGCGTCTGGTGGCAGTCGCGCGAAGGCGGCCGCGAGCGCGACAAGCGCCGCTGGATCGAGAAGACGGAGAGCGAGTTCGGCGCGTGGGGGACGATCTAC
>DATIER010000024.1:0-4814 GCA_035455605.1 Gaiellaceae bacterium
CCGTTGAAGACCGGGCTCGTGAAGGTGACCGCGCTCGGGTGGTACTTCTTGTCCTGCCCGCGATTGGGGTCGGTCCCCGGCCAGACGGGCTGGTACGAGGTGCCGTCGAAGTCGGTGTCGGTGGCGATGCAGCCTCCGATCGGGACGAACAGCGAGAAGGCCGCGCTGAAGCAGCCGTCGTCGTCCCCGTCGAGGGCGCTCTCGTTGTTGGCGAGGCACTCCCCGCCTTCCTCCGTGACCGCCGAGCACTCCTCGAAGTGCCCGATCTCGTCCGAGAAGGCGACGTTGTAGCTGTGAGCGGCCCACGGCACGCGCGTGTGCTCGCTTGAGGTCGCGTACATCGGCCGGAAGGTGTACGGCGCCTGGTGGCACGTCGACGGGTTCGGCTCGAACAGGATCTGCGCGAAGCCGTTGGCGGCGCTCGCGGTCATCGAGCCGGTCTCGCCGGTCGTCAGGTCGTGGACGATCGCGGTCAGGCCTGCCGCGCCGTCGTGGATGTCGATCGAGAGCTCGTCACCCGAGCTCATGAACAGGTCGGTCGCCGCGTTCGGCGTGAACGTCGCGTTCGTCTGGCTCAGCGGCGCTGCCGGTGCGTGCGGGATCCCGGATCTCGTGACGAACGCGAAGTTCGCCGGCTCGAGGCCCACGCTCCCGAGGCAGCCGTCGTTGTTCAGCTGCCCGCTGTTCAGATCCTGGTTGAGGCTGAAGATCGCCATCGCGGCGCACCACTTGCCCGCGTCGCAGCTGACGCCCGCCGGCCACGGCGCCCAGCCGGGCGGGTAGAACTGCAGCTCGAGGAACGCGGTCCCGGGGTGGTGGCCGATGTAGTCCGCGTTCGCCGGATTCGAGCCGTCGAAGATGTTCGTGTCGCTGTCCGCCGTGCACGGAGCGTGCGTGAACTCCGGCGCCGACTGGTTGTCGCAGAGCGCCATTCCGACCCAGAAGGCCGGATGGAGCTGGAAGTTCCACGTGCCCGCGGTGCCGGCCTGGTTCGGCAGCACCTTCGGGTCGCTCGGCAGCGTCAGGTGGTACAGGCTCGAGTTCCCCGAGCCGGCGCGGTCCGAGTAGAAGAGCAGCGAGGGCTCGTCGTGGCCGGTGTACTCGCCGCCGTAGCCGATCGAGTCGGCGGGCTCGGCGCAGAGCCCGTACGGCTCGCTGCAATCCAGTGACGCCGCCCTCGCCGATCCCGTGAAGAGGCCGAGGAGCAGCAGCGTCGCCACCGCCGCCAACGACCCGAGCAGAACCCGTCTCATGTGTCCTCCCCTTCGCGACCCCTGAGGTCGGAGCCCCTCGTGCCCCGTCGGCCCGTGGAGGGTCTACGCCTTCGTCACGAATGTGTCAAGGCCGGAGCACCGCCCGTCGCGGGCCGGCGACGAAGCCGGCCTCGAGCAGCAGCGGCATGACCTCGGTGTCGCCGACGGGCTCGCCGTCGAAGCGCTCGACCGCGAGCCGCTTGACGCCGGCGGCCCGGGCGTGCGCGACGAGCGCCGCCAGCGCCCGGCGCAGCCACTCCTCCCCGGGGTCACGCAGCGGGACGAGCGACCGGCCGCCGCGCTCCACGAACAGCGCGGCCTCGCCGCCGAGCAGGACGACGTGCGCGCCGGCGACCCTCGCCGCACGGGCACCCGAGCGCTTCGGCCAGGGCACGGCCGCCCCGTACGGCTGAGCGGGGTCGGCCGCGGCCAGCACAAGCACGTCCGGCTCCTCCCCGTCCTTCGGCCGCAGCTCGCGCAGCCGCTCGACCGCACCGCCGAGCGCGAACTGCGCGCCGCCGAGGCCCTCGACGAAGTAGCCGCGCCTGGCGAGGCCGAGCGTCTCGAGCGCCTTCAGCTCGCCGTAGACCGCGCCGTAGCCGCCGGGGATGCCCTCGCCGCGGACGCCGTCACGGGTGACGATCCCCTGCCGCTCGAGCAGCAGCTCGGCGAGCGCACGACGGTCGGGCCGGCCCGGGAAGAGCCGCCCGGTCAGCGACCAGCGGCCCTGGGTCGCGGTCACCTCGCCCACGCGGCGGCGCGAAAACCGTCGTGGGCGGGGCCGGGCAGCCTGCGTCTGGAAGCGTCGGCCGGCACGCAACGGCGTCCAGGCGTCGTTCGTGACCTCGCCGGCCCAGACGAGGTCCCAGAGCGCCGGCAGCGCTTCCTCCGCCTCGAGGCCGGTGTCCGCGAGCAGGTCGTGCCAGAAGAGCGCGCTCCGGCCGAGCGCGCCGCGCAGCCGCTCGTGCACCTCCCGCTCGGGCCGGTCGGCCGCAGGCGGTGCGCCGAGCGCGGCCGCGTCCTCGCGGAAGTAGAGCGCGACCCGGTCGAGACCGGCGCCGACCCACACGACCTCGCCCGAGGCGCAGAGCGCGTCGAGCTGCTCGGGCCGGTAGCCGGGCACGCGCCGCGGCAGCACCTCCGCTTCCCACAGCGAGACCGGGAGCGCCAGCCCCTGCAGCGGCACGAGCGCCTCGCGCAGCGACGCACGGCGGTCGATCCCGTGCCAGCTCGGCAGGAAGCGCCCGAACGCGGCCTGCTCGGCAGGCTCGACCTCACGCCGGAGCGCCGCCAGCGACGCGCGCCGGAGCCGGCGCAGCACCTCAGGGTCGCACCACTCGCGCTCGGTGCCGCCCGGCCGCAGCTCGCCGCGCACCAGCTCGTCGCGGCGCTCGAGCTCGCGCAGCACCCGCTCGACGTCGCGGCCGAAGCGGTCGTTGGCGTCGGCGGTCGTGAACGGCCCGCGCGAGCGCGCGAAGCGCCGCACGAGCGAGTGCAGCGGCTCGTCGTCGGCCTCGAGGAAGACCTCGGGCAGCCCGCCGGGAGGCATCGCGCCGACGGCGTCGCGGTAGCGGCCCGCGTCCTCGGCCGCGATCAGCCGGCGCTCGCCTGCGACGCGGACGTGGACGGCGCGGCGCTCGTGGAGCAGCGGCCGAGCGAGGTCCTCGTCGTACTCCTCCGCACGAAGGTCACCTCGCCTGCGCAGCAGATCGTGCAATTCGTCGGGCGTGCGTGCGTGGCCACGCATCTGCCTCTCCACCTCCTCGACCGCACCGCGGTCGAGGAGGTCCCTGAGCTCCTCCTGGCCGAGCAGCTCGCGCAGCAGGTCGCGGTCGAGCGAGAGCGCCTGCGCCCGCCGCTCGGCCGCCGGCGTGTCGTCCTCGTACATGTAGGTGGCGACGTAGTCGAACAGGAGCGAGGCCGCGTACGGCGAGGCCGAGGGCGTCTCCGCGTCGACGAGGTCGAGCTGGCGCGAGCGCAGTCCGTGCAGCAGCCGCTTCAGCGCCGGCAGGTCGAAGACGTCCTGCAGGCACTCGCGGTAGGTCTCGAGCACGATCGGGAACGCGGGGTAGCGGCGCGCGACCTGGAGCAGCGACTGCGCCTTCAGGCGCTGCTGCCAGAGCGGCGTGCGCTCGCCGGGCCGGCGGCGCGGGATCAGCAGCGCGCGCCCGGCGTTCTCGCGGAAGCGCGCCCCGAAGAGCGCGGTCTCGCCGACCTCCTGCGTGACCAGCTCCTCGATCTGCTCGGGGTCGAGCAGCACGTCGTCGACCGGCGGCGGCGCGTCGGCGTCGGGCAGGTGGATCGCGATCCCGTCGTCCGACCAGATCGCCTGCGTCTCGAGCCCGAGCGACTCGCGCAGCCGCGCGCCGAGGGCCAGCGCCCACGGCGCGTGCACGCGGCCGCCGAAGGGCGTCAGGATGCAGAGCCGCCAGTCGCCGATCTCGTCGCGGAAGCGCTCGACGACGACCGTGCGATCGGACGGCACCGCGCCGGTCGCTCCCTCCTGCTCCCGGAGGAAGGTGACGAGGTTCTGCGCCGCGCGCTCGTCGAGCGTGAACTCCTCGCGGAGGAGCGTGGCCGCCTGGTCGTCGGCGAGCGCGACGAGCCGGCGCGAGACGGCGCCGATCGCCTCGCCGAGCTCGTACGGGCGCCCGACGCCCTCGCCCTTCCAGAACGGCACCGCGCCCGGCACGCCCGGCGCCGGCGAGACCAGCACACGGTCGCGGGTGATCTCCTCGATCCGCCACGTCGAGGCGCCGAGCAGGAACGTCTGCCCCGCCCGCGCCTCGTAGACCATCTCCTCGTCGAGCTCGCCGACGCGGCCGCCGCCGTCGACCAGGTGGACGCCGAAGAGGCCGCGGTCGGGGATCGTGCCGGCGTTCGTGACCGCGAGGCGCCGCGCGCCCTGCCGGCCCTTGACGACGTTCGCGGTGCGGTCCCAGACGATCCGCGCGCGCAGCTCGGCGAACTCGTCGGAGGGATAGCGGCCGTCGAGCATGTCGAGCACGTTCTCGAGCTGGACGCGCGAGAGGTCGGAGAACGGGTAGGCGCGGCGGACGAGCTCGTGCAGCTCCTCGACCGCGATCTCCTCGTCGGCGCAGATCGCGACGACCTGCTGGGCGAGCACGTCGAGCGCGTTGCGCGGGACGACGGTCGGCTCGATCCGGCCCTCGCGCATGAGCCTGGTGACAACCGCGCACTCGAGCAGGTCGGCGCGGAACTTCGGGAAGATGCGGCCCTTCGAGACGTCGCCGACGTGGTGGCCGGCGCGGCCGATGCGCTGCAGCCCACGGCTGACGGACTTCGGCGACTCGACCTGGAGGACGAGGTCGACGGCGCCCATGTCGATGCCGAGCTCGAGCGACGAGGTGGCGACGAGGCACGGCAGCTCGCCGGCCTTCAGCATCTCCTCGACGACGACGCGCTCCTCCCGCGCGAGCGAGCCGTGGTGGGCGCGGGCGATCTCGCGCCCGGTCAGCTCGTTCAGGCGCAGCGCCAGCCGCTCCGCGAGCCGGCGGTTGTTGACGAAGACGATCGTGGAGCGGTGCTGCCCGACGAGGC
>DATIER010000025.1:0-28361 GCA_035455605.1 Gaiellaceae bacterium
CTGCCCGTTCTGTCTCGGCAGATCGACGGGCATGCTCATATGCCTCCCTTCGAGCATCGCCATCGTCGCCCGGCGGCCGATTCGCTTCATCGGGGAGGACGCTGAACGGGCCTCGCGGGCAACTACCGATCGAGAGGCGTCGAGCCCGCGACCGGCCCGGCGGACGCGGCCGATCGGCGAGCGAGAGCCGACGCCCGGACTCGAACCGGGGACCCCTTCATTACGAGTGAAGTGCTCTACCAGCTGAGCTACGTCGGCAGGGGCGTCCCAGTCTAGCCCGGGACTTCCCGCGTCGCGGCGACCGCGGCTACAGCGCCGAGAGCGCCCGCAGGACGAGCCCGACGCGCTTGCGGCCGCCGCCGCCGAGCAGCGCGACGCCGAGCAGGAGCTCGGCGAGCAGCTCGACCAGCGCGACCTTCGGCCCGAGCAGGAGGAAGAGCACGATCGCGAGCATGAAGGACCGCTACCGCGCCTGCGCGGCGCCTAAACAGGCGAGCCGTCGTAGACTCCCGCGGCATGCTGCTCGTTCGGCTCGCGCTGATGATCGCGATCAACGCGCTCGCGCTCTGGATCGCGAACGTCCTCTGGGACAGCGTCAGCATCCACGGCTTCTGGGCCTACTTCATCGGCGCGCTCGTCCTCGGGATCGCGAACGCGGTGCTCAAGCCGATCCTCGCGCTGCTGACCCTGCCGCTGATCCTGCTCACGCTCGGGCTGTTCTACCTCGTGATCAACATCGCGATGGTCGCGCTCGCCGAGTGGATCGCGCCGAACTTCTCGATCGACGGCTTCTGGACGTACGTCGGCGTCGTCGTGATCGTCTGGCTCGTGAACTGGGTCGCGCAGGCGGCGCTGGACGAGCTCGACCGCGGCGGCCGCCGCACCCGCTTCGCCTAGAACCGGATCCTGCAGCCCGAGCCGTACCTGACGACGATCGTCGCCTTCAGCGTCCGGCCAGCGCCGATGCGGAACCAGCGCGCGCAACGGTCGCTCGGCGGCCCGAGCCGGCTGCAGTTGCCGTCGCAGTACCGCTGCCAGCTCTGCAGGCGGTAGCGCCCGGGCGCGAGCTGAACTCCGACCGGTCTCGTGCCCGTCGGCAGGCGCCGGCGGGCGACGGTCGAGCCGTCCGCCCGGGAGACGCGGATGTACGGGATCGCGCCCTCGACCGGGAGCGGGCTGCCGGTCGCGACGATCTGGTGCACGCGCAGGGTCGCCGAGGGCGCGGCGAGCGACGCGGGGGAGCAGACGGCGGCCGCGAGGAGGACGGCGGCGAGAGTCTTCACGACGTCTCTACGGCGCCGAGCTCGTCGAGGTCACGCTCGTCGAGCTCGAGGTCGGCCGCGGCCACGATCGGGTCGACCTGTTCCCGCCGCCGGAAGCCGGTGATGGCCGCGTCGACCGCCGAGTTGGCCAGCGTCCAGGCAACGGCGACCGCGCCTGGCTCGACGCCGTGGCGCTCGCCGACGCGCCTCAGCCGCTCGACGAGCTCGAGGTTTCGCGAGAGCTCGGGTTCGCGGAAGCGCTCGCTGCGCTTGCGCCAGTCGTCGTCCGGGAGGCTCTCGATCCGCTCGCGCGTCATCTTCCCGGTCAGCATCCCCGAGGCCATCGGCGAGTAGACGATCACGCCGACGTCGTGGTCCTCGCACCACGGCAGCACGTCCGGCTCGACGTCGCGGTCGAGCAGCGAGTACGGCGGCTGCAAGGTCTCGACCGGCGCGATCGCCTCGGCCCGCTCGAGCTGCGCGACCGAGAAGTTCGAGACGCCGATGTGGCGCGCGAGCCCTTCGTCCCTGAGCTCGACGAGCGTCGACCAGCCCTCCTCGATCTCGTCGTCGGGAATCGGCCAGTGGATCTGGTACAGGTCGACGGCGTCGCCCCCGAGCCGCGAGAGGCTGCCCTCGAGCTCGCGCCGGAGCGAGTCGCGCTTCAGCGTCTGCACGGTCGTGCGATTCGGGCCCTCGGGCTGCCCGCCCTTGGTGAAGACGAACGGCCGCGGCTCGACGCCCTCGAGAGCGCGGCCGACGACCTGCTCGGAGTGGCCGAAGCCGTACTGCGCCGCCGTGTCGATCCAGTTGACGCCGAGCTCGAGCGCGCGGTGGATCGCGGCGACCGAGTCCTGGTCGTCCTGCGCGCCCCAGCCCCAGTCGTACTCGGCACCGCCCATCGCCCAGGCGCCGACGCCCACGCGGGTGATCTCGAGGCCCGTGCGTCCGAAGGTCGCCGTCTTCATGCCGCGGCTCCGAGGCTACCGACGAACGCGCGCCGCAGCTCGACGAACAGCGCCTCCAGTGCCAGGGACGCGGAGAGCTGGAACTCCTCGAAGCGCCGCCACGTCTCCCGCACGAGCTCGGCCGCGCGCTCGGCGCCCTCGAGCCGCTCGAGCGTTCCGTCCTCGCGCAGCTCGTCGGCGCGGTCGACGTGGACGAGCGCCTTGTGCGCGCCGGCCGCCGCGGCGACGAGGTCGCGATACCACGACGCGAGCTCCTCGAGCGCCGCCAGCAGCTCCTCCCGCTCGGCGCCGCGCGCTGCCCGGCGGACCCGCTGCTCTGCCTCCCGCGCCGGCAGGTCGAGCTCCTCGATCGCCGCCTCCTCACGCTCCTTCGCCTCGGCCGCGCGCTCCTTGGACGCCTCGATCAGCGTCCGCGCCGCTGCGCCCGGGTCGAACGTCGGCCCGTAGACCGAGCGCGCCGTCTCGAGCAGCGCCTCGCGCCGCCGCGCCGCGGCTGGGTCGAGCAACCGCTCGGCGCGATCGAGCCTGCCCGAGGCGACGCGCGCGATCGACGTCACCTCCTCCTCCGAGAGCTCAGGAGCGCGCGCGCGTACCTCCTCGCGCACCGCACGCTCCGAGAGCCGGCGGAACGGGACCGCCTGGCAGCGCGAGCGGATCGTCTCCGGCAGCGGCCCGACCTCGTCGGCGACGAGGACGATCACCGCGTACTCCGGCGGCTCCTCGAGGTCCTTCAGGAGCGCGTCGGCGGCCTCGTCGTTCAGCACGTGTGCGCCGAAGACCAGGTAGACACGGCGCTGCGCCTCGAACGGCCGCATGTGCAGGTCGCGGCGCAGCTCGCGGACGGCGTCGATCCGGATCTGGTCGCCGAGCGGCTCGAGCACGTACAGGTCGGGATGGGAGCGCCGCTGCACGCGCGGGTCGCCGCCGAGCAGCTCCGAGGCGAACGCGATTGCCGCGGCACGCTTGCCCACGCCGGCCGGGCCGTGGAAGAGGTACGCGTGCGCGGGCCCCTCGCCGAGGGCCGCGCGCAGGAGCCGCTTCGCCTCCTCCTGCTCAGGAACGCTGTCGAAGCTCGTCGAGCACCTCCTCGGCGATCTCGCGCGGCGGCCGCGTGCCGTCGACCGGGTGGATGCGTTCGGGGAACACCTCGGCCAGCCGCCGGTAGGCGGCGTCGACGCTAGCGCGGAAGTCGTCGTCCTCACGCTCGATCCGATCGCCTTCCGAGCCCACCCGGCGCGCGGACTCCGCCGCGTCGACTAGCAGCAGGTAGGTGCGATCCGGGAGCACGCCGCGCGTGGCGTGCAGGTTGAGCTCGAGCACGCGGTCGAGGCCGAGGCCGCGGGCGAGGCCCTGGTAGGCGAGCGACGAGTCGAGGTAGCGGTCGCAGACGACGTCGGCGCCGCGCTCGAGCGCCGGCGCGATCACCTCGTCGACGAGCTGCGCGCGGGCGGCGGCGAAAAGCGTCGCCTCGGCCCACGGGGCCACGTGCCCGGCGTGCAGCAGGAGCTCGCGCACGCGCTCGCCGAGCTCGGTCCCGCCGGGCTCACGGGTGGCGACGACCTCGCGTCCGTCGGCGGCGAGCGCCTCCGCCAGCAGCTGCGCCTGCGTCGACTTGCCGGAGCCGTCGATGCCCTCGAAGGTCACGAACATCAGCGGGCCCTAGGATATGAGGCGGTGCGGGCTGTCGTGACAGGGGGCGCGGGCTTCATCGGCTCGCACGTGGTCGAGGCGCTGCTCGCGCGCGGTAACGAGGTGACCGTCGTCGACGACCTCTCGAACGGCAAGCGCGAGAACGTGCCGGACGGCGCGCGGCTCGTCGTCGCCGACGTCCGCGAGGGGCTCGTGCCGCTGTTCGAGGCGGCGAGCCCGGAGGCGGTGTTCCACCTCGCGGCGCAGGTCGACGTGCGCGTCTCCGTCGAGCGGCCCGATCACGACGCCTCCGTCAACGTCCTGGGAACGGTGGCGGTGCTCGAGGCGGCGCGCGCGGTCGACGCTCAGGTCGTCTTCAGCTCGACCGGCGGCGCGATCTACGGCGAGTGCGACGGGCCGGCGCCGGAGTCGGCCGAACGGCGGCCACTCGCGCCATACGGCGTCTCGAAGCTCGCCGGCGAGGAGTATCTGGCGGCGTACAACCGGCTCTACGGGACGCGGCACGTCTCGCTGCGCTACGGCAACGTCTACGGGCCGCGGCAGGACCCGCACGGCGAGGCCGGCGTCGTCGCGATCTTCCTCGGCGCGCTCGCGGCCGGGCAGGCGCCGCGGGTCTTCGGCGACGGGCGGCAGACGCGCGACTACGTCTACGCCGGCGACGTCGCCCGGGCGTCGCTCGCGGCGGCCGGACAGGACGGCGGCGTCTTCAACGTCGGCACCGGCCTCGAGACGTCTGTGCTCGAGCTGTACGAGCTCAGCCGCAAGGTGGCCGGCTCGTCGCTGGAGGCGGTCGAGGCGCCGGCGCGGCTCGGAGAGCTGCAGCGCAGCGTGCTCGACGTGAGCCTGGCGGAGCGCGAGCTCGGGTGGCGCGCGGAGGTGCCGCTCGAGGAGGGGCTCCGGCGGACCTGGGAGGCGATCGCGAGCTAGCAGGAGGCCCGCGCGCGACGGCGAATCGGACCGTCCGCCGTGGAGCACGCCCTTTCGCATCCGAGCCCGTCCGGCAGCGGACACCACCCGTGGCGCACGATCGCCGTGGTCGCCTCGGGGGTCGCCGCGCTCGAGCTGCTCGTCCTCGCGATCGTCGGGATCGCGGTGCTGGCGAAGCCGATGGCCAAGCGCGCCGCCGTGCGCGAGGCGAAGGCTGCTCCGGTCACGAAGAAGTCGGCCGCCCCGAAGCGGCCCATCCTGTCGCGTGGCGCGGTGTCGGTCACCGTGCTCAACGGAAACGGCGTCTCGGGCGCCGCCGCCGCCGAGGCCTCGCGCGTGCGCGCGCGCGGGTACAGGATCGGCGTCGTCGGCAACGCGCCGCGCGGCGGCTACGGCCGGACGATCGTGATGTACCGCATGGGCCTGAGCCGCGAGGGCAGCCGCCTCGCGCACGACCTCGGCATCGGCATCGCCTCGCCACTCGACGGCCTGCGCCCACGCGACCTGCACGGCGCCAAGCTGGCGGTCGTGGTCGGCGGCTGATCAAGTAACAGTCTGTTACTTGATTCGTTCGCCTCGGCTCGTCGCCGTGGATTCCGCCCCGCCGACGCGTCCGTTTCGGCCACGTCGTTCCAAGTAACAGTCTGTTACTTGAGAATGGCGGCGTGATCCCTCGGAGCTGGTCGTGGGACCCGGTCGCCCTGGCGGCGGCAGGGCTGGCGGTCGCGCTCTACGCGCAGGCGTTCGTGCGCTTGCGCGGGCGGAACCCGCACCACGCTCGGGTCGGAAACGCGCTGCTCTTCCTGGCCGGCGTCGCGGTCGGGACGCTCGCCGTCGTCTCGCCGCTCGACGCGCTCGCCGAGGACACGCTCCTGTCGGCGCACATGACGCAGCACCTGCTCGTGGGCGACCTCGCGCCGCTCCTGCTCGTCCTCGGCGTGCGCGGCCCGATCTGCGTCTTCCTCCTCCCCCCGCCACTCCTCCGCCCGGTCGCCCGCAGCCGCGCCGTGCGCACGACGCTCGACTTCCTCCTCCGCCCGGCCGTGAGCTTCGCCGTCTGGGCCGTCGCGCTCGGCGCCTGGCACGTTCCCGCCGCCTACGACCTCGCGCTCGACCACCCCGCCGTGCACGTGCTCGAGCACGCGAGCCTCTTCCTCGGCGGGCTCCTGCTCTGGATCCAGATCGTCGACCCCGCCCGCCGCCAGCGCCTGACCGTGGGGCGTCGGGCCGCCTTCGCCGCGACGGCGCTCGTCGCCGGGATGGGCCTCAGCGAGGTGCTGCTCGCGACCGCGCCGCTCTACCCGCACTACGCCGACGCCGTCGACCGCCCGTTCGGGCTCACGTACCAGACCGACCAGGACCGCGCGGCGCTACTGATGATGGCCGAGCAGATCGCGACGCTCGGCCCTGCCTGCGCGCTCCTGCTCTGGAGCCACGTCGAGGCGGTCGAGCAGGAGCTGGCGGCGCCGCGCTAGCCGCCGTGCGTCGACGCCACCACGAACGCGGCGACGTCCTTGATCTGCTGCTCGCTCAGCTGGCCCTTGAACGACGGCATCGCGCGCTTGCCGTTCGTGACCCGGTCGAGCACGAGCGAGAGCGGCGGCTTCTTCTGATCGAGATTCGGCCCGACGTTGCCGCTCGCGTCCGCCGCCGCCAGCGTGTGACAACCGGCGCACCCGGCACTCGCGAACACCGCCTTGCCGGCGGCCGCATTCCCCTCGCCGACCCCGCCCGACGTCGTCGTGGTCGTGGTCGCGCTCGTGGTGGTACCGGTCGTCGCGGTCGCCGCCGAGGTCGCCCCGACCGTCACGGTCACGGTCTTCGCCGACGAGCGCGTCTCGTGCCCGGCGACCCACCCGACGAACGCGGCGACAGCGAGCAGGCCGAGCACGATCACCATCACGAGCGCCTCCGCGCCCGCGTCCGACCAGCCGCGCTTTCGCCGCGGCGGCCGCCCGCCGCCCGCTGTGCCCACCTCGGTCACGCCCATGCCGCGCAGAGTCTGCACCAGATTCCAGACGAACAGCAGCTGAGCGGCGCCGAGCAGGAGCGAGACCACGACGCCGGCGGTCTGGTAGCTCGCGTAGCGGTCGGGCAACACGGCGTACCGGCGCGGCGCGCCCTCGAGCCCCTCGACGTACCAGATCGCCGAGTTGGCGAGCGCGAGCCAGAAGGTCAGCCAGACGTGCCACTTGGCGAGCGCGTCGCTGTAGAGCGGCTTTCCGGTCAGCTCCGGGAGGAAGGCATAGGTGCCGGCGAAGACGACGAAGCCGATGTTCAGCAGCGCCATGTGGTGGAAGTGCCCGACGATCCAGAGCGTGTTGTGCACCACCACGTCGAAGGCGATGGTCGCGTTCACCACGCCGGAGAGCCCCGACAGCAGCCAGCTCACGAGCCCGAGGAAGACCGCCGTCGAGGCGCCGGTCCAGGCCCAGCCCGAGCGGTACATCGTCATGAACAGGCTGTAAAGCGAGAGCGCCGAGACGATCGTCAGCGAGAACGTCAGGGGCTGCATGGTCGTGTTGATCGCCGCCTGCGGCGTCCCGACCGGGTAGTCGAGGTAGATGTGGTGCGCCCACACGACCACGTTGGCGATCACCGCGATCGTCCAGCCGATCGTGATCACGTTCGCCGCGACGAGCGGGCGCCCGGCGTAGCGCGGCACGAGCAGGTAGTAGACCGCGACCGCCGGGAAGAGCAGCAGGTAGACGACCGGATGCCCGAAGAACCAGAGCACGTTCTTCGCGAGCAGCGGGTTGACGGTGACGCCCGGGTCGGCCGACTGGACGATCATCTCCACGAGCAGCACGGCCAGCGGGAGCGTCGCGATGATCATGTCGATCGCGATCACCGCCAGCGGGATCACGGGATACGGCACCGGCCGGGGGTTGGTCGCGAAGCGGCGGGGCCAGATGAAGCCGAAGCCCATCGACACGAGCAGGCGGTTGAACGGGTTCTTCGAGACGGCGTGCAGCGCCGGCCCCGTCACGATCACCAGGATCGAGAGGCACCAGACGACGATCGAGAGCCCGACGAGCAGCACCGAGAACGAGAAGAAGCCGGCCGTCCAGTCGCCCCAGGCGCCTGCGCCGTGGAAGGGCAGCGGGTAGAGGAAGACCCAGGACGCGCCGAACCGGAAGACGAGCGTCGTCAGCACGATGCCGAGGACGCCGCCGACCATCAGCCAGTACGTCAGCTCGGCGAGCACGCGGCCCCAGCGGCCGAGCGGGAAGCCGACCTGGGCGAGCACCCAGTAGGCGAAGCCCATCACGGCGAAGCCGGCCCAGCCGACGAACGCGCCCAGGCCGTGCGCCGTCATCAGCGCGTAGAACCACTCGGGCGGCAGGCGTCCGAGATCGGCCTGGCTGTCGCGCATCAGCATCCCCAGCAGCCCCGCCACGAGCAGGATCGCCGTCGCGGTGAGGACGATGCGGAGCGTCAGCCGCCGTGAGCGGTCGAGCTCGACGGGGTCGAGGACGACCGGCTCGGTCATGCGCCCACCCGGAAGGTCGTGTTCATCAGGTGGTGGTTGAGGCCGCAGAACTCGAGGCAGACCAGCCGGTACGGGCCCGGCGTGTCGAAGGTGTAGACGTAGTGCTGCGTCTTGCCGGGAACGACCTGAACCTGGAAGAGCAGCTTCCAGCCCATCGTGTAGACGCCGAGGTTGTGGTTGACGTCGCTCGAGGTGAGGTTGAACTGCACGGGGCGGCCGGCCCGAACCCTCCCGTTCACGAGCCACGCGAACTGGACGCCCTTGATCCCGAGCTGCTGGGCGCCCGGCTTGCCCGCGCCCTTGCCGTAGGGCGTGAAGAAGATGGTGGCGAAGAGCAACGCCGTCAGCAGCGCGACCGCGATCACGAACCAGGTCTTCTCGCGCTCGCGCAGCTTCGCGACGTCCGGCTCGCCGCGTACGCCGGTGGATGCGGCGACGGCAACGGCGACCAGCGTCACGAGGACGGTGGCCGCGAGGTACGAGATCGCGATGATGACCGCGGTCCGGCCCACCGGCGGCGATTATCCGGGGTTGCCCACGCCGAAATCAATCCCCCGACGCGCCTATCATCGGCGGCGTGCCGGCGGAGGACGCGCGCAAGCAGGCCGAGATCGACTACCCGCGGGCAGCCGGCGAGGAGGGTCGCGCCTGGATCCGCTCGAAGCCGTTCGGCCACAACCCCCGCGAGACGGCGCGCTTCCTGATCGACTTCGGCTACGTGCTCCAGCTGCTCGACCTGCACGCGGGCTCGTCGCTGGTCGAGCTCGGCTGCGGGTCCGGGTGGATGATGCGGCTCGCCGCGCGCCACGGCGTCCACGCCGAGGGGTTCGACATCTCGCCGGAGATGATCGGGATCGCGCGTGCCGAGGCCCAGCGCGAAGGCCTCGACGTCGTCTTCGAGGCCGGCGACTTCGAGCAGCTCGACCTCGGGCGGCGCTTCGACGCCTGCCTGATCTACGACGCGCTCCATCACAGCGAGCGGCCGGAGCTCGTGCTCGCCTGCGCGCAGCGGGCGCTGAAGCCGGGCGGGAGGATCCTGCTCGCGGAGCCGAACTGGAAGCAGCGCTTCCAGGGCCGCGCCGCCTCCGGCGCCTACGGCACGACGGAGCTCGGGTACAGCCCGCGGATACTGAAGCGGCTCCTGCGTGAGGCGGGCTTCGTCGAGGTTCGCCGCTTTCACAACAACCGCAAGCGCCTGTTCTCGAATGCGCCGGCGGAGGTCGCGGCCCACCTGGCGGAGCCGCTCGTGTACCGCATCCTCGCGCCGTTCTGGACGCAGATCTGGCTGCGCGCCCGGGCCGTCTGAGCTCCCGGTGTCAGACGGGTGCCGTAAGCGTGCCGCGTTGTCCACAAACCCCTGCAACCCGGGCGCCGCCGGCCGGTGTCAGACGCCGGGTTGAGGCTCCGAGCTACGAGGCCTTCTCGGCCGCGGCCAGCTCCGCTTGCGTGAGCGGGTTCTGCGGGTCGAGGTGGACGGCGCGGCGGAGCGCCGGGAGCGCGCGGCCCCAGTCCTGCTGGCCCTCCTCGAAGCGGCCGAGCTCGAACCAGGCGCGCCAGTTGAGCGGCTGCAGCTCCACGGCGTCGATGTAGCGCGAGCGGGCGGCCTGGAAGTCGCCGAGCTGCTCGAGCGCCGCGCCCTGCACGAGCAGCGGCTCCAGGGCGAGCGGGTTCAGCGAGCGGGCGTCACGCGCGTCGCGGTACGCCTGCAGCGGGCGACCGTCGAAGATCGCCGCCTGCGCGGAGTCGGTCGCGCGCTGGGCGAACCACGGCGTCAGCAGCGAGAGCGCGAACGCCGCCGCCACGGCCGCCGGCAGCGGCGACCACACCACACGCGGCTCGTCCCGCACGGCCGGGCCGCCGAGCAGCGCCCCGAGCGTGAGCAGCAGCGGCGCCGTCACGGCGACGAAGTCCCAGTCGAAGTCGACGAGCGAGTGCAGCGCGTACGCGACGCAGAGCACGGCGAGGGCGACCGCTGCCGGGTCGCGCGCGCCGCCGAGACGGCGCACCACGCCCACCGCGGCCGCGCCCACGCCGGCCAGCAGCAGGACGAAGCCGACGAGCCCCGTCTCCGCCAGGAACTGCAACGGCAGGTTGTGCGGCTCGGTGACGACGATCGTGTTCGTGCGCAGCAACCGGTGGGTCAGCTCGAAGGTGCCTGCTCCGGTTCCGCGCAGCGGCTGCTTCTCCCACGCGCGCCAGGCCTCCTTCCACCACAGCCAGCGGCTCGACGAGCTCGCGTTGACGAGGTGCTGCGGGCCGCCCTGCAGCGCCGCGTTCGTCGGCTGCGTAGTGAAGTCGCGAAACCAGCCCTCCGGCTTCGCCTCGACGACCAGCGCGACCACGCCGACCGCGACCACCACCGCGAGCGCAGCGAGCGCCAGCCGCTCGACCAGCCGCCGCCGCGCGTCCGTCAGCGGGCGTCGCTCCTCGGCCAGCGAGCCGAGGTATCCGAGCGCCGCGACGGCGATCGCCGCCAGGACGAACACGACCGCGAACCACGCGCCGTCGTGGACGCGTACCGCGTGCGGCTGGTTGTCCGACGAGAGCCCGGGCCGCGTGAACGCCCACGCCGCGACGCCGAGCCCCGCGCCACCGCCGAGCAGGAGCGCCGCGGCGCTCTCGATCCGCGGCGAGCCGAAGGCGAGCCAGAGCGCCGCGGCCGCTCCGGCCGCGAGCACGCCGCCGCGCGAGTAGGTGAGCAGGAGCCCGACGACGAGCGCGTAGACGTAGACGACCCCCGCCGAGCGCAGCCAGTGCCGGTGCTCCCGCCGCGCCGCGAGCCACAGCGCCAGCGGTAGCGCCATCGCGAACAGCAGCCCGAGCGCGTTCCAGTAGCCGATCGGCGAGCTCAGGCGCCCGATCCGCCCCGACGACCCCAGCGCCGGGATCGCCTTGCCGAGCAGTGCCCAGCCGAGCGGCAGGGCGAGCACGCCGGCGAGCACGAACGCCCATTCACGCACCCACGGCCCGAGCCAGAGCCCGAAGGCGAGCAGGGCGAGGTAGACGAGCCCGCGGTTCAGGTAGGCCCACGAGCGGTCGGGCTCGATCGACCAGACGACCGAGATCCCCTGCCAGCAGACGAGCGCGAGCAGCGAGCCGAGCGCGACGAGCGCCTCGAGCGACAGTGCCGGCCGCGGCAGGCCGAAGAGGGCGGCGACGCCGGCCGCCGCGGCGAGACACACGGCGGCGAGGCCGATCCAGGTGAGGCGGCCGCCGGACGAGCCGGCCGAGAAGAGCGCGGAGACTCCTGCGAGGGCGCCCGCGGCGCCGAGCAGCAGCGTCGCTGCCCAGCGATCGAGCGCCACGACCATCAGCGGCGGAGGCTAACATCAGACCACGCCGAAATTCCGTTTACAAAGTGTTTACTCCGGCAACACGTCAGCCTCACCGCAACCGGAGACACTGCCGAGAGGAATCCCGCCTACCGCTTCGGCATGCATAAGCGCCTAGCCGCCACCACGATCGCCCTGGTCGTCGTGCTCGCAGGAGTCACGGCCGCCCTCGTCGCGCCCGCGACCGCCGGCGCCGCCACCCCCTGCTGGAAGCGCGTGATCAACCAGTGGCTCGACAACAAGCCGATCGCGACGACCTACAAGCCGTCGTGCTACCAGCAGGCGCTGACGCACGTGCCCGAGGACCTGCGCGACTACTCCGACATCACGGACGCGATCTCGGCGGCGCTGCAGGCGTCGCTGCGCGGCGGCTCCGGCGGCGGCGGCACGAGCGGCACCGCGCCGGGCGGCAGCAACGGCACCAGCTCCGGCAGCGGCTCGAACAACCCGGAGGGGAAAAACCGCAGCCTCCAGGGCGTGCCCTCGCAGTCGATCTACCGCAGGGGGCTCGACAGCCTCGGCACGACGAAGGCCGACTCGCTGCCGATCCCGCTGCTCGTCCTCGCGGGCCTCGGCACCGCCCTTCTGCTCACCGCGGCCGGCCTCGCGGCGCACAAGCGCCTCAAGGCCCGGCCCCGCCCTCCCGCCGCCTAGCGTCCACTCGCTCACCGGTTGACGCACCTGGGGCACAACTCCCGTCCGCTTGCGGACGTCGATAGCTGGTGATGGAGCGGCATCGAACCTCCTGGGCCGGCCTTGCCTTGCTGGCCCTCGCGCTCGTCGCGGCCTGCGCGGGCGCGGGTCTCGCCACGCCCGTGGCCGCCGCGCACGCCGCCAGGCCGCCGAACATCGTCTTCGTCCTCTCCGACGACCAGCGCTCGGACACGCTCGCCGCGATGCCGAACGTCGAGCGCGAGCTGGTCGCGCACGGGGTCACGTTCACGAACAGCTTCGTCCCGACCGCGCTCTGCTGCCCGAGCCGCGCGAGCATCCTGACCGGCAAGTACGCGCACTCGACCGGCGTCTACCTGAACATCGGCCCGCACGGCGGCTTCCGCGCCTTCGACGACAGGAACACGATCGCGACCGCCCTGCATTCGGCCGGCTACACGACCGGGCTGTTCGGGAAGTACCTGAACCGCTACGGCGTGGCCGCCAACGACGAGCACTACGTCCCGCCGGGCTGGGACCACTGGAACGTCTTCCTCTCGAAGACGAAGTACTACGACTACCGGCTCGTCGAGGACGGGCGTGTGCGGAGCTACGGGCACGACGCGCGCTCCTACTCGACCGACGTGCTGGCGCGCAAGGCGGTGTCGTTCGTCCGGCACGCTCGGGCTCCCTTCTTCGCCGAGCTGACGCCGTTCGGGCCGCACGAGCCGGCCGCGCCGCCGCCGCGGTACGCGAGGGCGTTCGCGTCCAGCACGTGGACGAAGCCGCCGAGCTTCAACGCCGCCGACGCCCTGACGAAGCCGGAGTACGTCCGCAAGCTCGCACCCCTGTCCGCGAGACAGACGACGCAGGCCGATCAGTTCCGCCGGAACCAGCTCGCGTCCGCGCTCGCCGTCGACGATGCCGTCGGCGCGCTCGTCAGGGCGCTGAAGGAGCGGCACGAGCTCAGGACGACCATGTTCGTCTTCGCCTCCGACAACGGCGTCAGCTGGGGCGAGCACCACCTGGCCGCGGCCCGCAAGCTCGTCCCGTACGAGGAGTCGATCCGCGTGCCGACGGTGATCCGCTACGACCCGCTCACCCACGGCCGCGCGCGCCAGGACCACCGACTCGCGCTGAACATCGACTACGCGCCGACCTTCGCCGCGCTGGCGCGCCGCCGGATGCCGGGCGCCGAGGGCCGGAGCCTGCTCCCGGTGCTCGCCGGCGGGCAGCCGGCCTGGCGACACGACTTCCTGCTCGAGCACCTCCACGGGCCGCCGCAGGCCGACGTGCCGACCTACTGCGGCGTGCGCGGCGAGCGCTACAAGTACGTCCTCTACCAGACGCGCGAGGAGGAGCTCTACGACCTGAAGCTCGACCCGTTCGAGCTCACGAACGAGGCCTCCAACCCCGTGTTCGCCGCCCTCAAGGCGCGCCTGCGCGACCGGCTCGCGGTGCTCTGCTCGCCGTGGCCGCCGGGGTACACCGCGCTCGGCTCGCCGCGCCAGCCCGGCTAGCCGCTCGCACGCGCCGTGTCCAGCGCGGCCTCGAGCGAGAGCCCGCGGCCTCGCAGGCGCGCGCGGTCGGGCTCCTCGCCGCTCCGGATCCCGACGCGGGCCGCATAGTCGTCGCGCTCCGTGTCCCACTGCCCGATCGGGGCGCGCCGCTCCTCGGCCTCGACCGCGCCCCAGAGCAGGTGCGCGCGCTCCACGTCGCCGCGCCGGGCCGCGATCCAGGCGTGGAGGACGAGCGCGAACACCGACTGCTGGCGGTCGCCGATGGAGCGCGACAGGTCGAGGTGCCGTCGCGCCGCGGGCTCCGCCTCGTCGACCCGCTCGAGCCGGATCAGCGACTCGACGACCGCCGCCAGCATGCCGAGCTCCCACCAGATGAACCCGGTCTCGGCGGCGAGCTCGGCGCTGCGGCTGAAGTGGTCGAGGGCGGCCTCGAGGTCGCCTTCGGCCCGCGCGACGTAGCCGAGGGCTCCGACCACCTCGGCCTCGCCGCGTTCGGAGCCGGCGCGGTGCTGGTGCTCGCGGCTGCGCTCGAGGAGCCCGCGCGCCTGCACGGGGTCCTCGAGGTGGACGAGCGTGCTGATGCCGAGCCGGTGGAGGAGCACGCCGATCCCCTCGTCGTCGCCGAGCTCGCGGAAGAGGGCGACGCCCCGCTCGTTCATCCGATGCGCCTGCTCGTAGTCGCCCGAGATCCAGAGCGACCCGGCGTAGGCGCGGGTCGCGCGCGCCCGCAGTCGGTCCGGCAGGAAGACCCCCGAGGCGAGCAGCTCCCCGTACCGGCGCGCGCCCTCGAACGGATCCGTCGAGACCCAGAAGTTCTCGAGCACGACCATCAGCTCGACGGCTCGCTCGAGCTCGCCCGCCGACACCGCCCAGTCGAGGGCGGCGCGAAGGTTCGCCACTTCGCTCAGCAGCGCCCCCGGCTGCACGCCGTAGCCGGCCTCCGCCGAGGTGTCCTCGGCCGCCGCGAGCTCCGCGAAGTAGTCGAAGTGGCGCCGCCGCGTCGCCTCAGGCTCGTCCGACTCCTCGAGCTGCTCCAGCGCGAACTCACGGATCGTCTCGAGCAGCGAGTAGCGCTCGTCGGCGAAGCGCACGAGGCTCTTCTCGACGAGTGACTGGAGCGCGTCGAGACTCGCCCCGGCCACCCGCTCCGCGGCATCGAGCGACCAGCCGCCCGCGAAGACGGCCAGCTGCCTGAACGCGGCCTGCTCGTCCGGCGGGAGCAGCTCGTAGCTCCAGCCGATGGCGCCGCGCAACGTCCGCTGCCGCTCCGGGACGTCGCGGGCGCCGCTCGTCAGGAGCGGCAGCGCGTGCTCGAGGCGCTCGAGGATCTGCTTCGTCGAGAGCGCCCGCACGCGGGCGGCGGCGAGCTCGAGCGCCAGCGGCAGGTGGTCGAGCCGGCGACAGATCGCGATGACGTGGTCGTCGGGCTCGAACGTCGGATCGACGACGCGGGCCCGGCCGTCGAAGAAGCCGACCGACTCCTGCTCGACGAGCGGCGGCACGGCGTACTCGCGCTCGGCCGCCAGCCGGAGCAGCTCACGGCTCGTCACGATCATACGCACGTTCGGGCAGCGCGCGAGCAGCTCCGCCAGCGCCGGCGCGCCGTCGACGACCTGCTCGAAGTTGTCGATCACGAGCAGCATCGACCTCTGCCCGACGTGCTCGGCCAGGTCGCCGCTCGCCCCGAGCGCCGAGCGGATCTCGGCAGCGACACGGTCCGGCTCGCGCACGGCCTCCAACGGCACCCACCAGACGCCGTCGGGATAGCCCTCAACGACCGCGGCGGCCGCCTGCAGCGCGAGCCGCGTCTTGCCGGAGCCCCCTGCCCCGGTGAGCGTCAGCATCCTCGCCGACGGATCGCGCAACAGGACGAAGAGCTCGCCGAGCTCCTTCTCGCGGCCGACGAACGGCGTCGGCTGCACCGGCAGGTTCGACTGGTTGAGCGACCTCAGCGGCGGGAACTCGCCCTCGCCGAGCTGGTAGATCCGCTCCGGCGCCGTCAGGTCCTTGAGCCGGTGCTCGCCGAGCTCCTTCAGGCCGGCCGGCCCCGCGAGCTCGCGCGTCGCCTGCGAGACGAGCACCTGGCCGCCGTGCCCGACGGCCGCGATGCGCGCGGCGCGGTGGACGTCGAGCCCCACGTACCCCTCGTCGGTGACGATCGGCTCGCCGGTGTGGACGCCCATCCGAACCCTGATCGGCCCCGGCGCCAGCGCCTCCTGGCCCTGCTCCGCGGCGGCCAGCGCGTCACGCGCGCGCGCGAACGCGACGAAGAACGCGTCGCCCTGGGTGTCGACCTCCACGCCGCCGTGCGCCGCGAACGCGGCGCGCAGCGCGCGCCTGTGCTCGCCCAGCACGTCGGCGTACCCGTCGCCGAGCTCGTGCAGCAGCCTCGTCGAGCCTTCGATGTCGGTGAAGAGAAAGGTGACGGTTCCGCGGGGCAGCTCTCGCACCGAGCGATTCTCTCGCGATCCCACCTGCGGGCAGCGTGGGTAGACTCGCCTCCGCAATGGCACGCTGGTTCGCGATCGCACTGCGTCAGACCGGCTGATCCGCCGCTTCCAGCTCAGCGTCCGAGGAAGCGGCGGGACAGGGACGCGCTCGAGCGTGGCCGCAGCACGCGGCCGCCAGAGGCGCGCGCCTTCCCCGCATGATTCGAGAGAGGAAGGTGATCGCGATGCCGATGCCGCATCGCACGCAGATGCAGGTGATCAAGCGCCGGCTCGTCGGCAAGGAAGGCGGCGAGCGGATCAAGGAGCTCCGGGCGATCCTCGACGAGCTGCCCGGCTACCGGAACGGCCCGTACGCCGACATCCGCAAGTGGGTGAGCGGCCAGCTCGAGGAGACCCGCGTCCGCAAGAAGACGGTGCACCGCGACTCGATCGCGGTGCGGCGCGAGGGCGCGGCCCAGATCGCGCTCGTCGGCCCGCCGAACGCGGGCAAGTCGTCCCTGCTCCAGGCGCTCTCAAGCATCCAGATCCGCACGGGCGACTACCCCTTCACGACCACGCGGCCGGTGCCGGCCGTGACGCGGATCCGCGGCGTGCTCGTGCAGCTCGTCGAGATCCCGGGCCTGATCGAAGGCGCCGCCGATGATCGCGGCGGCGGGCGGGCACTGCTCGGCGTTCTGCGCGGGGCGGACGCGATCGTGCTCTGCCAGGACGCGACGGCGCCGCTCGACGGCCTGCGCGCGGTCCGTGCGGAGCTCGAGACCGCGGGAATCCAGAAGCCGTCGCTCGCCGCCGTCACCAAGCTCGACGAATCGGCGCCGCAGCGCGTCGCCGAGATCTCGCGAGAGCTCGGGCTGCCGGCGATCGGCGTGTCCGCCCTCGACGACGCGAGCCTCGACCGCTTCCGCGAGGCCGTCTGGCAGCTCACGGGGTTGATCCGCATCTACCTGCGCAGCCCCGGCCTGGCCGACGCCGAGCCGCACGCGCTCGAGCCGGGAGCGACCGTCGTCGACGCGGCGCACCTGGTTCACCACACCCTCGCGGAGACCTGCGCCGGTGCGCGGATCAGCGGCCCGTCGGCGAAGTTCGAGAACCAGCGCGTCGGCCGCGACCACGTCCTCGCCGACGGGGACACCGTCGAGATCGTGTGAACCTCAGGAGCCAGGGCTCGGGAGCGCCGCCCGCTCCTCGCGCGGCGCCTCGACCTCGATCCGCGGCAGCCACTCGAGCCAGCCCGGCAGGTACCAGCACCATGTGTCGAGCAGCTTCATCGCCGCCGGCAGCAGCACCGAGCGGATGATCGTCGCGTCGATCAGCAGCGCGACCGCGATCCCGAAGCCCATCTGCTGGAACATGACGAGATCGCCCATCGCGAAGCCGATGAAGACGGCGACGATGATCAGCGCGGCGCCGGTGATCAGGCGCGCGGTCGACGACACGCCCCACTCGACGGCCTCCGACGTCGAGCCCGACTGGTCGTAGCGCTCCTTGATCCGGCTGAGCAGGAAGACCTGGTAGTCCATCGAGAGCCCGAACAGGACCGAGAACAGGAACAGCGGCACCCACGCGTCGATCGCCGAGACGTGCTGGAAGCCGAGCAGGCCGCTGCCGACGCCGTGCAGGAAGACGAGCACGACGAGGCCGTACGCGGCCCCGACCGAGAGCAGGTTGAGCGCGATCGAGACGGCGGCGATCACGATCGAGCGGAAGACGACCGTCAGGATCAGGAAGCTGAGGATGAGCACGAACGCCACCACCCGCGGTAGCCACGCATTCATCGAGTCGATGTAGTCGACGTTGTCGGCGGTGTCGCCGCCGACGAGCACGTGGACGTCCGTGCCCCGGAAGGCATTCGGAATCGTCGTCGAGCGCAGGTGCCTGATCGCGTCGAGCGCCTCCGGGCCGGTCTTGTCGCCGGCGACGAGCACGCCGATCGCCGCCGTTCGTCCGTCCGACGAGAAGCGCAGGTCGCTCTGCCCGAAGGCCTTGTTGCTCGCGAGCTCGGCCCGCAGCTTCGCGATCCCGCGTCGCACCGGCGCCGAGCGGACGCCGCCGCTGATCGCGATCAGCGCCGGCGCCGCGCTCGCGCGCGGGAAGTACCGCTCGAGCGCGAGGTAGCCCTGCTTCGCCTCGAGCCGGTCGGGCAGCGTCGCGACGCCGCTCGCGCCCAGCTTGAGCCCGACGCCGGGCCCGGCGAGCGCCAGGAGCAGGACCGTGAACACGACGAGGTAGACCCACGGCCGTGCCATCACGCCGCGAACGACCCGGCCCCAGAAGCGGCCCTCCCCGCCGCTGCCGATGCTGCGGCCGACGAACGGGAGGCGCAGCGCGTTGACGCGGTCGCCGAGCAGCCCGAGCAGCGCCGGCAGCAGGGTCAGCGCCGCGATCACGGAGACGATCCCGACCGTGATCGCCCCGACGGCCAGGCTCTTCATCACGTTCGAGGGCACGAGCAGCATCCCGGTCAGCGAGATCACGAAGATCGAGCCGCTGAACAGCACCGCCCGGCTGGCCGTCGCGCCCGCGACGCCGATCGCGTCCAGCTCCGGCCGCCCGCCCGCGCGCTCCTCGCGGTAGCGGGAGACGACGAACAGCGAGTAGTCGATCCCGAGCGCGAGGCCCATCCCGGTGAGCATGTTCACGACGAAGACGGAGAGCGAGAACGCCTCGGCCACGAGCCCACAGAGCCCGAGCGCGACGACGATCGCGATGATCGCCATGACCAGCGGGATCACCCCGGCCACGACCGCGCCGAAGACGAGCAGGAGGACGATTAGCGCGGCGGGGAGGCCGAACGACAGCTCGCCGGACTTGAGGTCGTGCTGCGAGAGCGCGTTGAAGTCGTGGTCGAGCGTGCCGCCGCCCGTCATCACGACCCGGAACCCGTCCCGGCCGTTTACGTCCTGGACGAGCGTGAGCAGCTTGTCGACGTCCTGCTTCCGCTGGATCCCGATCGCGAGCGCGTGCCTGTCGGCGGACGCGCCGAGCAGCCGCGCCTTGTAGACGACGCCCGTCCGCTTGGCCTCGACGAGCAGCCGCGAGACGAACGCGCGGAAGGAACCGCGGTTGACCGTGAGCTCCGGCGAGCTGACGACGATCAGCTCGTCGATCCCGTTCTTGTCGGGCGGGAACTGCGTCGCGAAGACGTTCTCGGCCCGGCGCGACTCCGGGTTGTTGGTCGCGTGCCCGTTGGTGGTCAGGTTGCCCGGCAGCAGCGTCGCCGCCAGGACGAGGGCGACGACGATCGCGCCGCCCCACGCGCCGAGCGCCCGCCACGGGTGCCGACTGGCCGCCCGGGCGAGCCGCTCGGTCATGCCGCGGGCTCGTCCTCGTAGATGCGCTCGCCGCGGTGCAGGCGGCGCGCGATCTCGAACGTCTGCCGCTGCGCCCGCGCGGTCGGCGCGTGCGCGGCGAGGTAGCGCGCCGCCGCGATCAGCGGCAGCCCGTCGCCGGTGAGCTCGTGCTGGCGCACCGCCGCCTCCACGCACTGGATGGTGTGGAAGTTGCGGTCCTCGCGCAGCAGGCACGCGCCCAGCACGGCGACCAGCCGCCCGGGATCGCCGCCGGTGCCGAGGTAGGACGCGACCAGCTCCCCCGCCTCGTCGACCTGCTGCTGCGCGTCGAGCAGCTGCAGCAGCTCCTCCGGGTCGGCGCCCTCCTGCGGCACCGGCAGCCGCGCCGCCGGGACGTTCAGGAAGCGGTCGAGGTGGACGCTCAGCGCCGCGTCGAGCACGCCGCGCAGCAGCTCGCGCGAGGGCGAGCGGCGCAGGCCCTGCTCGACCGCGTTCGCGAACGTGAACGTGTGCAGCGCGGTGTCCCAGTCCCCGAACTCGTTGCTCGTCGGGAAGCGCGCGATCCGGGTCGCGGCCGCGTAGGTGACCGCCGAGGCGAGCTCGGCCGGCGGCGCGCCGTCGGCGAGCGCCTCGAGCAGCGCCTCGAGGATGTCGGCGGGCTCGCCGCCGAGCGCGATCTCGACGATCGCCTCGCGGCCGTCCCAGCCCGCGCGGGGCTCCGGCACCGGCAGCCGCTCGAACGCGTCCTCGAGCAGCGCGACCAGGTCGACCGGGTTGCGCCACGTGTTCGACTCCTCCATCCGCTCGGCGAACGCGAGCTGCGGCGCGAGCGAGGTCAGCACCGCCTCGGCGCGGTCCCAGCCGGCGAGGTCGAGCGCCTCCAGCGCCTTGTTGGTGAAGTCGAGCGTGTGCCCGCCGTCGAGGTAGCGGTGGTCGGTCGCCGCCGCGAAAAGCATGTCCGCGAGCTCGGTCGGCGAGGCGCCGGCGCGAACGGCCGAGACGAGCGCCCGCTCGGCGCCCTCGGCGTCGCGGACCTCGACGAACTTCCGGAACCAGCGCCCGAGCCGCTCGGTCGAGACGTCCTCCGCGCCCGGCAGCGGATCGAGCGGGAACCTCGGCGCCATGCCGGCGGAGTCGGAGGCCACGTCGGCGGCGCCGTGGTAGAGCGCAGCCGCCCGCTCCGGCCCCTCGAGCCGCGGCACGAGGTTCATCAGGCAGGTGAGCGTCGTCAGCCCGCGGAACCACCCGCCGCCGCGCCGCAGCGTGCCGAACTCGAGGCTCGCCGCGAAGACGTCGCCGCCGCCGGGGTCGTCCTCGGCGAGCGCGATCGCCGCCTTGGCGACCACGAGCGGGATGTCGAGGCGCAGCCCGTCGTAGAGCCGCTGCCGCTGGTGCGCGAGCGGGTCCTCGCGCGGCGAGACGTCGACGAAGACGTCGTCGCCGACGATCTCGACCGGGAAGCGGCGCAGGTCGTCGGCCCACTGGTCGAACGTGCCCCCGGTGCAGAGGTCGAAGCGCGCGTGGTGCCAGTGGCAGGTGAGGATCCCGTCGCTGACGCTGCCGCGGTGGAGCGGGAAGCCCATGTGCGGGCAGCGGTTGTCGACCGCGTGGACGTCGTCACCGTCCGCGAGCAGGAACACCGTGTGGCCGTTCACCGCCACCACCAGGCGTCCCGCCTCGCGCAGCTTCTCGAGCGATGCAGCCCGCACGCGCTGGCTCGAATCGACGACCGTCATCCGGATCACCTCCGCCGGTAGCTCTTAGGTTCTAGCACGGTAGAAGCTCAACTATGGTTCAAGTCAAATGGCGAGCGAGCTCACGATCGGCCAGGTCGCCGAGCGCAGCGGCGTCGCGGCCTCGGCGCTGCGCTTCTACGAGCGCCGCGGGCTGATCGCGGCGAGCCGCAGCGACGGCAACCAGCGCCGCTACGACCGCGCCGTCCTGCGGCGGATCGCGTTCATCCAGGCCGGCCGCGCGGCCGGGATCACGCTGGCCGAGGTCGGCATCGCGCTCGACGGCCTCCCCACCCACCGCACGCCGAGCCGCCGCGACTGGGAGCGCCTCTCGAAGCGCTGGCGTGACGACCTCGACGCGCGCATCGAGACGCTGCAGGCCCTGCGCAACCGGCTGACGACGTGCATTGGCTGCGGCTGCCTCTCGATCGACCGCTGCGAGCTGCTGAACCCGGACGACGAGGCCGGGGCCGACGGCCCCGGCGCGCACTACCTGACGACCGACAGCGCCCGCGCCTGAGCCGGTCGTACGCTTGTCCGATGTCCGTGCAGCTCGAGCCGTGGGGCGAGGAGGACCTGCCGCTGTTGCGGCGCCTGCTCGGCGACCCCGCGATGACCGTCCATCTCGGCGGCCCGGAGAGCGAGTCGAAGCTCGTCGAGCGCCAGGCGCGCTACGCGAACGCGGCTGAGCCCGGCCGCGAGCAGATGTTCAAGATTCTCGACGAGAACGGCGAGGCGACCGGCTCGGTGGGCTACTGGGAGAAGAGCTGGCGCGGCGACACGGTCTACGAGACCGGGTGGTCGGTCCTCCCGGAGCACCAGGGCCGAGGCATCGCGAGCGCCGCGACGCGGCTCCTGATCGACGAGGCGCGTGCCCGGCGCCGCCGTCGCTACCTGCACGCCTTCCCGTCCGTCGACAACGCTCCCTCGAACGCGATCTGCCGCAAGCTCGGCTTCGAGCTGCTCGGCGCCTGCGACTTCGAGTACCCGCCGGGCCACCACCTCCGCTGCAACGACTGGCGGCTCGACCTGTTCGCGGCCGACGACTAGCCGCGCGGAGAGTCGTACGCTTCGCGCGTGATCACGTGCCCGAGCTGCGGCCGCGAGAACCCGGACGGGTCGCGGTTCTGCAACGCGTGCGGCACCGCGCTCGCGGCCGCTGCACCGGCGGGCGGCGAGGAGCGCAAGACGGTGACGATCGTGTTCGTCGACCTCGTCGGGTTCACGGCGCAGGCCGAGCAGCTCGACCCCGAGGACGTCCAGCAGGTGCTCTCGCCGTACCACGCGCGCGTCCGCGCCGAGCTCGAGCGGCACGGCGGCACCGTCGAGAAGTTCATCGGCGACGCGGTGATGGCGGTCTTCGGCGCGCCCGCCGCGCACGAGGACGACCCGGAGCGCGCGGTGCGCGCCGCGCTGGCGATCCGCGACTGGGCGCAGGAGCAGCCGGCGCTGCAGGTCCGGATCGCCGTCAACACGGGCGAGGCGCTGGTGCGCGTCGGCGCGCGTCAGGCCGAGGGCGAGGGCATGGTCGCCGGCGACGTCGTCAACACCGCCGCGCGGATGCAGGCGGCCGCGCCGGTGAACGGGATCCTGGTCGGCGAGTCGACCCACCGGGCCACGCAGGAGGCGATCGAGCTCCGCGAGGCCGACCCGGTGCACGGCAAGGGCAAGGCGGAGCCGATCCGGGTCTGGGAGGCGCTCGACGCGGTCGGCCGCTTCGGCGTCGACCTCGCGCGGCGGCCGAAGTCGCCGCTCGTCGGCCGCGAGCGCGAGCTCGAGCTGCTGCGCTCGCTCCTCGGCCGCGTCCGGCAGGAGCGCTCGGCGCAGCTCGTCACGCTCGTCGGCGTCCCCGGCATCGGCAAGTCGCGCCTCGTCGGCGAGCTCTTCCGGCACGCGGAGGGCGAGGAGGAGCTGATCCGCTGGCGCCAGGGCCGCTGCATCCCCTACGGCGAGAGCATCACGTTCTGGGCGCTCGGCGAGATCGTCAAGGCCGAGGCGGGGATCCTGGAGACGGATCCACCGGAGGAGGCGCAGCGGAAGCTCGCGCGGGCGGTCGAGCGGCTCGTGCAGGACGACGAGGAGGCGCGCTGGGTCGAGGGCGAGCTGCGCGCGCTCGTGGGCCTCGTCGGCGACGGCAGGCAGAGCGCGGCCGAGTCCGCCACGGCCGCGTGGCGCCGGTTCCTCGACGCGGCCGCCGAGGACGGGCCGACCGTGCTCGTCTTCGAGGACCTGCACTGGGCCGACGACGGCCTGCTCGACTTCCTGACCGACCTGGTCGACTGGCTGCGAACAGCCCCGCTGCTGGTGGTGGCGACGGCCCGTCCCGAGCTGCTCGAGCGGCGCCGCAGCTGGGGCGGCGGCCAGCCGAACGCGACCACGATCTCGCTGCAGCCCCTGAACGTCGAGGAGACGACGCAGCTGATCTCGAGCCTGCTCGCCCAGCCGCTGCAGCTCGCCGACGACCGGCAGGCGCTGCTCGAGCGCGCGGGTGGGAACCCGCTGTTCGCGGAGCAGTACGTGCGCATGCTCGGCGAGCGCGGGACGACCGTCGAGCTGCCCGAGTCGGTCCAGGGCGTGATCGCGGCGCGGCTCGACGGGCTCCCGCGGCCGGAGAAGGAGCTGCTGCAGGACGCCGCCGTCCACGGCAAGGTGTTCTGGCGCGGGGCCGTGACCGCCGGCGGCGGGGTCGGCCCGACCGAGGCCGACGAGCTGCTGCGCGCGCTCGAGCGGAAGGACTTCGTCGTGCGGGAGCGGCGCTCCGCCGTCGCGGGCGACACCCAGTACGCGTTCCGGCACGTGCTCCTCCGCGACGTCGCGTACGGGCAGATCCCGCGGCGCGCCCGCGCCGACAAGCACCGCCGCGCGGCCGCGTGGATCGAAGGGCTGGGCCGCCCCGACGACCACGCCGAGCTGCTCGCGTACCACTACAAGGAGGCGCTGACCCTCGACCGCGCGGCGGGCGTCGAGGACGACCCGCAGCTCGTCGAGCGTGCCCGTGGGGCGCTGCTCGCGGCCGGCGAGCGCGCCCTCTCGCTCTCGGCCTACGACGCCTCCGCGGCCTTCTTCGCGGAGGCGCTGGAGCTGCTTTCGGCGGGCGACCCGGCGCGGCCGGCCCTGCTCGTGCGCCGGGCCCGCGCGCTGATGCCGGTCGGCGGCCCCGGGGTCGAGCTGCTCGACGAGGCGATCCCCGCGTTCGAGGCGGCCGGCGACGTCGACGGCATGGCCGAGGCGACCGCGCTCGCCGCCCGCTTCGCCTGGTTCCACGGCGACCGGGCGTCGACCGACCGGTACATCGCGCGGGCGGTCGAGCTCCTCGAGGATCGGCCGCCCTCCGCGGCGAAGGCCGAGGTGTTCTCGCAGCAGAGCGGCTTCCACATGCTCGGCGGCCGCTTCGAGGACTCGATCCGGATCGGCGAGGAAGGGCTCGCGCTCGCCGAGCAGCTCGACCTGGACCACCCGCGAGCGCGCCTGCGCATCGTCGTCGGCACGGCACGCTGCTGCCTCGGCGACCCCGGCGGCCTCGACGAGATCAGAGGTGGGATCGAGATCGCGCAAGCCGCGTCGGACGTCGACATGATGATCACGGGCTACGCCAACCTCGGCTCCGAGCTGCATTTCCTCGGAAGACTCGACGAGGCGCGCGAGGCGTGGCGGAACGAGCTCGCGCTGTCCGAACGCTTCGAGGCCCGCCGCATGCTCCGCGGCGCGAAGCTGGGTGAGGCCGGCTGGGCGTACGTCGACGGCGACTGGAACCGTGGGTCAGCAGTGGTCAACGCGCTCGTGTCGCAGGCCGAGAGCGGCAGCTCGGACTACAGCGACGGCCCGGCGTACGCCCTGCGAGCGTGGATCCGGCTCGCTCGCGGCGACGACGTCGGGGCCGAGCGCGACAGCGCGCGGGCCGCCGAGGTCGGCCGCGCCTCTGACTCCCAGGCGAAGGCCGCGGCGTTCCCGGTCCGGGCGGCGGTCGCGATCGCGCTGGGAGATCTCGACGAGGCGGGAGCCTGCGCCACCGACCTGCTCGAGCTCGGACCGGTCGCCGTCGTGGCCCTCTGTTCACCGTTTCCGACGCTGGCCGACGCGGCGTGGATCCTCCGCGACCTCGGCCGGGAGGACGAGCTGTCGGCCGCGATCCTCGACCGGACGCCGATCGAGAGCCCGTGGGTCGACGCGGCCCGGGCGATCGCCGCGGGCGACCTCGCGCAAGCCGCCGAGACGATCGCCGAGCTCGGCAACGCCGCGGCAACCGCCTACGCGCGCTACCGCGCGAGCGAGCAGCTCGTGGCGGCCGGCGACCTCGAGGCGGCACGCGCCCTCCGGGCGGCCGCGGACGAGTTCCACCGCGCCGTCGGCGCGCACCGTTTCCTGGCCGCGCCCGCCGCGCGCTCCGCGCTGCCCGGCGGCGGCGCGTGACCAGCTGCCCGAGCTGCGGCCACGAGAACCCGGCGGGGTCGAGGTTCTGCAACGCCTGCGGCGCGGAGCTCGTGCCCGAGCCGTCCGCGCGCGAGTACCGCAAGGTCGTGACCGTCCTCTTCTGCGACGTCGTCGGCTCGACCGCGCTCGGCGAGTCCGTCGACCCGGAGGCGCTACGCGCGCTCCTCGGCCGCTACTTCGACGAGATGCGCGCGATCGTCGAGCGCCACGGCGGCACGGTCGAGAAGTTCATCGGCGACGCGGTGATGGCCGTGTTCGGCGTGCCGCTGCTGCACGAGGACGACGCGCTGCGGGCGGCGCGCGCCGCGGTCGAGATGCGCGACGCGCTGCCCAAGCTCGGCGTCCAGGCGCGGATCGGGCTCAACACGGGCGAGGTCGTGGTCGGCACGGGAGACCGGCTCGCGACCGGGGACGCCGTCAACGTCGCGGCGCGCCTCGAGCAGGCGGCCGGCGCCGGCGAGGTGCTGCTCGGCGACGAGACGGCACACCTCGTCCGGGATGCCGTCGAGACCGAGGAGCTGACGCTCGAGCTGAAGGGCAAGGCCGCGCCGTTCGTCGCGCACCGCCTGCTCGCGCTCAACGAGGAGGCGCCGGCCTTCGCACGACGGCTGGACGCGCCGCTCGTCGGCCGCCGGCGCGAGCTCCGCCGCCTGCGCGAGGCGTTCGCGCAGGCCGTCGACGACCGCTCGTGCCAGCTGTTCACGATCCTCGGCACCGCGGGCGTCGGCAAGTCGCGCCTGACGGCGGAGCTGACCGCCGGCCTCGACGGCGCCCGCGTCGTGAGCGGACGCTGCCTCCCCTACGGCGAGGGGATCACGTACTGGCCCGTGGTCGAGGTGGTGAAGCAGCTTCCGCCCGCGGCCGCCCTCGGCCTGGAGCCGGCGGCGCTCGCGGCGATCGAGCGCCTGCTCGGCGAGGAGTCGGCGGGATCGACGGAGGAGATCCCCTGGGCGGTGCGCAAGCTGCTCGAGGCCGCCGCGCAGGCGCAGCCGCTCGTGGTCGTCCTCGACGACATCCACTGGGGCGAGCAGACCTTCCTCGACCTGGTCGAGCACGTGGCCGACCTCTCGCGCGAGGCGCCGCTCCTGCTCCTCTGCCTCGCCCGCCCCGAGCTGCTCGACCGCCGGCCGGGCTGGGGCGGCGGCAAGCTCAACGCGACGACGCTCCTGCTCGAGCCGCTCAGCGCCGACGAGACGGACGAGCTGCTCGCGCGCCTGCTCGGCGACGCGGCGCTCGCGCCGGACCTGCAGGAGCGGATTCGCGCCGCGGCCGAGGGCAACCCGCTGTTCGTCGAGGAGATGGTCGCGCTCGTCGAGGACTCGGGGAACGGCGAGGTCGCGGTGCCGGGGACGATCCACGCGCTCCTCGCCGCGCGGCTCGACCAGCTGGAGCCGGCCGAGCGCGGCGTGCTGGAGCGGGGCGCGGTCGAAGGGCGCGTCTTCCACCGCGGCGCGGTGCAGGCGCTCGCACCGGAGGAGGCGCACGTCGAGACGCGCCTGGACGGCCTCGTCCGCAAGGAGCTCGTCCGGCCGGACAAGCCCCAGCTCCCCGGCGAGGACGCGTACCGCTTCCGCCACCTGCTGATCCGGGATGCCGCGTACGAGGCGCTGCCGAAGGTCACCCGCGCCGAGCTGCACGAGCGCTTTGCCGCCTGGCTCGAGGTTCACGGCGCGCAGCTCGTCGAGCTGGACGAGATCGTCGGCTACCACCTCGAGCAGGCGTACTGCTACCGCGGGGAGCTCGGGCTCCCGGACGACGGGGTCGCCGCCCGCGCCGCTGCGCGCCTCGCCGCGGCGGGCCGCCGCTCGCTCGCGCTCGGCGACGGCACCGGGGCCACGAGGCTCCTCGGCCGCGCGGTCGCGCTCGCGGAGCCGAGCGGTCGCGAGGGGGTCGAGCTGCTGCTCGACCTGGCCGCCGCCAACGGCGACCGCGGCGACCTGCGCGCGGCGCAGGCCCGGCTGCAGGACGCCGTCGCCCTCGCTCGCGACGTCGGCGATCGCGCGGTCGAGCTGCGGGCGCTCTGCGAGCTCCACGAGCAGCAGGGCCTCACCGACCTCTCGCTGACCGCGGAGCAGGCCTTCGAGCTGGCGGAGGCCGCGATCGAGGAGCTCGAGCCGCTCGGCGAGAACGAGGCGCTGGCCTCGGCATGGCGGCTGGTCGCCACCGCTCACAACCTCCAGGGCACGTGGCAAGGCGTCACCTCGGCGAGCGAGCGGGTGATCGAGCACGCGCGCCGGGCCGGCAACCGCCGCAAGGAGCGCGAGGGGCTGTTGATCCTCGGCCCGAGCCTCTTCTGGGGGCCGACACCGCTCGCCGAGGGTCTGCCGCGCGCGGAGGCGATCCTCGAGAGCGCCCGCGGCGACAAGTGGCTCGAGGCCTGGGCGATCCGACCGGTGGCCGGCTTCTACGGCAAGCAGGGCCGCTTCGACGAGGCGCGGGAGCTGCTCGCCCGCTCGCGCTCGAACCTCGAGGAGCTCGGCCGGAAGCTGGAGCTGACCACGGTCGCGTTCTGGACCGCCCCGGTGGAGATGCTGGCCGGAAACCCCGCCGCGGCCGAAGAGGCACTCCGCGAGGCCTGCGCGACCCTCGAGGCCGCCGGGGAGAAGGGCTGGCTCTCGACCATGGCGGGCGTGCACGCGCAGGCGCTCTACGAG
>DATIER010000026.1:0-37281 GCA_035455605.1 Gaiellaceae bacterium
CGACCTGCTGCGCTCGCGCTACGGGATCGTGATCGCCGGCGGGATGCAGACGATCGAGCCGACCGTGACCAACGAGGAGGAGTCCGAGGCGCTCGGCGTCCCGCTCCACTCGCCGGCGTTCCTGTTCGAGCGGGTGACGCGCTCCGAGCGGGGCGAGATCGTCGAGTTCGTGCACTCGATCTACCGCGGCGACCGCTACCGCCTCGTCACCGACCTGAGCGCGCTGCCGTCGCCGCACAGGCCGGCGCTCGCAAGCGCCGCTGGTCAAGACCAACGCAACGCAAGGACTCCTGTCGTTTGAGCGGTTTGTCCGGAATTGGTCTTGACATGCAGTCGCAGAGTGTGCGAATGTCCGCGCCGTGGCCAAGTGGTACAAACCAATCGTGCGGCCGTTCGCCGCGTCCCCCGGCCACCGCGTGGGAGCGCAGCAACCGCAGGCCGTCGACCGAGTGGTAGGGAGAAGTCGATGAAGAAAGCACGGCTCTTCGCCGCCGCCGCCCTCGCCGCGTCGCTCGCGGTTGCGGCCTCCACGGCGTCCGCGCGGACCGACCGCGCTGCGGCGAGCAAGATCACCGTCTGGCTGCAGGTCGACGCGCAGACGGGCTGGCCCGACCTCGTGGCCGCGGCCAACCAGGCCTTCCAGGCCAAGCACCCCGGCGTCAGCGTCGACGTGCAGTACCAGACCTGGGGCGACCACCTGAGCAAGTTCGACGCCACCCTCGCCGGCGGCAACGTGCCGGACGTCATCGAGATGGGGAACACCGAGATGACGAAGTACATGGCGGCGGGCGCGTTCGCGAACCTGACCTCGCAGAAGGGCTCGTTCGCGAACTCGAAGAACTGGCTCAAGGGCCTCGCCGCGTCCGGGATCTACAACGGCAAGGTCTACGGCGTTCCGTACTACGCGGGGTCGCGCGTCGTGACGTACCGCTCCGACCTCTACAAGCGGGCCGGCGCGAAGGTGCCGACGAGCCTCGCGCAGTTCACCGCCACGGCCAAGCGGCTCAAGGCGAAGAACCCCAAGAAGGGCTTCTCGCCCGTGTACATCGCGGGCACCGACTGGTACTTCGCGATGAGCTTCGTCTACGACTACGGCGGCCAGATCGCCGCCCTCAAGCACGGCAAGTGGGTCGGGCAGCTCGAGTCGAAGAAGGCGCAGGCGGGCCTCGCGGCGTACAAGCGGTTCTTCATGGCCGCCTCGCGCGCCAGCAAGACCGGCACCGAGAACCGGCCGCAGCCGTACGACGTCTACGCACAGGGCCAGGCGGCCTCGATCGTCGGCCCGGCCTGGTTCAGCTGCTGCGTCGGCAAGAAGTACACGAAGGCGACGAAGCAGTTCGTGATGCCGAGCCACGTCAAGGGGCAAGGCATGCCGGGCTTCCTCGGCGGCTCCGACCTCGCGGTGCCGAAGGCCTCGGGCGACCAGTCGCTCGCGACCGACTGGATCCGGATCTTCACCAACACGGCCGGCGAGAAGGGCCTGCAGGCGAAGGGGAACATCCCCAACGCGACCAACCTGCTCGGCAACAGCGTCAACGAGCGCGCCGCCAAACGGAGCTGGTTCGTGCCGACCGCGAAGAACTGGGTCAACGTCGAGAACGGCAACGTGCTCCGCACGATGCTGGCCCGGATCCTCACCGGGAAGGCGAGCATCAAGGCCGCGACCGCCTTCGCAGACAGCAACATCGAGCTGACGCTCAACCAGTAGCGACGGGATGACCCGGGGAGCCGCTTGACACCGAGCGAGATTCCCGGCGGGACTGCATACGCCGCCGAGGCCGGTATCCGGTCTCGGCGGCGTCGCCCGTTGACCGTGGCGCGCGCCGTGCGCTGGGCGGCGCCGTACCTGCTGATTCTCCCGGTGGTCGCCGTCATCGTGGCGATCCTCGGCTACCCGCTGTACCACCTCGCGCGGCTCTCGTTCCAGAAGTACGGCCTGTTCGAGCTGATCGCCCGCCACGGGACGAGCGTCGGCTGGGCGAACTACCGCTCCGTCCTGCACGACCCGGTCTTCTGGCACGTCCTCGTGCGGACGATCGTCTTCACCGTCGCGAACGTCGCCCTGACGATGGGGATCGGGACGCTGCTCGCCCTGCTCCTGACGAAGGTCAGCTCGGTCGTGCGCGTGCTGCTGACGGCCGGGCTCGTGCTCGCCTGGTCGATGCCGCCCGTCGTCGCGGTGCAGGTCTGGCTCTGGATGACGAACTACGAGAACGGCGTCCTCAACTACACGCTGACGAAGCTCCACGTCGGCGACTACTTCCAGCACGACTGGTACGCGACCCCGTTCTCGCAGCTCTCGCTGACGACGTCGCTGATCGTCTGGGGCGCGATCCCGTTCGTCGTCGTCACCGTCTACGCCGGTTTGACCCAGGTGCCGCACGAGATCGTCGAGGCGGCGGAGATCGACGGCGCGCGGCCGTGGCGCGTCTTCTGGGACGTGACCGTCCCGATCATCAAGCCGATCTTCCTGGTGCTGACGAGCCTGTCGATCATCTGGGACTTCGGCGTCTTCACGCAGCCGTTCCTGCTGATCGACCAGACGAGGATCAACGCCTCGAACGAGCTGATGGGCGTGTACCTGTTCGAGGAGGGCTACCTGAAGACGGACTTCGGCCGCGGCGCGGCGATCTCGATCCTGATGCTGCTGATCGTCGCGGTGCTCTCGATCGTCTACGTCCGCAAGATGGTGCGGGCGGGGGACGAGGCCCAATGAGGGCGCGGCGTCGGCGCACCCGCCTCGTCTGGGACGCGATCGGCATCCTCGTCTTCGTCGTGATCGCGTTCCCCGTCTACTGGATGGTCGCGAGCGCGTTCAAGCCCGACCACGAGCTGAACAGCCTGAGCCCGACCTGGTTCTCGCTCCACCCGACGCTGTCGCACTTCCGCGACGCGATCAACCGGCCCTTCTTCTGGGACGGCGTCAAGAACAGCCTGATCGTCGTCAGCGTGACCGTCGCGCTCTCGATGGTGGTCGCCTTCCTGGCGGCGATCGCGCTGGCGAAGTTCCGCTTCACCGGGCGCAAGCTGTTCATCGTCCTGATCATCGGGATCCAGATGCTCCCGCAGGCGGGGCTGATCATCCCGCTGTACGTCGTGCTCGCCCGCTACCACCAGGTGAACGCGCTCTCCGGGGTGATCGTCACCTACATGACGTTCGTGCTGCCGTTCTCGGTCTGGATGCTGCGCGGCTTCCTGCTCGGGATCCCGAAGGAGCTCGAGGAGGCGGCGCTCGTCGACGGCTCGAGCCGCGTCGGCTCGTTCACGCGCATCCTGCTCCCGCTCGTCGCGCCCGGGCTCGTGGCGACCTCGATCTTCGCCTTCATCACGACGTGGAACGAGTACATCTTCGCCCGCGTCCTGCTCAACGACCAGGCCAAGCAGACGGCGACGGTCTGGCTCTCGTACTTCACCGGCACGAGCCGGAACACCGACTGGGGCGGCCTGATGGCCGGGTCGACGCTGATCGCGATCCCGGTGATCGTCTTCTTCCTGATCGTCCAGCGAAAGATCGCGTTCGGCCTGACGACCGGCGCGGTCCGCGGATGAGCGCAGGCGGGCTCGAGCCCGCCGCGGCGGCGTGCGTCTTCCCGGGCTTCCCGGGGACGACGGTGCCCGACTGGCTGCGGCGGGAGCTCGAGGGCGGGCTCGGCGGCGTCGTCCTGTTCGCGTTCAACGTGCGCGATCCGGATCAGCTCGCCGCGCTGACGGCCGAGCTGCGCGCGGAGCGGGACGCTCTCGTCGTCGCGGTCGACGAGGAGGGCGGCGACGTGACGCGGCTCGAGGCCGACCGCGGGAGCTCGTTCCCCGGCAACCTGGCGCTCGGGGCCGTCGACGACGTCGAGCTCACCCGGCGCGTGGCCGCGGCGATCGGCGGCGAGCTCGCGGCCGTCGGCGTGAACATGAACCTCGCTCCCGTCGCCGACGTCAACGTCGACCCCGCGGCCGCGATCGTCGGCGTGCGGTCGTTCGGCTCGGACCCGCAGCTGGTCGCGCGGCACGTCGCGGCGTACGTCGAAGGGTTGCAGGACACGGGCGTCGCGGCGTGCGCGAAGCACTACCCGGGGCACGGCGAGGTCACCGGCGACTCGCACCTCGAGCTGCCGACGGCGGAGACCGACCGTCAGACGCTGCTCGCACGGGCGCTGCCGCCGTTCGCCGCGGCCGTCGACGCCGGCGTCCGCTCGGTGATGACCGCCCACATCCGCTTCCCTGCGATCGACCAGCAGCCGGCGACGATCAGCGCGCCGCTCATCGGCCTGCTGCGCTCCGAGCTCGGCTTCGACGGCGTGGTCATCACGGACGCGCTCGAGATGCGCGCGATCGCCGGCACCGTCGGGCTCGAGGAAGGCGCCGTGCAGGCGATCGCCGCCGGCGCCGACGCTCTCTGCCTGGGCGCCGAGCGCTCGCCGGCGGAGGTGGCGCGCGTGCGGGACGCGCTCGTCGCCGCCGTCCGGGACGGACGGGTCGCCGAGGAGCGGCTGCACGAGGCGGCGGAACGCGTCGCCGAGCTGGCCGCCTGGACGACGTCGCTGCAGCCGGGCCACGACCTCGAGGCCGGCGCCGAGGCGGCTCGGCGGGCCCTGCGCGCCGAGGGCGACCTTGTACTGCCCGCGAACCCGCTCGTGGTCGAGCTCTGGCCCGAGGCGACGATTGCGGCCGGCCCTGCGCACCACGGGCTCGGCGAGCTGCTCGGGGCGGAGACGGTGCGCCTCCACGAGGGCGAGCCGTTCCCGCAGCCGGCCGACCCGGCGCGCGTGGTCGTCGTCGTCCGCGACGCCCATCGCCACGCCTGGCAGCGCGAGCTCGTGCCGGCCGGCGCGCTCGTCGTCGAGACCGGCGTGCCGGCGTGGCGGCCGCCGGAGGCGCGCGGCTACGTCGTCACGCACGGCGCCGGCCGCGCGAACCTGGCCGCCGCGGCCGGGCTGCTCGCGCCCCGCTAGCGTTCCGCGCCATGCGACTCGTCCTCGACTGGGACGGCACCGTCACCGAGCGCGACACGCTCGACCTCGTGCTGGAGCGGTTCGGCGACGCCGAGATCTACGAGCGCACCGAGCTCGATCTCGACGCGGGCCGGATGACCCTGAACGACGTGATCGCGGAGCAGTTCTCGACCGTCACCGCGCCGCTGGACGAGGTGGTCGCGTACGTGCTCGAGCACGCGCGCGTGCGGCCGGGCTTCGCCGGGCTCGCGCGGACGCGCCGGCCGCTGGTCGTCTCCTCCGGCTTCCACGAGCTGATCGAGCCGGTGCTGGAGCGCGAGGGCGTGCTCGGCGCGGTCGAGCTGCGCGCCAACCGCGTCGACGCGCTGCCGGAAGGCTGGGTCGTCCACTTCCGGGTCGCCGAGACGTGCGACGTGTGCGGCGAGCCGTGCAAACGGGCCGACCTCCCCGGCGGCGAGGTCGTCTACGCCGGCGACGGGCACTCGGACTACTGCGCCGCGCTGGCGGCGAAGCGCGTCTTCGCGACCGGGTCGCTCGCGCGGTGGCTGCGCGGCCGCGGCGTCTCGTTCACGCCGCTGACCGACTTCGACGCGCTCGCCTCAGAGCTGTAGTTGCGCGCGCGGCCTCGGGCCGCCGTGCGTGAGGAGCAGCAGCTCGGGCTCGCGCGCGAGCGCGCGCCGCACCGACGCCTCGAGCTCGTCCCTCGACTCGTCCTCGCGCAGCCAGCCTGCGGGACAGAGCTCCGCCCGGCCCTCGTAGCCGAGCACGGAGTCGCCGAGCACGAGCGCCCGGTGGCTCGGCAGCCAGAACGCGGCCTCGCCCATGTGGTGCATCGCGATCGCCTCGACGCCGCCCGCGAGCACGTCGCCGTCGACGAACGTCTGCGTCGTCGGCGCCCGCTTGGCCACCTCGGCGGCGGCCGGCTCGTGCGCGAAGAGCTCGGCGCCGTCGTAGCGGTCGAGGATCTCGCGCGCGCTGCGCGCGTGCCAGAAGACCGAGATCAGGATCCGCGGCGCGCCGTGCTGCTCGACGTCGCCGTCGAGCGCGGCCCAGAACTTCTCCTCGTCACCGGCCGGGACGAGCGGGTCGAACAGCACGAGCCCGTCGCGCTCGACGAGCGCGTAGCAGGAGACGTCGCGCTCCCAGCCCTGGCCGTCCTCGAAGTCGCGCGGGCCCCAGTCCGGGTGTGGCGCCGTCCACCACCAGAGGTGCGGCGCGATCTGCTCGATCTCCACGCAGCGGACGCTACCGCGGCGCGTACGGTTGCGCGATGCCCGTGCTGCGGCTGCCCGAGCCGTTCGACTTCGAGCTCTCGACCGAGCGCTTTCGATCGTTCGGGTCCGACCTCGCGAACCTCTGGGCGGACGGCGCGATCCACCGCGTCGTCGGCGCGCGCGAGGTGCGCATCGAGCCGGCCGGCCGCGGCGTCCGCGTCGACCCGCTGGACGACGAGACGCGCCCGGTCGTGCTGAAGCTGCTCGGCGCCGAGTTCGACCTGCGCGCGTTCTACGACTGGGCGCAGGGCGACCCGGTGCTCGCGCGGCTGACGCGGGAGCTCGCGGGCTACCGGCCGCCGCTGGCGCCCGACCCGTTCGAGACGCTCGTCACCTCGATCACGGCCCAGCAGGTCTCGCTCTTCGCCGCGGTCGCGATCCGCAACCGGCTGGTCGAGCGCTTCGGCCGCCGGATCGGGCAGGCGTACTCCTTCCCCACCGCGCGCCGGCTGCGGCGGGCGAGCGAGAACGAGCTGCTCGCGCTCGGCTTCTCGCGGCGCAAGACGGAGTACGTGCTCGGCCTCGCGCAGGAGCCGATCGATCTCGCCGAGCTCGCGGCTCTTCCCGACGAGGAGGTGAAGCGGCGCCTGGTCTCGCTGCGCGGGATCGGCGCCTGGACGGCGGAGTGGTTCCTCGCCCGGCATCTCGCCCGGCCGCGCGCGTGGCCCGTCGGCGACATCGCGCTCGAGAAGGCCGTGCGCAGCTTCTACCCGGACGTGCGCGACCTCGAGTCGGCGCGCGACCGGTTCGCGCCGTTCCAGAACCTCTCGGCTCACTACCTCCTCACTGGGGCTAGGGTTGCGGCCGCCGCATGAACGTTCGCGAAGCAACCGCCGCCGACGAGCAGACGCTGCTCCGCTTCACGCGCGAGCTCTTCGACGAGAACTGGCAGCGCCCGTGGCGTCCGCCCGAGGTCACGACGAGCATGTTCGAGGGCAAGCTCGTGCTCCTCGCCGAGGACGACGGCGAGCCCGTCGGCTACGCCTTCGGCGAGCTCGACCCGCATGGCTACGCGCACGTGAACCTCGTCTACGTCGTCCCCGAGCGCCGGCGCCGGGGCGCGACGACGGCGCTGCTGAAGGAGTTCGCCGCCCGTGCGCGCGAGGCCGGGATCGGGCACCTGACCCTCGACGTCGCGACCGACAACATCGTCGGGCGCGAGGTCTGGCGTCGGCTCGGCTTCAGCGAGTGGTCGCAGCGGCTGCTGGTGCCGGTCGAACGGCTCGAGCAGCACGGGCTGGCGGGCGAGTCGTACGCGTCGCTGCACGTGCAGACGGACGCGCGCGAGGCGGTCGAGGCGGCGGTCGCGAAGTACCTGCCGCGCTTCGGCGGCTCGGGCGCCGCGGTCGAGGGCCCGCGCAACGGCTGGGTCGCCGTCTACGCCGAGCTCGTCGACCGCGACCGCCGCGCGCGCGAGCGGCTCGCGTCGGAGCTCTCGAACGCGCTCGCCGCGGTCGTCTGCGCGATCGGCGTCGAGGACGGCGCCGTCGTGCGCTACGTGCTCTACGAGCGCGGCAGCGTCGTCGACGAGTACCAGTCCGTTCCGGAGCACTTCGGGCCGCTGCCGCCCGGTGACGTGGTCGCGCTCGGCGCCAACCCGACGGTCGTCTCGCGGCTGACCGGCGCCGACCCCGGCAGCGTGCGCGCGGTCGCACGCACGGCCCCCTCGCCGGACCAGCTGCCGCCCGCCGACGAGCTGCTCCAGCAGCTCGCCGAGGTGCTGGGGCTCGAGGGCGCGGGCCGCCGGTAGATTCACGGGGTGCCGACGCTCTACACCGCCGACCGCTGCCCGTACGCAGCCCGCGCGCGCATCACCCTCGCCGAGAAGGGGATCGCCTACGACGCGGTCGAGATCGACCTCGACGACCGGCCGGCGTGGATCTACGAGAAGAACGAGCTCGGCCGCGTGCCGGTATGGGAGGAGGACGACGGCCTGCTCCTCCCCGAGTCCGACGTGATCATGGAGTACCTCGACGAGCGCTTCCCTGAGCCGGCGCTGTGGCCGGCCGACCCGGCCGAGCGGGCGCTCGGGCGGCTCTGGGTCGAGCGGTTCGACCGGCGGCTCGGGGACGCGTACTACGCGGCGCGCCGCGGTGACGGGCGCGAGGAGCTCGACACGCGCCTCGGCGACCTCGACCGCGCGCTCGAGGCGCAGCCCTGGCTCTCGGGCCGCGAGTACGGCCTCGCGGACATCGCGTACGTCCCGTGGATCCTGCGCGGCCTCGAGCGGTACGGGCTCGAGCTGGGGCCGTCGCTTGCGGACTGGCTCGCGCGCTGTTCCGCCCGTCCGGCGATCGCGCAGGAACGTGTGGTCGTGGCCGCGCTTTGATGAGCCTCTCCCGAGCCGAAGCGTTGTGCCGCCGGAGCGCGCTGTGTGACCCGTGGACGGCGTCCTCAGTCGCGCCCGTAGCCTCTGGCTACGCGCGCTCCCTGCGTCCTTGCCACGTGCCACCCATCGCGCTCCGGCAACGAAGCTTCAGCTCGGAAGAGGCTCTGTGAAAATCGTCCTGCTGCACGCGTTTCCGCTGGACGAGCGGATGTGGGAGCCGCAGCTCGAGCCGCTGGGCGAGCACGACCTCGCGGCGCCTCGTCTCTACGGCCGCGGCTCGACGATCGCCGAGATCGCGTCGTCCCTGTTCGACGAGCACGAGGGCGAGCTGGCGCTCGTCGGCGCGTCCTTCGGCGGCTACGTGGCGTTGGAGATGGCGCACCAGGAGCCTTCGCGGATCCGGGCGCTCGTCCTCGTCGGCGCGCGTGCGGATGCCGATACGCCCGAGCGGCGCGCGGCCCGGGCAGACACGATCGCGCTGATCGAGGACGGTGGCGCAGAGGCGCTCTGGGAGAAGCAGCGGCCGCTGCTGTTGCTCGAGGACGCTCCGGAGACTGCCGTCGCGCACGCACGGCAGGAGGCGCTCGGCCGTTCGAGCGACGAGCTCGTGGCCGCCGTCGGCGCGCTGCGCGACCGCGCCGATCGCACGGACACCTTGCGCGCCTTCGGCGGGCCGGTGCTGGTCGCGGTCGGCGAGGGCGACGGCTTCTTCCCGCCGGACGAGGCCCGGGCCCAGGCGCAGCTCGCGCGGCACGGCCGGTTCCGCGAGTTCGCCGGCGCCGCGCACCTGCCGAGCCTCGAGCGGCCGGACGAGTTCAACGCGGCGCTGGCCCAGTTCCTCGGCGATGTCTGAGCTGCCGCCGCTCGTCGACGCGGCGTGGCTGCAGGAGCACCTCGGCGACGCGGACCTGCTCGTCGGCGACGTGCGCGGCCCGAACGCGCACCAGCGGGGACACCTGCCGGGGTCGATCCCGCTCGTGCTCGGCTCGCCGCCGCCGCTCGCGACGCGCGAGACGGTCGCGGCGTTCGCGACGGAGGTGCAGCGCCGGCTCGGCCGCCACGGCGTGACCGGCGAGGAGCGGCTCGTGCTCTACGACCGCGGCGACTGCGTCGGCGCCGCCTCCTCGGCGCAGGCGGCGCTCGCGGCCGGCCACCCACGGGTCGGCGTCCTCGCCGGCGGCGTGGCGGCGTGGCCGGGCGAGCTCGAGCAGGGAGCGGCCGAGCTGCAGAAGACGAGGGTCAAGCTGGAGCCGCGGATCGACGCCGTTCCGACCTGGGAGGAGCTGCGCGACCGGCTCGGCGACGCGAGCCTGACGATCGTCGACGTCCGCAGCGAGGACGAGTACACCGGCCGCGGCGGCTATCCGTGCGATCCGCGCCAGGGCCACATCCCGGGCGCGCGGCTGCTGGAGGTCGAGCGCCTGTTCGCCGGCCCCGGCCGCCCGCACGAACCGTGGGGGATCCGCGAGCTGACGGGCCTGCCGGAGGGCGCGGAGATCGTGGCCTACTGCCACTCCGGCTCGCGCTCGGCGCTCGGCGCGCTCGCGCTCAGGTCGGCCGGCTACGACGCCCGCAACTACCCCGGCTCGTGGCACGAGTGGTCGCGCCACGACGACCTGCCGGCGGAACGCTGAGGGGCGCCCGCAGGCGCCCCTCGCTCGAGCGTTCTAGCGGTGCTTCCTGGGCTTCGGCTTGAGCACCTTGATCTGGTTGCTCGTGACCGCGGCGATGCGCTCCTCCCGGCACGGGATCGGCTGGCCGGACGGCGACGCCCCGCTGCAGTCGGTCGTGTAGTTCTCGAAGCGCGCCTGGAAGTACGTCGCGAACTTCACGTTCGGGCGCACGAACGTGAAGGTGCCGCGCGCCTTCAGCTTCGCGCTGCGCGCGACGCGCTTGCCCTTCCCGGCCGAGACCGCGTTCGGCGCGGGCTGCGGCTTCTTGCCGGCGTAGAGGTCGACGCGGATGCCGGCCGGGGAGACGCCTTGCACGAACAGCTTGCCGACGAGCGCGAAGCCGCGCTTGGCCTTCGCCCGCTTGAGCGTCAGCGTCGTCGGCAGGCCGACGTACGTCCGCGCCTCCTGCGTGCCCAGGGGGTTCGGCGTCGCGGTGCCGGGCGTGTACGGCGTGAAGTCGCTCGCCCACTCGTAGCCGCCCTTGGTGCCGGCGTTCGTGAAGACGTTCTTGATCGTGAAGTCGGCCGCCAGCAGCTGCGCGCCGAACTTCGCCCCGCCGGAGGCCTCGGGAACGTCGGGCGACGGCAGGCAGACCTGCATCGTGACCAGCGGCCCCCTGCTGTCCACGAAGACGGGAATCGCGACCGTCTGTCCCTGAAGGCTCGTGTTCAGGACCCAGATCGTGGTGTGGGTGGCCGTGCCGGTGCACTGCGTCGCCGCCAGCTGGATGGTCGGGTCGACCGGGTTTGCGACGAGGACGTTGCCGGACAGCGGCAGGATGCCGCCGCCGAGCGCCTTGGCCATCACGACGGCGGCCACGGATCCGATCTTCGTCCCCGGCGCGGCGGTGAGGGTCGCCTGGTAGCCGGGCGGCGAGAAGATCGTCATCTTGGCCGTCGGATCGCCGGGGTTGTTCGGCGTCCCGATGGCGAGGAAGACGTCGGCGGTCGACGCCGCGCCGACCTTGTAGCTCGACTGCTCGATGATCAGTGACGGTGTGTAGGCGGCGAACGACGGCGCCGCGAATGCAAGCCCCGCGAAGCAGGCGCCCACCAGCAGCGCCAGGCGGAAAGACGTTCTCATGTTGTTGCCCCTTTGTTCTGGAGAGTCCCCTGGGTGACCCAGACTGAGACGAGTTCTCACCGGGATAGTTAACACCTGCTACCGCGCCTTGACCAGCGGCCCGAACAGGACCCACAGGCTCTTGCGGTAGCGGACCATGCGCGCCTTGGCGATCGGAAAGTAGTTCGTCGGCGTCGTCTGCACGAAGACGCCGGGAAGCAGGAATGGGTTCGTCCGCTCGTCCAGGTGTGTCATCGCCCTGCGCAGGCTCGCGCGGCTCGGGTTGCGCCCGGCGTGCTTGAGCGCGTCGACCATCGAGTAGGCGACGGTCATCCCGTACCAGTTGTAGACGTCGCTCGGCTTCCCGCCCGGGAAGTAGCGTTTCATGATCCGCTTGTAGAGCGCGACCGCCTTGTCCTTGCGCCACGCCGGCGAGGTCGGGTCCTTGACGAAGGCGACGCTGAGCGCGTTGTTCGTCTCCTTGCCGTTGGTCGCCGCGCGCGCGATGCCCATCACCGTCGGCTCGATCGAGACCGCGCTGACGAAGATCTGCGGGCGCCAGTTCAGCTTGTAGGCGTAGACGAACGACTGGATCGCCTGCTGCGGGAGCGCGAAGAGCATGAAGGTGTCGGCCTTCGAGGCGCGCAGGCGTGCGATCTGCGAGTTGACGTCGGTGTCGGTCACCTCGTAGCTCTGCGTCGCGACGATCCGACCGGCCTTCTTGCCGAGCCCGCGCTTGAGCCCGTTCAGGAGGTCGGTGCCGTACGGGCTGTTCTCGTAGAGCACCGCGATCCGCGCCTTCGGCCGGTGCTGGACGACGTAGCGGCCGTAGATCGCGCCCTCGCCCTCGAAGCTCGGCAGGTAGCCCATCGACCAGGGGTACTTCTTGTAGCCGCGGCCCATCGCGCTCACGCCGGTGCCGCCGAACACCTGCGGGACGCCGAGCGCGTTCAGGTACGCGCGGATGGCGAGGTTGTGCTCGGTCCCGACCGTGTTGAAGATCGCGAAGACCTTGTCCTGCTGGACGAGCTCGCGCGTCTGCTCGACCGTCTTGGCCGGGTCGTAGCCGTCGTCGCGGTAGAGGTACTTGATCTTGCGGCCGTTGACGCCACCGTGCGCGTTGACGTACTTGAAGTACGCGTTCGCGCCCGGGCCGACGGTGCCGAACGGCGAGGCCGGCCCGCTGAGGGGGACGGTGCCGCCGAGCAGGATCTGGGTCGCGCTGATGCCGGGGTCGCCCGCCGAGCCGCCGGCCGCCGGGAGCGCGAGCGCCGCTCCGGCGAGCAGGGCGAGGCCGAGCGCCTTCACCGCGACACCGGCGCGCGCAGGATCGGCAGCGTCAACTGTGCGTCGCCGACGGCGACTCGCGCCGTCCGCGGCATCGGCAGGTTCAGGTAGAGCAGGTTCCCTGAGTTCTGCGCGGTCGAGCTCGAGGCGAGCGTCAGGGTCAGGCGCGCGCCGCGCTTGATCAGGGTGGCGGTGTCGATCAGCCGGATCGTCAGCCGGCGCGTGCCCGTCAGCCCGGTCGTGTTGACGCCCCCCTCGCTCACGATCGTCTCCGAGCCCTTGCTCGCGGCGGAGAGCACGGCGACGAGCCTCGACCAGCCGCCGGAGAGCTTGACCTTCACGCGCACCGTCGCCGAGCCGAACGTCTCGGCACGACCGGTGAGCGGGCCGCTCGTCCGCTGCGCGCGACCCGCGCCGGCGAGGCGGTCGTCGCCCGGCAGCGGCACCGTCAGCGCACGCGTCGCCGGGAGCTTCGCGTAGGTCCGGACCTTTCCGCGCCAGGGGCTTGGCGCGAGCGAGAAGGGCGCGATCGCCGCCGAGCCGCCGTCGAGGTAGCGGGCGAACCACGCGAGCCCGAGCGACGTCATCTGGGCGAAGTCCGGGCCCGGAAAGGTCGACGGCGCGTGGCCGAAGTCGCCGACGTACAGCCGCTTCGGGCCCTTCAGCAGCGCGTAGCCCGCTTTCGCCTGCGAGATGTCGAAGGCGAAGTCGCGCCGGCCCTGGAACATGAACACGGGCGTCGTCACCTTCGAGAGCAGCGGCCGGCTCGAGCGCTCTGCGGCCCACGCCTTCAGCGCCTTGAGGTTCCGGCTCGCGAGCGCGTCGTCGCGGATCGCGGTCACCGACGGGTCGAGCCGGTCGCTCGGCACCGAGCTGAGGAACTGGAAGACCGCTCCGGACTTGGCGAGGCCCTGTGGCGCCAGCGCGCTGTAGAGGTCGGTCCAGGTCTCGACCGTCTCGACCGCCTTCCACGGCACGCCCTGGACGAGCGAGCGCAGCACCGCGCCGCCGCCGAGCGAGATGCCCCAGGCGCCGATCCGCGTCCCGTCGATCTCCGGCCGCGCGGCGAGCTGGTCGTAGACCTCGCGCGCGTCCTGGATCTCGCGCGGCCCGTCGATCGAGACGAGGCCGCCGGACTGGCCGTGACCGCGCAGGTCGAAGGCGAGCACGGCGAAGCGGCTGTCGAAGCGCTGCGCGACCGCCGCCAGGTCCTGCCGCTTACCGCCGAGGCCGTGGAAGAGCACGATCGCCGGGAAGCCCGCGGGCGGCGGGGCGGCGTCCGGCTCGTACAGCGTCGCCGCGAGGTCGACGCCGTCGTCCATGTGCAGCGACAGCTCCTGCGTCGATGCCGACGCACGGCCCGCGGCGGCGAGCGCAGCCAGTGCACAGCAGGCGATCAGGGCGACCCTCCGACCCAAAGCCGGAACAGCCTATCCCTAGAATCGGCCCGTGGATCCCCGGCCGGTCGGCGTGTTCGACTCGGGCGTGGGCGGGCTGACCGTCCTGCACGAGTGCCTGGTGACGATGCCGCACGAGGACTTCGTCTACCTCGGCGACCACGCGCGGCTGCCGTACGGGCCGCGGCCGCTGGCGGAGATCCGGGGCTTCGCCCGCGAGATCGCCGCCTACCTCGCCGCCCAGGACGTGAAGCTCGTGCTCGTCGCGTGCAACTCGGCCACGGGCGCCGCGCTGCCGCAGCTGCAGGAGGAGCTCGAGGTGCCGGTCGTCGGTGTGATCACGCCCGAGGCGCACGCGGCGGTGCAGGCGACGCGCAACCGGCGGATCGGGCTGCTCGCGACCCAGGCGACGGTCGACGCCGGCCGCTACGCGGAGCTCGTGCACGCGCTCGACGCCGGCGCCGAGCTCGTCCCGGTCGCGTGCCCGCGGCTCGTGCCGCTGATCGAGAGCGACGACCCGTTCGCGGCCGAGACCACCGAGGCCGTGCGCGAGTACGCCCGTCCGCTGAAGGACGCGGGCGTGGACACCGTGATCCTCGGCTGCACGCACTACCCGCTGATCCGCCCGATCTTCCAGCGCGTCTTCGGTCGCGGTGTCACGCTCGTCTTCTCGGCCGAGGAGACGGCGCGCGAGGTCGCCGAGACGCTCGCCCGCAAGGGGATTGAGAACGACGAGGGCCGCGAGGGCGCCTACCGCTTCCTCACCACGGGCCACCCGGCGGCGTTCCGCGCGCTCGGCGAGCGGTTCCTGCAGCTGCCGCTGGACGAGGTCGAGCACGTCGCCGTCTCGGATCTCGTGGCGGCATGAGGGAAGGCAGGCGTCATGACCAGCTGCGCCCGGTCGCGATCGAGCTCGACTACCTCGAGCAGCCGCTCGGCGCGGTGCTCTACTCGCAGGGCAAGACGAAGGTGCTGTGCACGGCGTCGCTCGACGAGGGCGTCCCGCGCTGGCTGCGGGACTCGGGCCGCGGCTGGCTGACAGCGGAGTACTCGCTGCTTCCGGCCTCGACCGGCGAGCGGACGCAGCGCGAGGCGAGCGCCGGCAAGCAGAAGGGGCGCACGGTCGAGATCCAGCGGCTGATCGGGCGCGCGATCCGATCCGTGCTCGACTTCGAGGCCCTCGGCGAGCGGACGCTCTGGCTCGACTGCGACGTGCTGCAGGCCGACGGCGGCACGCGCTGCGCGGCGATCTCGGGCGCGTACGTCGCCGCGGCGCGCGCCCTCGGTAGAGCCGGGCTCTCGCGCGTGCTGCCGGACTCCGTCGCGGCCGTCTCGCTCGGGATCGTGGACGGTGAGCTGCTGCTCGACCTCGACTACGTGGAGGACTCGGGCGCCGAGGTCGACCTGAACGTCGTCATGACCGGCAGCGAGCGGCTGGTGGAGGTGCAGGCGACGGCCGAGCGCGCGCCGTTCGACCGCGACGCGCTGAACGAGCTGCTCGACCTCGCGGCGAAGGGCATCGCCGAGATCGCCGAGGCGCAGAAGGCCGCCCTCGATGCTGCTGCTTGAGATCCCGTCGCTCTCGTGGCCCGAGGCGCTGCTGCGGATCGTGATCGCGGCCGCGCTCGGCGGCGCAGTCGGGATCGAGCGCGAGCTGCGCGAGCACGACGCGGGCTTCCGCACGCACATGCTGGTCGCGATCGGCTCGGCCCTCTTCACGATCGTCTCGGCCTACGCGTTCCGCGACTTCCTCACCGGTGGCGGCGCCGTCGTCCGCGCCGACCCGACGCGGATCGCGGCGCAGATCGTGACCGGCATCGGCTTCCTCGGTGCGGGCGCGATCATCCGCCAGGGGCTGTCGGTGCGCGGCCTGACGACGGCGGCGACCCTGTGGGTCGTCGCGGCGATCGGGATGGCGGCCGGCGCCGGCTACTACGGCGGCGCCGTGATCACCACGGCCGTCGTGCTGATCTCGCTGTGGCCGCTGCGGATCCTGGCGCAGAGGGGCACGGCCCGCTTCCGTCCCCAGACCAGCATGCTCCTCGTCCAGCTGCCCTCCGGTGCGAGCCCCGGGCCGCTGATCGACGAGGTCGAGCACCTCGGTGCGCGCGTGAAGTCGCTCGAGATCAGCCACGAGGCCGACCGGCGGACGGTGCTGCTCGACGTGACGATGCCGCCGCGGGTCGACGCGCCGCGGGTGATCGCGCAGGTCGGCGACCTGGACGATGTGCTGGAGGTCCGCTGGAGCGACTGAGGATCGTCCTCTGCTCGCGTAACGAGAACAAGGCGCGGGAGCTGGCGGCGCTCGGGCTCGAGCTCGAGCTGCTCGGCGCCGACGGCTACCCCGAGGAGGGCGAGGAGAGCTACGTCGAGAACGCGCGGGCGAAGGCACGCTACGGCCGCGAGGTCGGAGCGGCCGGCGCGTGGATGCTCGGCGAGGACTCGGGCCTCGAGGTCGTCGCGCTCGGCGGGGCGCCGGGCGTGCGTTCGGCGCGGTACGGGCCCGAGGGCGCCGGCGCGATCGAGCGCCTGCTGCGCGAGCTCGAGGGCGTGGCAGACCGCCGCGCGCGCTACGTCTGCGAGCTCGTCCTGCTCGGTCCCGAGGCGCAGGAGCTGCGCGGCTCGGGCGTGCTGAAGGGCCGCATCGCCGGCGAGGCGCGCGGCTCGGAGGGCTTTGGCTACGACCCGGTCTTCCTGCCCGGCGGCGAGGAGCAGACGGTGGCCGAGCTCGGGAACGACTGGAAGGCGGAGAACTCGCACCGAGCGCGGGCCGCCGCCGACCTGCGCGCGTCCCTTTCGGCCCTGTTCTAGGGACAGTCCCTCGGCCGTGGCCGGAACGGACACGGCCGAGACCCGCCGGTCGGCTTCACAGCGGAGCGGAGGCCGCGGCGGGCGTCCGGTTCGGCCAGGTCCCGGGGACTGTCCCCGGGCCTAGGCCAGACCGGCCGCTTCCTCGACCTCGGGGCGCCGCCGCCGCTCGGCGAGGTACCAGTTCACCTCGGCCCCGAAGACGATCACGTTCGCCATCACGTACATCCAGACGAGCAGCAGCGCCGGCCCGCCGAACGCCTTCAGCGCGACGACGTTACCCGAGTAGCGCACGTAGAGCGGCAGCGCCTGGAAGCTCGCCTCGAGCACGACCGCGGCGACCACCGCGCCCGGGAGCACGTCCGAGAAGGTGTGCTCCACGTTCGTCAGCAGGTAGTAGACGGCCACGAGGAAGACGAACACCGCGAGCAGCGAGACCGCGACCGAGAGCCCGTAGGCGACGTAGGCGTTGCCGGCGAGGAAGTTCGCGTAGCGCCTCAGCAGGTCGAGGCCGACCGACCCGACGAGCAGCCCGACGAACAGCGTCACCAGCGAGAGCAGCATCAGGCCGACCGCCAGCAGCTTGCCGCGCAGGAACGAGCGGTTCGGCTGGCCGTAGACGATGTTGAACGCCGACTCGAGCACGCTGAAGAGCGAGAGCGACGCCCAGACGAGCGCGGCGCCGCCGATGATCCCGAGCGCGGTCGCGTGCTTCTGGATCTCGCGGACCGTGTGGACGATGCTCGAGATCGAGCTGCCGGGGAACGCGTGCTTCAGCTCGGTGACGAGGTAGCTCGACTCGTCGGGCCGGCCGGCCAGCGAGAGCAGCGAGATCGTCAGGAAGAGCAGCGGCACGAACGAGAGCAGCGCGAAGTAGGCGATCATCGCCGCGAGGTGCGGGCCGCGGTCGGCGAAGAACTTGCCGAGCGGCTGCGGCAACGGCGGCATCCGCCGGAGTATGGGCGTGTTAGCGTGACGGACATGGCGCCGCCCGCCGATGCGCTCGCCCACCTGACCGAGATCTCGAGCCAGATCGATGCCGCCGTCGTGCTCGACCGCGAGGGCACGGTAGTCGCCGCGACCGTCGACGACGAGCGCGCGGGGCGGATGGCCGGCGCGGCGCTCGAGCTCTTCCGCCGGGCCGACGAGCAGCGCGAGCAGGAGCTCGTCCAGCTCGACGCGGCGCTCGAGGGCGGGAGCGTCTTCGTCGTGCGCGACGCCGACCGGCTGATCGCCGCGACCACCCGGTCGGAGCCGACCGTCGGCCTCGTCTTCTACGACCTCAAGAGCTGCCTGCGCAGCCTCGGCGAGGCGCCGGCCGAGAAGCCGAAGCCCAAGCCGAAGCGCGCGCCCGCGAAGCGTCGCACGACCACGCCGCGGAGCCGCACGACGACGCGGAAGAAGAAGGATGAGAGCGGCTAGGGCCCTGGCCGTCGGGGCCGCGCTCGGCTCGGCGGCGGGAGCGATCTTCCTCCGCCGGCGCTCGCGCAGCCGCGACCGCGTCGCGCTGTACTTCGACGACGGCTCGCTCGTGACGGTCGCGAAGGGGCAGCCCGAGGGCGAGCGGCTGCTCGCGCCGGCGCGCGAGCTCCTGGCCGCAGCGCGCGGGTGAACCGCGACGAGCTCGGCGCCGCGCTGCGCGAGCACGCGTACCTCGAGGGCGACTTCGTGCTGCGCTCGGGCCGCCGCTCGCGCTACTACCTCGACAAGTACCGCTTCGAGACGCGACCCGACCTGCTCGGGCCGCTCGGCGGCCTGATCGCGGGGACGGTGCGCGAGCACGAGCCGGACGCGGTGCGCCTCGCCGGGCCGGAGCTGGGTGCGGTCGCGCTGGTCGCCGCTGCGTCGCTCGAGTCCGGGCTGCCGTTCCTGATCGTGCGCAAGGAGGCGAAGGAGCACGGCACCGCCAACCGGCTCGAAGGCGTGTTCGAGCGGGGCGAGCGGGTGTGCCTGGTGGAGGACGTGGTCACCTCCGCGGGCGCCGCGCTCGAGGCGGTCGCGGCGCTGCGCGAGGCCGGTCTGCAGGTCGAGACGGCGATCTGCGTGCTCGACCGGGAGGAAGGCGGCGCGGCGGCCCTGTCGAAGAAAGGCGTGCGCTTGCAGGCGCTTTACACGGCCTCCGAGCTGGTGGGAAACACCGCAAACCCGCATGGTTGAGCCGAAAGGCGAACCCTGCTAGGGTCTTGCGCCGTGGTTTCAGCAAGCCAAGCGGGAAGAGAGGAGCGATTGTGACGAAGCAAGAATTCGTCGACCGGGTGTCACAGAAGGCGAACCTGTCGCGCCGCGACGCGGCCGAGGCAGTCGATGCGGTGCTCGAGTCGATCACCGACGTCCTGCGCGGCGGCGGCGAGGTCAACTTCACCGGCTTCGGAAAGTTCTCGACCCAGCACCGCAAGGAGCGGCAGGGCGTCAACCCTCGCAACCCGAGCGAGAAGGTGACGATTCCGGCGGCCACCGTGCCGAAGTTCTCGGCCGGCAGCACGCTGAAGACCGCCGTCAAGGGCGGCGGGGGCGGCGGCGGGTTCTAGCGCCCGCTGGTCCCGGAGGTTTCGTGAGGGCCGCGTGTAGCGGCCCTCACTGTCTCGCCGGCTCCCGGCCGAGGCTCGCGCTACGGTCCTGTCCGAGTTGGCGGCCGAGCCGGCACTGACGACAGCGCTCTTCCCCGACCGCCTCGCCGACGCGGTCGAGCGGAAGCGCTCCCAGCTTCTCGTCGGGCTCGATCCGCGGCCCGATCTGCTGCCGGTCGAGCTCGCCGGCGACGCGCACCTCTCCCGCGAGGCCGCGGCCGAGGCGAGCGCCCGCTTCTGCTGCGGAATCGTCGACGCGGTCGCCCCGCACGCCGTCGGCGTCAAGCCGCAGCTCGCCTTCTTCGAGGCGATGGGCTCGCACGGGCTGCGTGCCCTCGAGGACGTCTGCACCTACGCGCGCGCGGCCGGCCTGATCGTGCTCGCCGACGCCAAGCGCGGCGACATCGGCTCCACCTCGAGAGCGTACGCGGCCGCCTACCTCGAGCCGCTGGGCGACGACCCGCCCCTCGCCGACGCGATGACGGTCAACCCGTACCTCGGCCGCGACTCGCTCGAGCCGTTCCTGCGCGCCTGCCGGCGCCACGGAGCGGGCCTCTTCTGCCTCGTCAAGACCTCGAACGAGGGCGGCGCCGACGTGCAGGAGCTGGTCCTGACGGACGGCCACCCCGTCTGGCACCACGTGGCGCTGCTCGTCCACGAGCTCGGCGAGGAGCTCGTCGGCGAGCGCGGCCTCTCCGCGGTCGGCGCGGTCGTCGGCGCGACGCACCCGCGCGCGGTCGGCGAGGCGCGGCGGCTGATGCCGCAGGCGATCCTGCTGCTCCCCGGCGTCGGCGCGCAGGGCGCGACCCCCGCGGATCTCGCACGCGCCTTCACGAGCGGCCCCGCCAGCGCGCTCGTGAACGCCTCGCGCAGCGTCATCTACGCGTTCCGCAGCGGGCGTGAGGACTGGCGCGCCGCCGCCTCAGCCGAGGCGGCGCGGCTGCGGCGCGAGGTCTGGGCCGTCTCCGGCTGGTAGCCGTGGAGCGCGGCTGGCGGACGTACGGCAAGCGCTTCGCCGCTCCGGCGGCCTTCTTGCTCGCCGCGACCGTGGCCGTGCTGCTCGTTCGGTCCGGTCTCGAGGGCACGCGCGCCGCCGAGACGACGACCGTGCGCACGCGAACCGTCGTGAACACGCCCGCGGCGACGACGACCGCCGCGCGCAAGCGCAGGCGCTACTACCGGCTGAAGGCGGGCGAGACGCTCAGCGACGTCGCGATCAGGTTCCAGACGAGCGTCGAGCGGCTGCTCGCGCTCAACCCGGGGATCCAGCCGACCAACCTCACGGTGGGCGAGCGCGTCCGCGTGAAATAACATCGCCCCGCTTGAAGGGCCTCATCGTCGCCGCCGCGGCCCTCGCGCTCGCGGCTCCCGTGCTCGCAGCGCCGCCGAAGGTGACGGCGCATGCCTTCGTGGTCGAGAACGGCGCGACGGGCGAGGTGCTCGCGTCGAGCAACGCGCAGGCGCGCGTCCCGATCGCGAGCATCACGAAGCTGATGACGGTGCTGCTGACGCTCGAGCGCACGAAGCCGTCCGACGTCGTCACCGTCGCCCGCGACGCGGCCGACGTCGGCGAGTCGACGGTGAACCTGCGCGCCGGCGAGCGCCTGACCGTGCACGACCTGCTCGAGGCGGCGCTCGTCCAGAGCGCGAACGACGCCGCCGACGCGCTCGCCGACTACGTCGGTCACGGCAGCGAGCAGCGCTTCGTCGCGCTGATGAACCAGCGCGCGCGCCAGCTCGGCCTGCGCCAGACGCACTACGTCCGGCCCGACGGGCTCGACGCTCCCGGCCACGTCTCGAGCGCGCACGACGTGACGCTGCTCGCGCGGATGCTGATGCACCGGCCGCTGGTGCGGCAGATCGTGCGGCAGCGCACCGCCTCGATCGCCGGCGGCCGGACGCTGCACACCTGGAACGACCTGCTCTCGAGCTACCCCGGCGTCTTCGGCGTCAAGACGGGCCACACCTCCGCAGCCGGCTGGTCGCAGGTCGCCGCGGCGCGGCGGGGGCCGCTGACGATCTACGCCACCCTGCTCGGCAGCCCCGACCGCTCCGAGCGGAACGCCGACCTGGCGAAGCTGCTCGACTGGGGCTTCTCGCGCTACGCGCCGGCGCAGGTCGCCGTGCAAGGGCGCGCCTACGGACGCGCCGAGCTCGGCTACGGGCGGAAGCCGGTCGCGCTCGTCGCCGCAGCGTCGCTGCGGCCGTGGCTGCGGGTCGACTTCCCGGTCGTCCGCCACGTGGTCGCCGCGCGCACGGCGCGCCTGCCGGTGACGAAGGGCGAGCGCCTCGGCGAGGTGCGCGCCTACCAGCGCGGCCGCCTCGTCGGCACGGTCCCGCTCGTGGCCGAGCGCTCGGTCGCGCGGCCGGGGCTCGCCGGGCGCGTGCGGTGGTACGCGACGCGTACCCTGGAGCACGTGGGCGGGTGGTTCTCCTGATCGTGACCGTGACCATGAACGCGGCGATCGACCGCACGCTCACCGTCCCGAACTTCCAGCGCGGCCAGCGCCACCGCGCGAGCGCCGGGCTCACGCTCGCCGGCGGCAAGGGGATCAACATCGCGCGCGCGCTGAAGCGGCTCGGCGTGCCGGTCGTCGCGACCGGCCTCGCGGGCGGGCGCACCGGCACGCGCATCGTCGAGGAGCTGACCTCCGAGGCGATCCTGAACGACTTCGTCCGCATCGACGACGAGTCGCGCACCTCGACCGCGATCGTCGACCCGACGGGCGGCAGCTACACCGAGGTGAACGAGTGGGGGCCGCACGTCTCGGGCGAGGAGCTGGAGATGCTGCTCGAGAAGCTGGTCTACCTCTCGCAGGGCGCCGACTACGTCGTCTTCGCCGGCTCGCTGCCGCGCGGGATCGAGGACGACTTCTACGCCGAGGCCGTCCGCGAGCTGAACCGCCGCGGCGCACAGACGGTGCTCGACTCGGAAGGCGAGCCGCTCCGCCTCGGCGTCCAGGCCGAGCCGCTGCTCGTCTCGCCGAACGAGCGCGAGGCCGAGGCGCTCGTCGGGCAGGAATTCAACGACGACGACGACTTCCTGACGGGGCTCGAGACGATCGCCGAGCTCGGCGCGCGCAACGTCCTGATCACGCGCGAGTCCGGCTGCTGGGCGCTGCTGCGCTCGGACCGGCACGCGAGCCGCTACCGCGCCGAGGCGCCGCGCGTCGAGCCCGTCTCCGCCGTCGGCTCGGGCGACGTGCTGCTCGCGGCCTTCGTCGCCGCCCGCCTCGACGGCCGCTCCGACGAGGAGGCGCTGCGGGCGGCCGTGGCCGCCGGCGCGGCGTCGACGTTCGAGATTGGCGCGGGCCGCTTCGAGCCGCGGGAGGCCGGGCGCCTCGTCGGCTCGATCGAGGTCTCGCAACTCGAGCCCGTCGCGGACTAAAGGGCTTTCCGGGACGCGCCGATATCTGGCTGGCGATGAATCGCCAGCGCCTGCCCGTGGTGCTGTCTGCGGCGGCTCTTCTGATCGCCCTGCTCAGCGCCACCCCGAACGGGGTCGCCGCGCTCACCGGCGGCGCCGCCCGCGTCGCCCTGTTCGCGAAGAACGCGGCCAAGGTCGGCGGCATCGCGGCCTCGAAGAAGCCCAGGGCCGGCAAGCTGCTCCCGCTGGGCAAGAACGGCAAGTTTCCGGCGTCGGTGATCCCGCGCGGCGGCGCGGCCGGACCGGCCGGCCCCGAGGGCGCGCGCGGCCCCGCCGGCCCGATCGGGCCGCAGGGCCAGCAGGGCATCCCCGGCCAGAAGGGCGCCAGGGGCGCCACCGGCCCAGCCGGGCCGCAGGGCGCGACCGGCCCGCAAGGCTCCGTCGGGCCCCCCGGCGGCTTCGGGCTCCTGAACCTCGCCCGCGCGAACGTCGTCAGCCGCGCCCTCGCTGCCAACGGCGCCCATTCGTCCGTCGTCGCCGGCGCGGACGGCCTCCCGCTCGTCGCCGTCTTCGCCTCCGGCCCCGACGACCTGCAGGCGGTGCACTGCGCCGACGCCACGTGCGCCTCGGCGACCACCACGACCCTGGACTCGAGCGGCAACGTCGGCGACTTCCCCTCGGCGACGGTCGGCGCCGACGGGCTCGGCGTGATCTCGTACGTCGATCTCACGAACGGCACGCTGAAGGTCGCGCACTGCACGAGCCTCGCGTGCACCGCCGCCGGCCTGACCACGCCGGACGCCTCGGGCAACGTCGGCGCGCAGACCTCGATCACGGTCGGCACCGACGGCCTGCCGCTGATCAGCTACTACGACGCCGCGAACAAGAACCTCGTCGTCGCCCACTGCTCGACCCTCGCGTGCTCGAGCGCGACGCCCACGGCGATCGACAGCACCGGTGACGTCGGGCAGGACTCGTCGATCGCGATCGGCGCCGACGGGCTCGGCCTCGTCAGCTACCGCGACGCGACGAACGGGCACCTCAAGGTCGCGCACTGCGCCGACGTGGCGTGCAGCTCCGCGACCGCGACGACGCTCGACTCCGGCACGAGCGTCGGCGGCTCCACCTCTGTCACCGTCGGCGCCGACGGCCGCGGCCTGGTGGGCTACTTCGACAACGGCAACGCGAACCTGAAGGTCGCCCACTGCTCGGACGTCGCGTGCAGCGCGGCCATGGCCGCGACGGTCGACTCCGCGAGCCTCGTCGGGGAGTACGCGTCGATCTCCGTCGGGATCGACGGCCTCGGCGTCGTCTCCTACTGGGACCACTCCGCCGCGCGGAACCTGAAGGTCGCGCACTGCGTCGACGTCGCGTGCTCGGCGGCGACGACGGCGGTGGTCGACAGCCCCAACGACGTCGGCTCGTTCAGCTCGCTCGCGATCGGCGCCGACGGCCTGCCGCTCGTCACCTACCGCGACGTGACGAGCAACGACGTCCGGGTCGCGCACTGCCCGAACGCCTTCTGCGTCGGGTACCTCCGGCGACGCTGAGCCGTCTGGGGACGGTGCTACGATCGCCGTCCACTTGAGAGACGGCAAGAGACAGGTTTCCTCGGCCCAGGCGATCCCAGCGCCTGGGCCTTTGTGCATCAAGGGGAGGTAGCGGGGTGGAGATCGAGATCGGGCGAGGAAAGAAGGCGCGGCAGGCGTACGGGTTCGACGACATCGCGATCGTGCCGTCGCGGCGCACGCGCGACCCGCAGGACGTCGACATCGGCTGGAAGCTCGGGCCGCACCTGCTCGAGCTGCCGCTGCTCGCGTCGGCGATGGACGGGGTCGTCTCGCCGCAGGTGGCGATCAAGCTCGGCGAGCTCGGCGGGCTCGGGGTGCTGAACCTCGAGGGCATCTTCACGCGCTACGAGAACCCGGAGCGCGAGCTGGAGAAGATCGCCAAGCTCTCGAAGGAGAAGGCGACGGCGGGCATGCAGGAGATCTACGCGCGGCCGGTCGAGCCGAAGCTGATCGCGAAGCGGATCGAGCAGATCAAGGCCGCGGGCGTCCTGGCCGCCGGCTCCCTGACCCCGCAGAAGGTGCGCGACCACTACGAGATCGCGCTCGAGGCGGGGCTCGACGTCCTGGTCATCCAGGGCACGGTCGTCTCGGCCGAGCACGTCTCCTCGAACGGCCACGCGCTGAACCTGAAGGAGTTCATCTCGGCGCTGCCGATCCCGACCATCGTCGGCGGCTGCGCCTCGTACCAGACGGCGCTCCACCTGATGCGCACCGGCGCGGAGGGCGTGCTCGTCGGCGTCGGGCCCGGACAGGCGTGCACCACGCGCGGCGTGCTGGGCGTGGGGGTGCCGCAGGCCACGGCGATCGCCGACGCGGCGGCCGCCCGCGTGCAGCACCTGCTCGAGACCGGCAAGTACGTGAACGTGATCGCGGACGGCGGCATGCGCACCGGCGGCGACATCTCGAAGGCGGTCGCCTGCGGCGCGGACGCCGTGATGGTCGGCTCGCCGCTCGCGCGGGCGAAGGAGGCGCCGGGCCGCGGCTTCCACTGGGGCATGGCGACGTTCCATCCGACACTCCCGCGCGGGGCGCGCGTGGCGGTCGAGCAGAACGCGACGCTGGAGGAGATCGTGATCGGCCCGGCCCGCGAGAACGACGGCACGCTCAACCTGATGGGCGCGCTGCGCACGTCGATGGCGACCTGCGGCTACGAGTCGATCCACGACTTCCAGAAGGCCGAGGTGATGCTCGCTCCGGCGATCAAGACGGAGGGCAAGTCGCTCCAGCAGGCCCAGCGGATCGGGATGGGGTAGTGGCGGAGGTCCTGCCGTTCCCGGAGCCGGAGCCGTCGGCCGAGGACCGGCCCGTGCTCGTGCTCGACTGCGGCGGCCAGTACGCGCAGCTGATCGCGCGGCGGATCCGGGAGGCGCGGGTGTACTCGGAGCTCGTCCCGCACTCGCTCACGGCGGCGCAGGCGCGGGCGCGGCGGCCGCGGGCGCTCGTGCTCTCCGGTGGGCCGGCGTCGGTCTACGCACCGGGAGCGCCGCGGGTCGACCCGGAGCTGTTCTCGCTGGGCGTGCCGACGCTCGGCATCTGCTACGGGATGCAGCTGATGGCGCAGGAGCTCGGCGGCTCGGTCGAGCGCACCGGCGTCTCGGAGTTCGGCAAGACCGACGTGCGCGCCGAGCCGGAGAGCGCGTTGTTCGCCGGGTTGCCGGAGGAGCAGGTCGGCTGGATGTCGCACCGCGACTCGGTCGCGGCGCCGCCGGCCGGCGCGCGCGTGACGGCGGGGTCGCCGGCCGCGCCGATCGCAGCCTTCGAGGACGGCGAGCGCGGGCTCTACGGCGTGCAGTTCCACCCCGAGGTCGTGCACACGCCGCACGGGCAGGAGGTGCTGAAGAACTTCCTCTACGGCGTCGCCGACGCGCCCCCCACCTGGACGGCCGCGGCCGTGATCGAGGAGCAGGTCGAGCGGATCCGCGCGCAGGTCGGCTCGGCGCGCGTGCTGTGCGCCCTGAGCGGCGGCGTCGACTCGGCGGTCGCGGCGCTGCTCGTGCACAAGGCGGTCGGCGACCAGCTGGTTTGCGTCTTCGTCGACCACGGCCTCTTGCGCAAGGACGAGGCCGCTCAGGTCGTCGAGACGTTCGAGGGGCATTTCCACGTCCCGCTCGTGCACGTCTCCGCCGAGGAGCGCTTCCTCGCGCGGCTGGACGGCGTCTCCGACCCGGAGCTCAAGCGGAAGGCGGTCGGCGAGGAGTTCATCCGCGTCTTCGAGGAGGAGTCCCGGCGGCTGGGCGAGGTCAGATACCTGGTGCAGGGCACGCTCTACTCGGACGTGATCGAGTCCGGTGGCGACGCCTCGGTGGCGGCGACGATCAAGTCGCACCACAACGTCGGCGGCCTGCCCGAGGACATGGAGATGGAGCTGGTCGAGCCGTTGCGGCTGCTGTTCAAGGACGAGGTGCGGCGGGTCGGCGAGGAGCTCGGGCTGCCGGAGCGGATGGTCTGGCGCCAGCCGTTCCCGGGCCCGGGGCTCGCGATCCGGATCATCGGCGAGGTCACGCGCGAGCGGCTCGAGATCCTGCGCGAGGCCGACGCGATCCTGCAGGAGGAGATCCGGCGTGCCGGCCTCTACCGCGAGCTGTGGCAGTCGTTCGCGGTGCTGCCTGCGATCCGCTCCGTGGGCGTGCAGGGCGACGAGCGGACCTACGGCTACCCGGTCGTCGTGCGGGCGGTGACGAGCGACGACGCGATGACGGCCGACTGGGCGCGGCTGCCCTACGACCTGCTCGAGACGATCTCGTCCCGGATCGTCAACGAGGTGCCGGCGGTGAACCGCGTCGTGCTCGACATCACCTCGAAGCCGCCGTCGACGATCGAGTGGGAGTAGTCAGGGACTGTCCCTCGCGGTTCGCCGTTTCGGACCGGTCGTTCGTGCAGAAGGTGTGACGATTCGTCCACGGTCGGCGTCCTGACGACGGCTACGAGCGAGAATCGAGGCGGGCGCCGACGGCGGGATACCGCTGACGCACTTCGTCGACGTACGCGCTCAGACGGCCGGCCAGCCCGGCGTCGGCGAGCTCGAGCACGTTCTCGGCGTTCTTCTCGCCGGAGTGCGAAAGGTTGAACGAGCCGACGAAGACCGTCTCGTCCGCGACCACCACCTTCGCGTGCATGAAGTCGTGCAGGCTGCCCGGCTGCCACGGCTCCGAGCGCTTGCCGGTGAAGTCGCCCGCGAGCACCTGCTCGAGCAGCGGGATCTTCCACGCCACGCTGCCGTTCTCGTGCCATTGCCTGATCACGTCCTCGACCTGCGTCGCGTCGACGCAGCCGGCCACGTCCCCGCGGCCGTCGGCGATCCGCTGGGCGAGCGTCCCGAGCACCGGCGCCGAGGTGATCACCGGCGAGCAGATCCGCACCTTCTGCGCGTGGCCGATCTTCTTGGCGATCCGGTGCGTGAGCGCGTCCGCGAAGCCCGGCGTGAACCACGGCCGCACCCTCACGCCGTCCACCTCCACCGGGCGCGGCTCGACGAAGCCGCTGCGCTCGACGTCGCCGTCCTGCCACAGCGCGTCGAAGTCGAGTGTGAACGCCTTCGCCAGCTCCTCCGACTCGACCGTGACGACGACGTTCTCCTGCCGCGACCACGAGTCGTCCGTCCAGTTGGTCGAGCCGGTCCAGACGGCCGAGCCGTCGCGGATCACGTACTTGTGGTGCATCAGGTCGGGCACGCCCGCGACCGCCTTCGCCGGCAGCCCGAGCGCCGCGATCAGCTGCACGTCCGGTTCCGGCGGCGGCGGCACCGGGATCGGGTTCGCGTGGTCGACGTTGTAGAGGATCCGCACGGCGACGCCGCGCGCGTTCGCCGCGCGCAGGGCCCCGGTCACGATCGGCGCCGTCTCGCCCCCGAGGTTGAAGTCGTACTGCGCGAGGTCGAGCGACCGCTCGGCCGCTCCGAGGAAGGCCGCGACCTCGCGCGCCAGCTCGACCGGCTGCTGGCCGCCGTCCGTCAGAGTCCGGATGGTGATCGAGGAGCTCATCGAGCGCTTGCGCCGTGCCCGGATCGGCGCGACCTTCAACTTCTATCGCGACGGCGAGCGCGCTGCCGAGCGATGCGAGCGGCTTGCCGCGTACCTCGGCGCCCGGGAGCAGGCGCCCCTCCTGCTCGTCGGCGAGGCCGCGGGGTACCGCGGCGCCCGCGTCTCGGGCATCCCGTTCACCTCCGAGCGGCAGCTCACGGGCAGCGGCCCGGGCGAGGCGACCGCGACGATCGTGCGGCGGACGCTCGCCGAGCTCGGCCTCGAGGAGGAGACGCTCTGCTGGAACGTCGTCCCGACGCACCCGCACCTGCCCCGCCGGCACGACACCAACCGCCGCCCGACCCGGGCCGAGATCGAGGCCTCGCGTCCGTTCCTGCGCGAGCTCGCCCGCGGGCGCTCGGTGGTCGCCGTCGGGCGCCTCGCGGAGCGCGTCACGGGTGCGCCCTACCTCCGGCACCCGAGCCACGGCGGGGCGGCCGAGTTCCGCGCGGGGCTGCTAGCATTCCGGCCCGGCGGACGGCGAGTCTGCCGCTTTTTATGAACAGGACCTGGAACGCAAAGCCGGGCGAGGTCGAGCGCCGCTGGTACCTCGTCGACGCCGAGGGGAAGACCCTCGGGCGACTGGCGACGCAGATCGCGGACACGCTGCGCGGCAAGGGCAAGCCGCAGTACACGCCGCACGTCGACACGGGCGACTTCGTGGTGGTCGTCAACGCCGAGAAGATCGCCGTCACCGGCAAGAAGCTCGACGACAAGCTGTACCACCGCCATTCCGGGTACCCGGGCGGGCTGAAGAGCCGGCCGCTCCGCGACGAGCTCGAGCGCCGGCCGACGGAGGTGCTGCGCAAGGCGGTCAAGGGCATGCTCCCGCGCAACCGGCTCGCGCGCGCGCAGATGCGCAAGCTGAAGATCTACGCCGGCCCCCAGCACCCGCACGAGGCGCAGGCGCCGCAGGAGCTGGAGCTGAGGACCTGATGAGCGAGCTGGCGCAGTACAGGGGAACCGGGAAGCGCAAGACCTCGGTCGCGCGCGTGATCCTCCGGCCCGGCGACGGCACGACCTGGTTCAACGGCCGGACGATCGAGCAGTACTTCCCGCGCGCGACGCACCGCGAGCTGGCGCTGTCGCCGCTCAAGGTCGCGGGCGCCGAGGGCACGTTCGACGTCCGCGTGCGCGTGCACGGCGGCGGCCCGACGGGCCAGGCGGGCGCCGTCCGCCACGGGATCGCCCGCGCGCTCGTCGAGGCCGACCCGGAGCTGCGCGTGCCGCTCAAGCGCGCCGGCTTCCTGACGCGCGACGCCCGGATCGTCGAGCGCAAGAAGGCCGGCCTGCACAAGGCGCGCAAGGCGCCGCAGTTCTCCAAGCGCTAGCGCCGCCCGGCGGGTTGCGCGCCGCCTTCGCTCTGTCACCATGAGCGCGGGGCACGATGCCGATCGAGATCGTCGGCCGCGACCAGGAGCTCGCCTCCGTTCGCGCCTTCGTGGAAGGAGCAGCGGAGCGGCCCGCCGCGCTCGTGCTCGAGGGCGAGCCCGGCATCGGCAAGTCGACGCTGTGGCTTGCCGGCGTCGAGCAAGCGCGCGTCCAGGGCCTGCGCGTGCTCCGCGCGCGTCCCGCCGAGACCGAGCGCGGCCTAGCGCACGTCGCGCTCGGCGACCTGCTCGAGGACGTCGCCGACGACGTGCTGCCCGCGCTCCCGGCACCGCGCCGGCACGCGCTCGAGCTCGCGCTCCTCCGCGTCGAGCAGGACGACGATGCCGTGGACGCACGCGCTCTCGCCGTCGCGATGCGCACCGCCCTCGAGCTCCTCGCGGGCGAGCAGCCCGTTCTCGTCGCCATCGACGACGTGCAATGGCTCGACGACTCGTCGGCGCGCGTGCTCGCCTTCGCGTTGCGCCGGCTCCACGGGGCCAACCTGCTCCTCCTGCTCACCAGGCGCGTCGGCGAAGGCTCGTCGCCGGCGGAGGTCGAGACGGCGCTCGGCCCCGATCGTCTCGAGCGCCTGCGCGTCCGGCCGCTCAGCGTCGGCGCCGTCCAGCGGCTGCTGCAGACGCGGCTCGGGATGGCGTTTCCTCGACCGTTGCTCGTCCGGATCCACGAGACCTCGGGCGGAAACCCGTTCTACGCGCTCGAGCTCGCGCGCGCGCTGGCCGTCGAGCCGGCAGCCGATCCGTCCGAGCCGCTTCCGGTTCCCGAGAGCCTGGAGGGCGTCGTGCACGACCGCCTCGCCGGGATCCACGGGAAGACGCGGGCGGGCCTGGCCGTGGTCGCAGCCGCCGGGCGCGCGTCGCGGACGCTGCTCCGCGCCGCCGGCGTGGGGGACGAGACGCTCGAGCCTGCGTTCGCAGCCCGCGTGATCGAGGTTCACCGCGAGGTCGTCACGTTCACGCACCCGCTGCTCGCGTCGGCGTTCTACCAGGAGCTGCTTGCGGAGGAGAGGCGACGGGCGCATCGGCTCCTGGCCGGAGTCGCCGACGATCCACTCGCCCGAGCGCGGCACCTCGCTCTCGCCGCGCCACGAGCGGACGCCGATGTCGCCTCGGCCGTCGAACGGGCCGCGACGGAGGCCGCGAGCCGCGGTGCGAGCGTGGCGGCCGCGGAGCTCGCCGAGCACGCGCTTCGTCTGACCCCCCGAACTGCCGACGGCGATCGCCGCCGGCGCGCGATCCAGGCTGCGCGCGCGCAGCTGCTCGCCGGCGACGGGCGCGGCGCCCGCGCGCGCGCCGACCGGCTGCTCGCGACGGCCGAGCGGGGCCGGCAGCGCGCCGAGGCGTTGATTCTGATGAGCGACCTCGAGGCGGCAGGCAGCCTCGAGCGCGCGATCACGCTGCGCCGTGAGGCGCTCGAAGAGGCCGAAGCCGATCCCGCCTTACGCGCCGCGATTCACCAGTGGCTCGGGTTTCAGGTTCGGTCCAGCGAAGGCTTTTCGGCCGCCGAGCAGCACGCTCGCGCCGCGCTCGAGCTGGCAGAGCAGCTCGGCGACGACCCGCTGCGGGTGATGAGCCTCGCGACGCTCGGGTTCCTCCGGTTCAACGCCGCGGATCCGAACGCAGTCGGAATGGTCCGGCGCGCCTACGAGCTGGCGGCCGACGTCGACGCTCCCCGGGAGCGCCTCGAGGCGAGGTTCCTCTACGCCCGCGTCCTGCTCTGGTCCGGCCGGGTCGACCACGCGCGCACGCTGCTCGAGGAGCTCTACGGCGACCTGAGCGAGCGCGACGAGCGTCTGAGCGCCGATGCGCTCTGGTACCTGAGCCTCGTCGAGCTGACCGCCGGGCGGCTGGATCTGGCGGCCAACCATGCCGAGCGCCAGCTGGAGATCAGCAACCAGTACGCGATCGACCACGAGGATCCCCTTGCGATCTGGGTGGTCGCGCGCATCGCCGCCCACCGGGGCGAGCTCGACCGTGCCCGGGAGCTTGCGAAGCGAAGTCGGGCGCTCGCGCATGCCCAGCCGCTGTTCCTGGCCGGCCAGGAGGGTGTGCTGGGCCTCGTCGAAGCCTGGAGCGGGAGGCCGCACGAGGCTGTCGCTCGCTTCGCCGCCGCCGACCGGGCCAGGTACGGCACCGGCGTTCGCGACCCGAGCGACTTCTGGTGGCGTGCCGAGTACGCGGAGGCCCTGCTCGAGGTCGGGCGGGTGGGCGACGCCGTCGACTTGCTCGACCGGTGGGCGGCGGACGCGGCACGCCTCGAACGTGAGCGTGTGCTCGTGCAGGTGAGCCGCTGCCGCGGCCTGGTCGCCGCAGCCGAGGGTGACGTCGAGGAGGCGCTCGCGCTGCTCCGGCGGGCAATCCGTCAGCATGAAGCGGTCGGTGATCCCTTCGGCCGGGCACGGGCACTGCTGGCGCTCGGGATCGTCAGGCGCCGCGCCCGTCAGAAGCGGAAGGCGCGCGAGGCTATCGAGGCGGCGATCCACGGGTTCGAGGCGATCGGTGCCCCCGGCTGGGCCGCGAAGGCGCACGCGGAGCTCGGCTCCATCGGCGGGCGTGTGCGCGAGCGCGGCCTGACCTCGGCCGAGCGCCGGGTCGCGGCGTTGGTCGCCGAAGGGCGGACGAACCGCGAGGTCGCGGCGGCGCTGTTCCTCGGCGAGCGGACGGTCGAGACGCACCTCTCGCACGTGTACGCGAAGCTCGGCGTGCGCTCCCGGACGGAGCTCGCGCGGATGTACCGGCCCGACGAGCAAAGTTCCGGGGGTCTCGCGATTTCAAGCTGAGGCCGGCGCCGTAGCGTCGGCCCGCGTGCGGAAGTACCTCGTCGAGACCTTCCTCGCGCGTGGCGCAGCAGGCGAGCGCCGCGCGCGGGATCGGCGAGCGTGCTCGGCCGCCGAGGCGATGACGCGGGAGGGGACGAGCGTCTGCTTCGAGGGATCGATCCACGTCCCCGAAGACGAGATCTGCTTCTTCACGTTCGCGGCTCCATCGGGGCGGACGGCCGCCCTCCTCGCCCACCGTGCGGGGCTCGAGCCGCTTCGCGTCGTCGAGGCGATCGACTCGCGAGAGGAGGAATCGTGAAGCCGAGACTGGCTCTTCTGGCCGTTCTCCTGACCGCGCTCGCGTTCGTCGGCGCCGGGCCGAGCGCCGGAGCACCGACAACGCAATGCGCACCCGCGGCGGCCTACCCCGCCGCGCAGACCCCTGTCGCCTTCTGGAGCACCGAGGCGCGGTGCGCGATCGTCCCGGCCGGCGCCGGCCCCGAGAACTTCGGCAACAAGTTCCCGGGCGAGGCGGCGGTGTACATGGGCATCGTCCACGCGGCGATCTACGACGCCGCAGTTGCGATCGAGGGCGGATACCGGCCCTATGCGCCCACGCCGCCCGCGCCCGCGAACACCTCGCCGGAGGCCGCGGTCGCGACGGCCGCGTACGGCACGCTCATCGGCCTGCAGCCTGCGCTCGGGCTCGACGCGAGCAGGCTGGCGATCCTGGACGGCGACTACGCCGCGTACCTGGCATCCGTTCCGGACGACGAGGCGAAGCTGAACGGGATCGCGGTCGGAGCACAGGCCGCGCAGGGCGTGCTCGCGACCCGAGCGGACGACGGCCGTGGCTGCAGCACGACGCTGCAGGATCTCGGCCCGCCGCCCGCCGGGCCGGGCGTGTGGCAGCCGAACGCCGTCGGGCCGGTGCTGGGGCTCTGCCTGCCGGGCATGCGGCCGCTCGCGTTGCGGAGCGCGTCGCAGTTCCGCCCAGGACCGCCGCTTCCCCTGAGGAGCGGCGCCTACGCGGCCGACTTCGACCTGGTCAAGGAGCTCGGCCGGGACACGAGCACCGGCAGGACGCCCGAGCAGACGACGGAGGCGCGTTTCTGGACCGACCACGACATCCGTCAGTGGAACGACGGGCTGCTGCGGCTCGCGGCAGATCGCGGGCTGGGCCTCGTGCAGACGGCGCGCATGCTCGCGATGGCGCACGTCGCCGGCGGCGACGCGATGATCGCCTGCTTCGACGCCAAGTTCCACTACTGGGCGTGGCGGCCCTACCAGGCGATCCAGCACGCGGACGTCGACGGCAACCCGGCGACCGTGGCCGACCCGGGCTGGCTGCCGCTCGGCGCGACGCCGAACTTCCCGGAGTACCCGTCGGCGCATGCGTGTCACAGCGGGGCGGTCGTGCGCGCCCTGGAGGCGTTCTTCGGCAGCGACCGGATTCCGTTCTCGCTCGACAGCCGCGTCACCCGCACGACGACTGCCTACGCGCGTCTGCACGACGTCGTCGAAGACGTCGACCTGGCGCGCGTGCTGGTCGGCTTCCACTTCCTCCGCTCCGACGTGCGGGGCTCGAGGCTCGGACGCGAGGTGGGCGAGTACGTCGCGGCGCACGACTTCCAGCCGACGGGCTGAGCCCTTCGGGCGCGCGGCGGGCGGCGTCTCCACGAGCTGCCCGCCGCGCCTCGCGCGGCACGGCGGCGTCGCAGGGTACGCTCCGCCGCCGTGCCACGACGCTACTTCGGAACGGACGGCGTTCGCGGGGTCGTCGGCCAGGATCTGACGCCCGAACTCGTCGAGCGCCTCGGCCGCGCGGCCACGCTCTGGTCGCGCGGTGGCCGTGTCTTCGTCGGACGCGACACGCGGGCCTCCGGCGAGGAGCTCGAGGAGGCGTTCGGCCGCGGGATCGTCGCGGCGGGCGGGAATGCGGTGCTCGCGGGCGTGCTGCCGACGCCCGCGGTGGCGCTGCTCGCGCTCGACCTCGGCGCCGTGATCTCGGCTTCGCACAACCCGCCCGAGTACAACGGCGTCAAGTTCTTCGACGGCGACGGGCGCAAGCTGACCGACGAGGCGGAGGAGGAGATCGAGGCGCTCCTCGACGCGCCGTACGTCGGCGTGCCCGGCCAGGTCGACCACGTCGGCGTGGCGACCGACAGCTACCTCGAGCACATCGTCGAGCGCTTCGGCACCGACCTCTCCGCGCTGAACATCGTCGTCGACTGCGCCAACGGCGCGTACTCCGGGATCGCCCCGGCGGCGTTCGAGCGGCTGGGCGCGGACGTGGCCGCGATCGGCTCGTCGCCGGACGGCACGAACATCAACGTCGGCTGCGGCGCGACCGACCTGACGGCGCTGCAGGCCGCCGTGCCGGCGGCCGGCGCCGACCTCGGCGTCGCCTTCGACGGCGACGGCGACCGGATGCTGGCCGTCGACGCGCGCGGCGAGGTGGTCGACGGCGACCAGATCCTGGCGATCCTGATGCTGCACCTCGAGGTCGACCTCGTTGCCGTGACCGTGATGGCGAACCTCGGTCTGCACCGGCTCGCCGAGCAGCACGGCGTTCGCGTCGTCACGACCGACGTCGGCGACCGCTACGTGCTCGAGGCGCTCAGACGGGAGGACGGCGTGCTGGGCGGCGAGCAGTCGGGCCACATCATCTACCTGCGCGACCACGTGACCGGCGACGGGCTGGCGGCGGCGCTGCTCCTGTGCGGCGCGCTCGAGGGGCGGACCCTCGCCGAGGCGGCGGCTGCGATGCCCAGGCTGCCGCAGGCGAAGGAGAACATCCGCGTCGCCCGGCAGGAGCTCCCGGAGGCCGTGCACGAGGCCGTGAACCGCTTGAACACGGGTTTCGACGGGCGCGGCCGGGTGCTCGTGCGCCCCTCCGGAACGGAGCCCGTGATCCGGGTGCTGGCCGAGGCGGAAACGGCACAGGAGGCGGCGGAGGCCTGTGCTACCATCTCCGCTCTCGTAAGACGAGAGCTCGGCTGACCGGTCCGACGAGGGGCTGGGGACGCAGCCGGGCTTTCGCGTTCTACAAGGGGGTTTCGGCGTGTGCGGGATCATCGGATACGTCGGCCAGAGGGCCTGTAAGGAGCTTCTGCTCCAGGGGCTCGAGCGGCTCGAGTACCGCGGCTACGACTCCGCCGGGATCGCGCTCCGCGAGGACGGCGGGCTCGACTACGTCCGGTCGGTCGGGAACCTCCAGGAGCTGAAGCGCGAGGCCGGCCCGAACGGCTCGCTGGCGACGACGGGGCTCGGGCACACGCGCTGGGCGACTCACGGCGCCGTGACCGAGCAGAACGCCCATCCGCTGACCGGCTGCGACGACGGCCGGATCGCGATCGTGCTCAACGGAATCGTGGAGAACTACCGCGAGCTGAAGGCGTCGCTCGCCGCCGACGGCCACACGTTCTCGACCGAGACCGACGCCGAGGTCGTCGTACACCTCGTCGAGCGCCACTACGACGGCGACCTGCTCGAGGCGACGCGCGCGGCGTATGGCGAGCTCGAGGGCCACTTCGCCTTCGTCGTCATCCACCACGACCACCCGGGCGAGCTCGTCGGCGCCCGTCACCAGTGCCCGCTGCTCGTGGGCGTCGGCGAGGGCGAGATGTTCCTCGCGTCGATGGCCGCCGCGTTCATCGGCGAGACGCGCTCGATCCAGCTGATCGAGGACGGCGAGGTCGTGCTGATCACGCCGGCGGGCGCCCGCTTCGTGTCCGTCGAGGACGGGGAGCTCGAGCGCGAGGTGGTCGAGGTCGACTGGGATCTCGACGCCGCCGAGAAGAGCGGCTACGAGACGTTCATGCTGAAGGAGATCTACGAGCAGCCGGAGGCCGTGGCCGAGACGCTCGGCGACCGCATCCGCCACGGCGAGCTCGTGCTCGAGAGCCTCGGCATGACCGAGGTCGAGCTGCGCAACCTGCGCCGGATCGTGGTCGTCGCGGCCGGCACCTCGTACCACGCCGGCGTCGTCGGCCGCTACATGATCGAGGAGTGGGCGCGGCTCCCGGTCGAGCCCGACATCGCGAGCGAGTGGATCTACCGCAATCCGGTGCTCTCGAAGGACACGCTCGTGATCGGGATCTCGCAATCCGGCGAGTCGCGCGACACCGTCAACGCGATCCGGCTCGCACGCGACCTCGGCGCCCGCACCGTCGCGATCACGAACCTGATGGGCTCGCAGATCACGCGCGAGGCGGAGTCGGTGCTCTACACGCGCTGCGGCCTCGAGATCGGCGTCGCCGCCTCGAAGACCTTCACGGCGCAGGTCGCGCTGCAGGCGCTGATCGGCCTCAAGCTGGCGCAGGTGCGCAGGACGCTGCCGCCGGACGAGATCGAGTTCATCCTCGACCAGCTCTACGAGCTGCCCGCGAAGATCGAGGCGTTCCTCGACGGCGACCACCCGGTCGAGGAGATCGCGCAGCGCTTCTACGAGAAGCAGTTCTTCCTCTACCTCGGCCGGCACATCGGCCTGCCGGTCGCGCTCGAAGGAGCGCTCAAGCTGAAGGAGATCTCCTACATCCCGACCGACGCCTACTCGGCGGGCGAGATGAAGCACGGGCCGATCGCGCTGCTCGACGAGGGCACGCCGGTCGTGTGCGTCGCGACCGACCAGAAGGTGATCTACGACAAGGTCGTCTCGAACATCCAGGAGACGAGGGCCCGCGGCGCGCACGTGATCGCGATCGCGACCGACGGCAACGAGGACATCCAGCACCACGCCGACGACGTGATCTACGTTCCGCGCTCGCCGGCCTTCCTGCAGTCCGTGCTCGCCGTGGTGCCGCTGCAGCTGCTCGCCTACCGGATCGCGCGCCTG
>DATIER010000027.1:0-11568 GCA_035455605.1 Gaiellaceae bacterium
GACCACCCGATCGACGAGATCGCGCAGCGGTTCCACGAGCGGCAGTTCTTCCTCTACCTCGGCCGCCACATCGGCCTGCCGGTCGCGCTCGAGGGCGCGCTCAAGCTGAAGGAGATCTCGTACATCCCGACCGACGCCTACTCGGCGGGCGAGATGAAGCACGGGCCGATCGCGCTGCTCGACGAGGGCACGCCGGTCGTCTGCGTCGCGACCGATCAGAAGGTGATCTACGACAAGGTCGTCTCGAACATCCAGGAGACGAGGGCCCGCGGCGCGCACGTGATCGCGATCGCGACCGACGGCAACGAGGACATCCAGCACCACGCCGACGACGTGATCTACGTTCCGCGCTCGCCAGCCTTCCTGCAGTCGGTGCTCGCCGTGGTGCCGCTGCAGCTGCTCGCCTACCGGATCGCGCGCCTGCGCGGCCTGAACGTCGACCAGCCGCGCAACCTGGCGAAGACCGTCACCGTCGAGTAGCGGTCTCGACGTCGGGGCCGAGTCGCGCCGCAGTCGCGCGGAACGCGGACGCCGCGACCTGGTCGAACGGCTCGAAGTCGCCGGTGACGGTCAGCGTCGCCGCGCCGAGCCGCGCGCGCAGGGCTCGAGCTCGAACAGCGTGCCCGTCGCGTCGAAGACGACCGCTCACGGCGCGTCCTGCAGCGTCCCGCGCACGCGCACGTCGCGCAGGCGAAGCCGTTCGACCGCGCGGGGGAGGAACGGCTTCGACCGCAGCCTGCCGTCCGCGACGTCGAGGCCGAGGAGGGTGCGGACGAGTTGCAGCGGCGCCGCCGCCGCCCACGACTGCGGCTTCAGCGCGCCGGGGTACTCGACGGGCATCCGGGCCTCGTCCCGCTCGAAGCCGGCGAACACCTCGGGCAGCTGGTTCGAGAACGCCTCGGCCGCGTCGAGCAGCGCGTCCGCGACCTTCGCCGCCTCGTCGGCGAACCCGTAGCGGCGCATCCCCTCGGCGCAGATCGCCGTGTCGTGCGGCCAGACGCTGCCGCAGTGGTACGAGAGCGGGTTGTAGCCGCCGTCGCGCGCCGACATCGAACGGATCCCCCAGCCGCTGTACAGGTCCTCGCGCAGGAGCGCTCGCACCGTCGCCGGCGCGCGCCGCTCGTCGGCGATGCCGCTGAAGAGCAGGTGCCCGACGTTGCTCGTGAGCGAGTCGACCTGGTTCTTGTCGCCGTCGAGCGCGAGCGCGAAGTGGCCGCGGTCGGCGACCCAGAAGTCGCGGTTGAAGCGCTTCTTGAGGGCCGCCGCGTCCCGGTCGAGGCGGGCGGCCGTCGCCCTCGTCCTCCCACACCTCGCGCATGAGGCGTGCCGTCCGCAGCCGCGCGTCGTAGGCGTAGCCCTGGATCTCGCAGGTCGCGATCGGCGGCTCGGCCAGCCGGCCGTCGGCGAAGCGGATCGAGTCGTCGGAGTCCTTCCAGCACTGGTTGTCGAGCGCCACCTCGGAGTCGGAGCGCTTGCGGTACTCGAGGTAGCCGTCGGCGTCGAGGTCGGCCGGGCCCTCGAGCCACTGCAGCGCGCGGCGTGCGTGCGGCTCGTGCTCGCGGACGAAGGCGTCGTCGCCGCTCCAGCGGTGGTACTCGTCGAGCACGATCAGCCACCAGAGGGTCGAGTCGTGGCTGCCGTAGTACGGCGTGTGGGGGATCTCGCCGAGCGCCGCGAGGATCCGGCGCCGCAGCTCGTGGGGGATCTTGCCCGGCTCGGCGTCGCGCCAGTTGTCCCACTCGCTCGCCTGCATCTCGGCCAGCGCCTCGAGCGCCGCCGGCGCGAGGTCGCGGTGGAAGGGCAGCGCCTCGTAGGCGGCGATCAGGCTGTCGCGCCCGAACGCGGTCATGAACCACGGCACGCCGCCGCCGGGCATCGCGTGCCTGATCGCGATGTTGTCGGGCCGGATGCGGAGCGCGGCCAGGTCGAGGTTCGACTGGCGGTAGGTGCGCTCGAGCGCGTCGTGCTCGGTCTCGAGCCCGGGCGTGAGGCCGAGCCACTCGTCGACCGAGAGCGGCATCTTCGGCGCGTGCTCGTGGAACGCCCCCGCGCGGAGCAGCGACGGGTGGCGCTCGCCGTCGACGATCGGCGTGACGTCCACGGACAGCGTCCACGCCTCTCGCGGAGCCAGCCGGACGCGGAAGCGGGCGCGCCGGCCGTCGACGCGGCCGGTGCGGTTGAACGTCAGCGTCGTCCCGCGGCGGTAGCCCTTGCGCTCGTGCCAGAGCGTCACCGAGCGCGCCCGCGCCTCCGTCCAGGTGCGGCCCGCGCCGTTGCCGCCCTGCTGCGCCTCCATCACGTCGGCGAAGTCCGCCTCGTACGCGAGCTCGACGCGCACCTCGCGAGGCTTCGGGGTCAGGTTCTGGACGACCACGTCCTCGTGCATGCCCTCGCTGACGAACCGGTCGCGCCGCACCGCCACGTGCTCGTCGCCGCCGACGATCCGGGCCGAGAAGTAGTCGACGCGCCTGCTCGAGAGCGGCTCGACCGGGCTGCCGTCGACGAGGACGTGCCAGCCCGACAGATGCCGCACGTCGCGGTAGAAGAAGCCCTCCGCGTCCTCCACCTCCACGTTGCCGGCGGCGTCCGAGTACATGAAGGTGCAGCCGTCGAGGATGATCAGGTCGCTGTCGTCCACGTCCCTCCTCTACCCGCGCGGTCGCTAGCGTCAACCGTTTGAGCGTGCTGACGCAGATCGGGGACGGCCTCTGGAACGCCTTCCGGATGTTCTGGGAGGTGTGGTGGGCGCTCGTGCTCGGCTTCCTGCTCTCGGGGATCGTGCAGGCGTGGGTGCCGCGCTCGCGGATGGAGCGGGCGCTCGGCGGCCGCGGGCCGCGTGCCGCCGCGCTCGCGACCGGCCTCGGCGCGGCCTCGTCCTCGTGCAGCTACGCCGCCGTCGCGATCGGCAAGTCGATCTTCCAGAAGGGCGCGAGCCTCGCCGCCGCGACGGCGTTCCAGTTCGCGTCGACCAACCTCGTGTTCGAGATCGGGATCGTGCTCTGGATCTTCCTCGGCTGGCAGTTCACGCTGGCCGAGTTCGCCGGCGGGCTGCTGCTGATCGTGCTGATGTGGGTCGCGGTCACGCTGGTCGTCTCGCGCCGCGAGGAGGAGCAGGCGCGCGAGCGCGCCCGCGCCGCGGACAGCGGGCACCAGCACCACTCGGCCGGCGGCTCGCGCCGCCTGTCGCTCGAGGGCTGGTCCGACGTCGCCCACAACTTCCGCGGCGACTGGCAGATGCTCTGGAAGGAGATCGGGCTCGGCTTCGTGATCGCGGGCTTCATCGCGCTGCTGCCGATGGACTTCTTCAACGCGCTCTTCCTGACCGGGACCGGCGGCTGGGTGCAGCTGCTCGAGAACGTGCTGGTCGGCCCGCTCGTGGCGGTGCTGTCGTTCGTCTGCTCGGTCGGGAACATCCCGCTGGCGGCGGTGCTCTGGGCCGGCGGGATCTCGTTCGCCGGCGTGATCGCGTTCATCTACGCCGACCTGATCATCATTCCGCTCGTCCTGATCTACCGCCGCTACTACGGCTGGCGGCTCGCGGCGAAGCTCGTCGCGGTCATGTTCGCCGCGATGGTGCTGGCGGCCCTCGCCGTCGACGGGATCTTCAGCTGGGCGGGGCTCGTCCCGGAGACGCGGCCGTCGATCGAGTCGGTCACCGAGCGCGCGATCACCTGGAACTACACCGCGGTGCTGAACATCCTCTTCACGCTCGTCTTCCTCGCGCTCTTCGCGCTCACGTTCCGGCGCGGCGCGCGCGACCCGGTCTGCGGGATGACGGTCGACCGCGGCAAGGCGCTCGCGGTCGAGCACGGCGGCAGCCGCTGGTACTTCTGCGGCCCCGGCTGCCGCGACCGCTTCCTCGCCGATCCCGAGCGGTACACGGGCTCGCCGACGCCTCGCGACCCCGCGCACGCGCATCACCACCACTAAGATCGGCTCTCAGCGACGGGAGGCTGGCATGCGCGTGTGTGCCGAATGTGGTGGCGAGCTCGAGGCGGCGTATCGCTTCTGCCCCTGGTGCGCGGCGCCGCAGCGGCGCAAGCTGGTCGAGTTCTTCCGCGCGCACCCGCGCGACCCGGGAAAAGCGTTGCGCGTCTCGCGCTACCTGACCGAGGACCCGCACGTGCGCTTCAGCGTCTGGAGCCCGGAAGGCGTCGTCGAGGCGGCCGTCTCGCTGGAGGAGGACGAGGCCGAGCGGCTGGCGGCGTACCTCGCGACGCCCTCGCCCGCGCCGCGCAACCCGGTCGAGCGGCTGCTCGCCCGCCTCCGTTAGCGCCGGCTGCGGGAGCGGCTCTTGCGCTGCGCCTTGGCGGCGCGGTCGAGCGTCTCGAGCTCGTCGAGGCTGCGGCCCGCGCCCTCGGCGACGCAGGTCAAGGGCGACTCCGCGATCTGCACGGGGAGCCCGACCTCGTCGCGGAGCTTCTCCGCGAACCCACGCAGCAGCGCTCCGCCGCCCGCGAGCACGATCCCCCGCTCGCCGACGTCGGCCGCGAGCTCGGGCGGCGTCCGCTCGAGCGTGTCCTTGACGGCCGTCACGATCCGCGCGACCGGCGCCTCCAGCGCCCGGCGCATGTCGAGGCCGGAGATCGTCACCCTGCGCAGCAGGCCGTTGACGAGGTCGCGCCCGGCGACCGTCGTCTCGGCCGAGTCGTCCGCCGGCGAGACCGAACCGATCTCGATCTTCGCCGCCTCCGCGGTCTCCTGGCCGATCAGCAGCTTGTGCGTGGTCTTGACGGCGTCGACGATCGCGTCGTCCATCTCGTAGCCGCCGACGCGGATCGACTCCCACACGACCATGCCGCCGAGCGAGATGACGGCGACCTCGGTCGTGCCGCCGCCGATGTCGATCACCATGCTCGCGACGGCATCGGCCACGGGCAGGTTCGCCCCGATCGCCGCCGCCATCGGCTCCTCGATCAGGTAGACGGTGCGCGCTCCCGCCACCCGCGTCGCCTCGTCGACGGCGCGGCGCTCGACGTCGGTGATCCCGCTGGGGACGCAGAGCACGACGCGCGCGAAGGCGAACCGCGAGCCGCCGGCCTTGGTGATGAAGTGCCGGAGCATCGACTCGGTCACCTCGAAGTCGGCGATCACGCCGTGGCGCAGGGGGCGAGTCGCCCGGATCGAGGCGGGCGTGCGGCCGATCATCCGCTTCGCCTCGGCGCCGACGGCGTGCACCTTGCCCGTCTCCTCCGAGATCGCGACCACGGACGGCTCGAACAGGACGATGCCGCGCCCGCGGATGAACACGAGCGTGTTCGCCGTTCCGAGATCGACGGCCATGTCGCGGCCGCCGCCGATTGACCCCCAGACGCGCATGCCGCGTTGCAGCCTAGATATAACCGCCCCGTGGAGACGGAGGGACGGATCCCGTTCCGCGGCTACGAGACGTGGTACCGCGCGACCGGGCCGGACGACGGCGACGCCGTCCCGCTGCTCTGCCTGCACGGCGGGCCGGGCGCGAACTGGCTGCACGTCAAGCCGTACGAGGTGCTCGCGGACGAGCGACGGGTCGTCTTCTACGACCAGCTCGGCTCGGGCAACTCGGTCGTCGCGGAGCCGCACGACCCGTCGCTGTGGACGCCGGAGCTGTACGTCGAGGAGGTCGGGGTCGTCCGCGAGGCGCTCGGGCTGGAGCGCGTGCACGTGCTCGGGCACTCCTGGGGCGGGATGCTCGGGATGCAGTACGCGGCGACGCAGCCGGCGGGCCTCGTCTCGCTGATCGTGGAGAGCTCGCCGCCGTCGGTGCCGGCGTGGCTGCAGGAGATCGCGCGGCTCCGGTCGGAGCTTCCGCCGGACGTCGAGGCGACGCTGCGCAGGCACGAGGAGGCCGGCACGACCGATGACCCGGAGTACCAGGAGGCGGAGCTGGCCTTCTACAAGCGGCACCTCTGCCGCGTCGACCCGTGGCCGGGCTGGCTCGTCGACTGCTTCGACGTGATGAACGAGAACTCCGAGGTCTACAACCACATGAACGGGCCGTCGGAGTTCCACGTGATCGGCACGATCAAGGACTGGGACATCACGCCGCAGCTCGCGAGGATCGAGGTGCCGACGCTCCTCTTCTGCGGCCGTTACGACGAGGTCACGCCGGCGACGGTCGAGCCCGCGCACCACGCGATCGCCGGCTCGGAGCTCGTCGTGCTCGAGGAGAGCTCCCACATGGCGCAGGCCGAGCAGCCGGAGCAGACGTTCGCCCTCGTCCGCGACTTCCTCGCCCGCGCAGAGGGGTGAGAGAGGCCGCCGGCGGCGCGGCCTCTCTCGGCGGCAGGTGCGGGACTAGGAGGAGGCGGCGGGCTCGTGGTCGCCGACGTGGTTGGCCGGCACCTGCTCCACCTGGGCGAGCGAGTAGCCGCGCGGGGCGCGGATCCGGACGGAGATCGAGTCGCCGACGTGCAGCTGTCCGGGGGAGACGACCGTCGGGACGCGGCCCTGCCAGAGCACGAAGATCGTGCGCCCGTCGTAGCGGAAGGTCTGGTCGAGTGCCTGGCCGAGCATGCCGCGGAGGGCCCGGAGGTTGCCGTCGCGGATGTGCAGGGTGAGGTTCCCGCCCGCGGCCGGCGCGTCGAGCGTGCCGCGGAAGAGCCACAGCGGCTGCGCCGGGAAGCGGCCGGGCTGGCCGGAGTCGGCCACGCGGCGCGCGGCGGTGGCCTCGATCTGCGCGAGCGAGGCGTGGCGGTCGGCGACGACCCGGACGCTGACGCGGTCGCCCGCGAGCAGGTTCGACTCGGTCACGACCGTCGGGACGCCGTGGGCCCAGCGGAGGTACTGCGTGCCCGCGTCGACTGCGAAGCCCGCGCTGTCGCTCTGGCCGACGAGCTTCCTCAGGGCGACGCGGTTGCCGCCGTTCACGTCGACCGCGATCGTCGAGCCGCTGCCGGCGTCGGCCAGCAGTCGGCCGTTGAAGACGTAGAGGACGTTGCCGCCCGTGCGCGCCGCGAAGGTCGCCGAGGCTCCGGCGGTGAGGATCGCGACGGCGAGGAGGGCGCCGAGCAGGAGCTGCTTTCTCATCGAACGACTCCTTGTGCGAGGGGAGGTCGTCCGAATCGTCGGCTCGGCATGTCAGGGGGCGATTAGGCGCTCGTAAGGGAGCCGTAAGGCGCGCGTAAGAACTTCCGGCCCGGTGTCAGACGCGTGCCGAGAGTGTCACGCGTCTTCCACAGCTGCGCTTCACGCGTCGGCCCGGCGGCCCCAGCCCGGTGTCAGACACGGTGACGGAAGTGTCACGGCGGCTAGTCGGGCGGCCTGCGCATCCGCTTCGTCTCGCCGCGGCGGCGCTTCTGCTCCAGCCGCCGCTCGACCGCGGCCTTGGTCGGCTTCGTCGCGCGCCGCGGCCGCTGCACGCGCAGCGCCTCCCGCAACGTCTCGGCCAGCCGCTCGAGCGCGAGCTCGCGGTTCCGCCACTGGCTGCGCTCGTCCTGCGCCACCGCACGCACCACCGGCCCGACCCGCGCGACCACCCGCCGCCGCTGCGCCTCCGAGAGCGCCGACGACGCCTCGACGTCGAACACCGCCTCGACCCGCGTGTCGCTCTTCTGCGCATGCTGGCCGCCGGGCCCGCTGGAACGCGAGAACCGCAGCTCCACCTCGCCGCGCGGGATCGAGACCGTCCGGGTGACCCGAATAGACTCGCGCTCCATGCCTGCGATTCTCCTAGACGTCGACGGCGTGCTCCACGTCTCCGGCACGCCGATCGCAGGCGCGGCGGAGGCGGTGCGGCAGCTGCGCGAGAACGGGCACCGGCTCCGCTTCGTGACCAACAACACGACCCACTCGCGCCGGCGGCTGGCCGACCAGATCCGCGGCTTCGGGGTCGAGCTCGACGACCAGGAGCTGCAGACCACGCCGGTGGCCGCCGCGCACACCCTCAGGGACAAGCGCGTGCTCGCCCTGACCATGCCGGACATCGTCGAGGACCTCGCGGACGTCGAGCTGGTCGGCGAGGGGGCCGACGCGGTGCTGATCGGCGGCGCCGACGAGGGCTTCGAGACGAACCAGGTGTTCAGCTACATGAACCTCGCGCGGGCGTTCGCCGAGCTGCAGGCCGGCGCCGAGCTCTACTGCCTGCACAAGAACCGCTGGTGGCAGACGGCGCGCGGCCCGCTGCTCGACTCGGGCGCATTCGTCGCCGGGCTCGAGTACGCGGCCGAGACGGAGGCGACCGTGCTCGGCAAGCCGAGCCCTTCCTACTTCCAGGCCGCGCTCGACGCGCTCGACTCGGACGCGGAGCTGACGTGGATGGTCGGCGACGACCTCGAGGCCGACATCGCCGGCGCGCACGCCTGCCGCCTGCGCACGGTGCTCGTGCGCACCGGGAAGTTCCGCCCGGACGCGGTCGAGGCGGCGCGCGTCAAGCCGGACGGGATCATCACCTCGATCGCGGCGCTCCCGGGCTGGATCGAAACGGCTGCGTAGAGTTTCTGCCCATGCGAGTGGGCGTCGACCTGATCGAGATCCCGCGCATCGAGCGCGCGCTCGCCCGGTACCCCGGGTTCCGCGAGCGCTGCTTCACCGACGCCGAGCGGGCGTACTGCGATTCGAAGCCGAACCCGCCGCAGCACTACGCGGCGCGCTTCGCCGGCAAGGAAGCCGTCGGCAAGGCGCTCGGCTCCGGCGTCCGCTTCACCTGGCGCGAGATCGAAATCGCCGGCCGGCCGAAGCCGGGCGTGCGCCTGAGCGGCTCCACGAAGGCATGGGCGGAGCGCGTCGGCGCCGGCCGGATCGAGCTCTCGATGACGCACTCGCGCGAGCTCGCCCAGGCGGTCTGCGTGATCGAATGAGCCTGGAGCCGCTCTACACGGCCGAGGAGATGAAGGCCGCCGAGGCCGGGCACGACGTGGACGAGCTGATGGCCCGGGCGGGCCGCGCGGTCGCCGAGGAGGCGATGCGCCGCTTCCCGGACGCCCAGCGCTTCGTCGCCGTCTGCGGCGGCGGCGCGAACGGCGGCGACGGGCGGATCGCGCTCGACGTGCTGGAGGCGGCGGGCAAGGCCGCGCGCACCGCCGAGGATGCGCCGGTGCAGGAGGCGGACGTGGTGATCGACGCGCTCTTCGGCACCGGCTTCCACGGCGCGCCGCGGGAGGACGCCGCGCGGGCGATCGCCGCGATGAACGCCAGCGGCAGGCCGGTCGTCGCCGTCGACCTCCCCTCGGGCGTGAACGCGTCGACGGGCGAGGTCGCCGGCGTGTGCGTCGACGCGGCCGTGACCGTGACGATGCACGGGCCGAAGGTCGGGCTCGAGGTGGCGCCGGGACGCTTCCACGCCGGCGACGTGGTGGTCGCGGACATCGGGCTCGCGCCGCGCCGGACGGCGCATCGCCTCGTCACGCCGAAGATTCTCGCGCAGGTGCCGCGCCGTCGGCCGGAGCAGAACAAGTACAGCGCCGGCACGGTGCTGCTGGTCGGCGGCTCGCGCGGCCTGACAGGAGCACCGTCGCTCGCGGCCAAGGCGGCTTTCCGCGCGGACGCGGGCTACGTCGCGGTCGCGGTGCCGGACTCGACGCTCCAGGTGTTCGAGCAGCGCCTGCTCGAGGCGGTGAAGCTGCCGTGCCCGGAGGACGACGGCAAGATCTCGCCCCGCGCGATCGAGCCGATCCTCGAGTTCGCCTCGAAGGCCGGGTCGCTCGCGCTCGGCCCCGGCCTCGGCCGCGGCGAGGGGCCGCGCGAGGTGGTGCGGCGGCTGCTGGCCGAGCTCGACCGGCCGGCCGTCGTGGACGCGGACGCCCTGCACGACCTCGAGCCGTTCAGCCGCTCGGCGCCGACGGTGCTGACGCCGCACGAGGGCGAGCTCGCGCGGCTGCTGGGCGTCCAGTCGAGCTGGGTCGCCGCCCACCGGATCGAGGCGGTGCAGCGCGCGGCCGAGACGTTCCACTGCGTCTGCCTGCTGAAGGGCGCCGACACGCTCGTCGCGTCGCCCGGCGAGGACGGCGTGCTGGTGGCGTCGCTCGGGACCCCTGCGCTCGCGACGGCCGGCAGCGGCGACGTGCTGACCGGGATCGTCGCGGCGTTCCTGGCGAAGAAACTGGACGCGCGGACGGCCGCCGCCGCCGCGGCCGCGGCGCAGCAGCTCGCGTCGCGGCAGGTCCCGCAGGCGGGCGCCGTCGCGAGCGACGTCGTCGGCGCGCTGCCGCTGGTGCTCGATGCACCGGTCTGAGCTGACGGTCGACCTCGGCGCCGTGCGGCGCAACGCCAGGACGCTCCTGCGGGCGCTCGACGGCGCGCAGCTCTGGGCGGTCGTGAAGGCGAACGCGTACGGCCACGGCGCCGTCGACGTCGCGGCCGCCGTGCTCGACGAGGGCGCGGGCGCGCTCTGCGTCGCGACGGTGCCCGAGGGGCTGGAGCTGCGGTCCGAGTTCGGCCTGGCGCGGATCCTCGTGATGGGCCCGGCCTCGTCGAGCCGCGAGATCGCCGAGGCGCGGCAGGCCCGGCTCGAGCTCGCGTGGTGGGACGACCAGCCGCCCGACGGCGTGCGGGTGCACCTGAAGCTCGACACCGGCATGGGCCGCTGGGGCCTGTCGGAGCTGCCGCAGGTCGGGCCCGAGGTGGTCGGCCTGATGTCCCATCTCGCGACCGCCGACTCCGACCCCGGGTTCGCGGAGGAGCAGGTCGAGCGCTTTCGCGCCGCCACCGCGGCGTATGCCGACCTGATGCGCCATGTCGCGAACAGCGCGGCGGCGCTGCGGCTGCCGTCGGCCCGGTTCGATGCGGCCCGTTGCGGCGTCGCCCTCTACGGCCTGTCGCCGTTCGGCGAGGACCCGGCCGCCGACGGCCTCGAGCCGGCGCTCTCGTGGCGGAGCTACCTCGCCCGGGTGAAGCGGCTGGAGCCCGGGCAGAGCACGGGCTACGGCCGGCGCTTCGTGGCGGAGCGGCCGACGTGGGTCGGGATCGTGCCGGTCGGCTACGCGGACGGCTTTCGCCGCGACCTGACCGGCACCGAGGTGCGCGTGAGCGGCGAGCCGCGGCGGGTCGTCGGCGTCGTCTCGATGGACGCCTTCGCCGTCGAGCTCGGCGGCGAGGAGCCGGCCGGCGCGCCGGTGACGATCCTCGGCCACGGCGTCCTCGCGGAGGCGCACGCGCGCGTCGCAGGGACGATCAACTACGAGCTCACCTGCGGGATCAAGGGCGATCCGCGCCGCGCCCGGCGGGTGGTCGTCGATGCGTGACGTCGTCGAGGGGCTGTTCGCCGGCGAGGAGGCGTGGATCGTCGGCGGCGCCGTTCGCGACCGGGCGCTCGAGCGGCCGCTGCTCGACCTCGACGTCGCGCTACGCAAGCCCGAGCAGGCTGCGCGAAGGCTCGCGGGACGCGTGGGCGGGGCGCCGTTCCTGCTCTCGGAGCGGCACGGCGCCTGGCGCGTCGTGCTCGGGGACGGGCGGACGGTCGACTTCACGCCGCTGCCGGGATCGATCGAGGACGACCTGGCCAAGCGCGACTTCGCGATCAACGCGATCGCCGAGCGGGTCGGCGCCGACGAGACGGTCGACCCGTACGGCGGCTACGGCGATCTCGCCGCCGGCCGCATCGCCGCGATCGCCGATTCCGTCTTCCGCGACGACCCGCTTCGGCTCCTG